>NC_007645.1:6375000-6675000 GCF_000012985.1 Hahella chejuensis KCTC 2396 | reverse complement strand
CAGCAGGTAGTGCTGGAAGCGGTAGTGACGGCGGACTTGCAAGGCGCGGATGAGCAAAAGGGCTTCTTCGTGCAGGAAGAGGACGCGGACCAGGACGGTAACGACAAGACCTCCGAAGGCGTGTTGGTCTATGCAGACGCGTCAGTGCTGGACGTGAGCGTCGGCCAGAAAGTGCGGGTGCTGGGCTCGGTGACCGAATACTACGATCTGACCGAAGTGAACGCGGTGCAGGCGATTAAAGTGTGCGGCGGCGACAATCAAGTGACTCCCGCACAGGTGTCTCTGCCTCTGGACAGCGCCGACGCGCTGGAAAAAGTGGAAGGCATGCTGGTGACTTCCGCGCAGCCCTGGACCGTCAACGAAGTCTATAACCTGGGCCGCTACGGCGAGGTCCTGCTGGGTAATGGCCGTCGTTATATCCCTACGCATTTAGCGACGCCGGGAGAAGAGGCGGCGGCGGTGGCGGCGGCCAACGCCCTGAACCAGCTGGTGTTGGACGACGGCAGCACCAAACAGAACCCGGCGGTGATTCCCTTCCCCGCGCCGGAACTGAGCGCGCTCAACACCCTGCGTGTGGGTGACAAGGTGAACGAAGTCACTGGCGTCATCAGCTACAGCTTCTCCGTATACCGTATGTATCCCACCGTCACGCCGGCGTTTGTGGCGGAAAACCCTCGCACCGACGCGCCTGTGACCACCGGCGCCGGCAACCTGAAAGTGGCCAGCTTCAACGTGCTTAACTACTTCAACGGCGACGGTCAGGGCGGCGGCTTCCCCACTTCTCGCGGCGCTACCACAGCGGAAGAGCTGGAGCGTCAGGCGGCGAAAACCGTAGCGGCTCTGTTGGCCATGGACGCGGATGTCGTGGGTCTGATGGAGATTGAAAACGACGGTTACGGCGCAGACTCCGCGATTCAGGATCTGGTCAATCGTCTGAATGCGGCGGGCGCAAACTATGCGGTCGTCAATCCCGGTCTGTCCGCACTGGGCGGCGATGAGATCGCCGTCGGCATGATCTACAAGGCGGATAAAGTAACTCCGGCCGGCGCCGCCAAGTCCCTGAGCAGCTATCCGTTTGATAACTTCAACCGTCAGCCTCTGGCGCAGACGTTCTCTCTGAATGATAACGACGGCAAGATCACGGTGGTGGTCAACCACTTCAAATCCAAAGGCTGCACTAACGCGGAAGGCGACAACCAGGACCAAGGCGACGGCCAGGGCTGCTACAACGCAAAACGCAGTGAAGCGGCGGTGGCGCTGGCGGACTGGCTGGCGAGCGATCCTACCGGCGCGGAAGATGCGGACGTGCTGATCATCGGCGACCTTAACGCCTACGCCAAGGAAGATCCCATCATGGCGCTGCAGACGCAGGGGTATCACAATCTGTTGGCGGAGTTGAATGGCGACGCAGCTTATTCCTACGTGTTCTCCGGTGAAACCGGCTATCTGGACCATGCTTTGGCGAGCGAGTCGCTCAGGTCCCAGGTCGTCGGCGTTTCCGAATGGCACATCAATGGCGACGAGCCTCGCGCGCTGGACTACAACGTGGAATTCAAAACCGACGCTCAGGTGCTCAGCCTGTACAGTCCGGATGCGTTCCGCTCTTCCGACCATGATCCGGTGATCGTCGAGATCAGCCTCGACGGCGTCAAAGAAGAAGTGAAAGGCGACTTCGACGGCGACGGCGATGTGGATGGCCGCGACCTGCTCATGCTGCTGAAGCAACTGTTCCGTTCAGTCAATGACGATAACCGTCAGTACGACTTGAACGAAGACGGCCGCATCAGCTTCCTGGACGTGTTCGCCTTCCTGCGCCTGCTGTAGTCGGCGCGCGCCTGGATTGTTAGGCTAAGCGTCGGCGCGATGCGCTGAAGCAGCTTTCCTCCCCCTCGTCTTCTGCGGAAGCGGGGTGGGGGGCGGCTTATATGCCTGAACAATCTTTGCGAGAGCGCCTATGTCCGTCGGCTACGAACTTGTCAACCAGACCAAGAAAGAACGCATCACGTTCGCCCATCTTCCCGTCAGTACCCAAAATGAAATCACTGGCCATCCGGTCTCGGCGACCATGGTGTGCTGGTATCTGATGAATAATATCGGCGACGACATTCAGTTTGTTTCCGACACCTATGACGACTGGCCGTTTCGTTCCGGTCAGCGTAAAGATTATCTCGCCTACCCCGATCGCACCGACGCTGTCATCGCAGCACTTGTTCAGAAAGGCGTTTTGCAGGAGGATGGCCTTCTTTGTTTGGATAAAGACGAAATGCGGATGAAGACGAACCTCATTCCGTATACATCCGGGCGTTGCGTAACGTCTGGCTGGATAACTGAATAGAGATTGACCGCAACAAAACTCAAGGAGCCACTATGAACTACAAAGGCAGTTGTCACTGCGGCAAAATCGCATTTGAAGTGGAAGGCGAACTGACGGAAGTTTTAGCGTGTAATTGTTCCATTTGTTCCCGTAAGGGGTCATTGCTGTGGTTCGTGCCGCGGGCGCAGTTGACGCTGACGTCCGGGGAAAACGCCATGAGCACCTATACCTTCAACACCCACGTTATCCAGCATCGATTTTGCCCCACCTGCGGCATTCATCCTTTCGGGGAGGGAACCGACCCCTCCGGCGCCAAGATGGCGGCGATCAACGCCCGCTGTCTGGAAGGGGTGGATCTGGACGCGTTGAAAGTGAATCACTACGACGGGCGCTCGAAATAACTCACCCGCCTGTCCTCCATAATCTTGAGAAAATTTATGCTGGAAGAAATCAAAGAAGCCAAAGAAAACGGAACCCTGGTCTCCATCGAACGGGATGACGTGGACGAAAACTGCCTGCAGGCGTTTGTGCTGGATTACTCCGACGAGCTGGTGCTGCTGCAGTACGTGTATGACTTCAACCTCGACGGTCTGATGGTAATTCGCATGGATGACATTACCGACGTTTACATGGGCGCCATCAATATCCTGCAGACGCAAATGCTGAAGGAAGAGGGGCTCTATGAGAAGGTTGAGTTCGACATCCAATGCGACCTGAGCAACTGGCGCACGACTTTGTCCACCCTGGGGCAGCGCTGCGACTACCTGATTCTGGAAGACGAAAACCCGCAAGACCCGATGTTCCTGATGGGCAAACTGGCGGAAGTGAACGACGACTACGTGCTCGTCAACGGCTTTGACGGCGAGGGGCTGTGGGACGACGAAGCGACGGAACTGGGCTATGACGAAATCACCGCCATGAAAGTCAACAACAACTACATAAATTTCTACAAACGTTATTTCGAAAGACATCCTTCCGCCGTCGACTACGAGTAAACGCCTCTCCAGGCCGTTCGCCGCGCATGTCCATCGCTCTGCGCGGCAGGGCCTCCCCGCCTTTTTTCCGTTATCTCCCGCCTTGCGTAATTTCAAACATGGTCTAAAACTTTTGTAATGTCAGGTCGCCGACATCCTGGAGGGGGGATGCATCGGATGAAGCGCGACTGACCCCGCAACGGCGCGTTGTCGGGATAAAAAGTGATTGCCATGGGTGCAAAGGAGCCGTGACGTCGGCGTTGACCGTCGCGTTGCGCTCACATAGCGAGGAGGTTGCTATGCGTAAGGATGTTCTGACCCTCGTCGGCGGCGTATCGGTTTGTCTGTCGTTACTGCTCGCCAGTTGCCGCACGCCGGAGACGGGCGCCAACTCCCCGCCAAGGTCGCAATCCGCCAGTCAGTCCGACGGCCAACCCGCCGATCTCCCGTTACCCACCAGCATGCCTCTGCGGGACTATGAAAAAGTCCTCTACACCTGGCTGATGCAATACGATTACAAGAAGCTCGGCTGGAAGCACGACAAAGGCGTGCGCGACACCGGCCCGTTCATTCGCAACGAATACTTTGGCACTCACCCCGCCGTGCGCATTTTCTACTCGCCGGAGGTCATGCGCTGGCTGGAGGGCGGCCGTCAGGGCGATATCCCCGACGGCTCCATGATCATCAAAGAGATGTACACCGCCCCCGGCGTGCTCTATCAGGATCTCGCCAAAGACCCCAAATATCAGGCCGATCCCGCCGCTTATGAAGCCATGCTGGGCAAACTGCTCACCGCCTGGACGGTAATGGTGCGCGACAAGGCCGGCTCCAAGGACGGCTGGTTCTGGGCCGGGCCCAGTGCGCCGGGAGAAGGGCAGACCGTCGAGAAGGCGGTGGACAGTCAGTTGGATAATTACAGCCACGCCCCGTATTCCAGCTTCGGCGCGCCCTGCCTGCGCTGCCACGGTTCGGCGGAGAATATGTTCACCTTCAGCGCGCTGCGCAACATTGAAGGTTTCTTCCCGGAAGAATATCCCCTGCGCTTTTTCGTCGATACGTCCTGGCGCAGCCCGGAACATATGAGCAACTACCCGCTGTCGTTGCTGAAAGACGATCCCTACGCCCAGTCGGTGTTTGAAATTCCTGAATTACAACGCCCCTGGGAAGACTCTGAAGTACCCGGTCTGCAGGCCTTCCTCAGTCAGCATATGGGGCAGGCGGAGCTCTCCGCGCTGCCGATGAAGAACGAAGCCCTGCCTAATCCGAACAGCGCGTTTCTGAAGCAGTTTCCTGAGTTGGCGCGCAGCGTCTATCTAAAGGTGAAACCTTTCCCGTCGCAGTGGGCCGACCATGTAGTGCCCGGTCCAGATGGCGCGGAAGCGTTTATCACTTCCAGTAACTGTCTGGGCTGTCATGGCGGTCTGGGCGGTTTGCCGTATGGCGTCACCATGTTCCTGCAGACCGGTCCTAATTACGGCGACGGTTTTAACGTCTCCGAGTACGGGGAATGGCGTTGGTCGCCCATGGGGCTGGCCGGGCGCGATCCCATCTTCCACTCGCAGCTGGAAAGCGAAATGGCTTATGTGGCGGCGGACGGGCTGATGACCCCCACGCCGTTGAAAGGCAGCGTCGCCGATACGCAAACCGCCATCACCAACACCTGCCTGAGCTGCCACGGCGCCATGGGACAGCGCCAGTTGGAAATCGACGCCGCTACCGACCCGGCCCTCGACCCCAACTTCAAGGTGGATTACTTCTATCTTACCCAGGTGCTCTCCGCCGCCGAGCCCAAACCCGCAGACTACGCCTACCACAAATACGGCGAGCTGGCGCGTGAGGGAATCAGTTGCAC
The DNA here is from genome assembly GCF_000012985.1 of Hahella chejuensis KCTC 2396. NCBI lineage: Bacteria > Pseudomonadati > Pseudomonadota > Gammaproteobacteria > Oceanospirillales > Hahellaceae > Hahella > Hahella chejuensis. The sequence goes on along the minus strand of NC_007645.1, from coordinate 6,669,860 downwards.
GGTGTGTCACCATATCAACGAGCCCTCCGCCGAGCAGGTCGCAAGCTGGAATCCCGCCAATCCTGGCTGGCTGACGCCGTTGACGCCGAAAGAGCTGGCGTTTGGCCTGTTCCACAATTCCACCGGCCGCTTCGAGCGCGGGCCGGATGATGAGTATTACGGCCCCTTCAAGGATGTCTCTACGCGTCCCATGGAGGATGTGCTGGGCGTGAAGCCGGTGCATAACGGCTTTATGAAAGACTCGCAGATGTGCGGAACCTGCCACACCATCAACCTGCCCAATATCGGCATGACCCAGAATCCGTATCCGGTGCTGGACGCCGCCGAAACCAATCCGGCGTTTAAAGACTATCCGCACACCATTGAGCAGGCCACCTTCCTGGAGTGGCAGAACAGCGCCTTCGCCCAGGGCGAGAATGACCCCAACTCAGACTTCAAGAGCTGTCAGGGCTGTCACATGCCCGGCGGTTTCGAAACTCTGGACGGCAGCGTCAAAATCGACCAGCTCGTCACCCAGATCGCGGCGATTCAGGACGCCAACTTCCCCGCGGCGGAGCATACCCTGCCGCTGGAAGACATCGACATTCCCCTGCGGCCGGACTACAACCGTCACGAGCATGTGGGCCTGAATGTGTTCCTGCTAGAGATGTTCGACCAGTTCCCGGACATTCTCGGCGTGGATAAAACCGACTACATGACCGGCGCCGACAACGGCGTGGACCTGGCCATCGACAATATGATTCTGCAGGCGCAGAAAGAGACGGTGGATATCGACGTGAAAGTGGAGGGCGTCAGCAACGGCGTGCTCACCGCCAACGTCACCCTCACCAACAAAACCGGCCACCGCTTCCCCAGCGGCGTGGCCTTCCGCCGCGCTTTCCTGGAGTTTCTGGTGATGGACGGCGACAAAGTGGTGTGGGGCTCCGGCCGCACCAACTCCGTGGGCGTCATCGTGGACGGCAAAGGCATCCCCCTGAAAACCGAATTCCTGCCCAGCCCGGACGCTTATCAGCCGCACTATCAGCTGATCACGCAGGAGAATCAGGTGCAGATCTACGAAGAGCTGAACCAGAACGCGCAACACGAATTCACCACCAGCTTCGTCCACCGCGTCTACAGCCCCAAAGACAACCGCCTGCTACCCAAAGGCTGGCGCGTCTCCACCGTGTTCAAACCACAAGGGCAGGTAATGGAACAATTCATGGCCGTCACCGATCCCCATGGCGTGGGCGACGACCCGGACTACCAGGACCAGGGCCCCGGCTTCAAAGGCCAGGACGCACTGACCTACAAAGTCACCCTGCCATCCGGCGTCAACACCGGCGCCCTCAGCGTAAAAGCCACCCTCTACTACCAATCCATCCCCCCCTACTGGCTAAAACAACGCTTCACCACCACCCCCAACGGCGTGGCCACACAGCGTCTGTACTACATGGTCAGCAGACTGAACCTTGAAGGCACCCCGATGGAGAACTGGAAGTTGGTGTTGAAGAGTATGAAGGTTAGTGGGTTTTGAGGGGGGAGTATTGATGGAGAAAATATATTGAATTTTATTTTAGGAGGTGGGCATGGGAAATACTGTATATCCTGGAAAGCATAAGCTTCTTAAATATAACCATTTCTTGGATGTAGAGAAATCCATAATAGAAGTGGTTTCAAAAGAGTTTTATGTTACACATGGTGGTGAGAAGGTTCAGTTGGGAATAAATAGTGAATATAGATATATAATTGTAAGTCCAACAGAAATTTATAAGGATATGTTTAACCTTGATAGGGAAATTGTTGTTGTGTTTAGTCCTTATGAGAGGATTCAGGCTAGAACTCTTGATGTATTCGAACATGTGGTAAGGCGTCATTCAACGTTACGTATAGAGAAGATATGTAATGTGTTGATAAGTAAGGACGAAAATGTTGAGTCATCTTTAACCGACTTGATTAAAAGTGAGCCTGAGTCGCAAATAATTATTCCATTTTCATATGAGGAGTTAAAGAGAGTTGATGATCAGTATTTTTTTAGGAATAGATTTAGAAAGTATTTTTATAGTAGGGACTTGTTTGCCTTTGAGGCTCCATTAAAAAAAGATATTTATTTTTTTGGTAGAAATGATTTGATTCAAGAGCTTGTTAATAGGTTTAAGAGTGGAGAGAATTCGGGGCTATTTGGGCTTCGAAAAACCGGTAAGACATCACTGGTTAATGGTATTGAAAGGAACCTTCAGAGAGAAGGTATTCAGTCTATAATTATTGATTGTCAAGATACGTCTTTTAATCAGAGGAGATGGAATGAAGCTTTGCATTACATGTGTGTTAGAGTTAAGTCCATATTAAATTTATCAACAAGTTTGCCTAGAGAGAGTGAATTTAATGAAAAAAATGCATCTATTTTCTTCGAAGAGTTTCTAATTTCTTGTAGAGATATTAAAAAGATACCACTGTTTTTTATTTTTGATGAAATAGAAAATATATCTCGAGATACAGCATCTTCGGAACACTGGCGAAATGGAATAGACTTTGCTTTGTTTTGGCAAACACTTAGATCAATCTTTCAAAGAAATGATCGTCTATTGTCGTATTTGATTGTTGGTACAAATCCGACATGTGTCGAGCTACCCAAGATAGACAGTATAGATAATCCTATATTCAACCATTTTCAGCCAACATATATACCAGGGTTTGAAGTTAGAGATACTCGAGAAATGGTTAGGAAGCTTGGTAGGAGAATGGGTTTAAAGTTCAACGAAGCAGTGTTCTCAAGGCTGACAGAAGATTTTGGAGGTCATCCTTTTCTTATGCGACATGTGTGTAGTTTGATATCGAAGAATGTTAGCGATAAGGAACGTCCTGTAGATATTGATAGATTGGCGTATAAGAAGGGGAAAGACGACTTTATGACGAACTGCTCAAACTATATAGAAATGATTATAGTCGTTTTGAAAGAATTTTATCCAGATGAGTATGATATGTTATCTATGCTGGCAAACGAGGACTTTGAGAGTTTTAATGGGTTTGCAGAAATGCATCACTCATATACGTCTCATCTAATAGGGTATGGGATAATTAGAAAAAATAGGCTTGGATATGATTTTAATATTGATGCGGTTAAGGACTATATTGTAGGGAAGGATAAGTATCAAAAATTGAGACTTACGGTTCAAGAAAAGTGGAGCGAGATATCAGAAAGAAGGAATAGGGCGGAGGTTAAATTAAGAAATATTGTTAGAATGGTTTTGATGGTCAGCTTCGGTGAGAATAAAGCAAAAGAAAAAGTTTTAGAAATATTTGGTAATCCAAGAAAAGACAGGCTAAAAGGAAGTAAATATAGAGAGATTTTTGACCCTAATAAGAGTGAAATATATTTTTCGGATATATCAAAAATAATTTCAAAGAATTGGGATGTTTTTAATCACGTTTTCTCAAGAACGAAAAAAGATGTTTTCTCCACTTTGGAATTTATAAACTCATCCAGAGTTGATGCTCATGCAAAGGAGATAACAGATGATGAATTTTCTTATTTTCGTGTATGTATGAAGAATGTTGAAGATGATATAGAAGGATTCTAATGAATATTTTTTTATGTCTTAATGTGCTGAGGCACAACTATTAGAATTTCTTTAAGGATCTAGTTTAATAATATCATTAAACAAGCACTGACCATCCTGGCCGCCCGCCTGCGCGAGCCCGGCGCAGTGATCGCCAGCCCCCGCTTCGCCTACGACTACCTGAAACTGAATCTGGCGGAACTCCAGCACGAAGCCTTCGGCGTGTTGTTTCTGGATAATCAGCACCGCGTTATCGAATTCGATCTGATGTTCCGGGGCACCTACAACGAATCCACCGTCCACACCCGCGAAATCGCCAAAAAGGCGCTTTCACTCAACGCCGCCGCCGTCATCCTCGCTCACAATCACCCCTCCCAAAACGCCCGCCCAAGCCAAAGAGACATCCGCCTCACCCGAGAAGTGAAACGCACCCTCGACCTGTTGGAAGTGCGAGTGCTGGACCATGTGATTATTGGAGGGATGGAGGAGTTTAGTTTTGTGGAGAATGGGATTTTGTAGCGGAGGGGGATTTGAGCTACTCCGAATGTTGGAAGGCGCTGCGCTTTTCCAACCTACGAAAATTCGGCGGCGTCAGTGATAGAGATGTTCTGTTAAGAATGCGTGGCGTGCGCCCAGGGAAGCAACTGGGCGTGTATGGCAATAACTGTAGGTTGGATAAGCGAAGCGCCATCCAACATTGTGCGTATGTTACTGGTTCTTATCTTCAAAAGGCAGGAGATCGGCGACTTTCGTTAAAAACTCATCCAAGGGAATATAAGCGTCGCAGTGCTCCAAAGGAACGCTCCAGCCAAACTCCTCATCCCAGGTCATCACGTCGTACATATAGCGAAGGGCGGCAAGACAAGGTTTTGTGCGATCTGGCTCGCCATATTGCCATTGGATAATGGCGTCTGGAACTTTAGAACCATCAGAAGGATCTAGAACACCAGTGAAGGCGCCTATGACTTCAGAAACGGGTATGAAACCGACTACCTTGGCGATTTTGGAGTCGAAGGGCACCCAGTAACTATCTCCACTTGGATCAACCTGCCAAAAGAGAACATCATAAACAGTGCCTGCTGGATACTGGATGGCGGAGACATAATAAATACCGCCTTTTTCTGGAGCGCCCTGGCGCCAATTGACTTCACTATTTGAAGCTACCATAGCATTGTCTCTCCTTTATTTACCGCTCTTTCAAACTCATCAACCATTTCTTGAAGTCTGAATTTAGAATTTGTATTGAGCTGGCCATGCGCATCAAGCCAGAAATCAAGTATTCCAAATGCGCTTCTTTCTTTATGTGGAAGTTTATCTTCTGACCAAAGCGTGCAGTATACTAGGGCGTAATTGCTTGTCCAGTCTACTTGTTTGTTAAAGTTGTATCTTCTTGTCGCCTTCAAATGCGAGGGAGAGCCTTTTTCTAGAATATGTGCGTGGTATGTATCTTCTAGCTTAAGAGGATCTTTGTCATAAGGAACATCCCTCCCGATAAGATATCTAATGTTTATATAGTTATTTGTGTCATTGAATTTTAAGTTTTCTTTCTTGTACTCGATAAAATCCCTTATTAAGTCCTGAAGCTCTGGAATTGCTTGGAACTGGCTCTTTATCTGTGGACTAAGCCAAACCTTTTTAGCCTTGCTCATTAAATACTTCCCTGTGTTTAGTAAACAATCATGGTCCACTTGTGTCCATTTTTCTCGGCATCCTTTCTTGCTCTTTCGAATGCATCGGCGACTTTCTTTATGTTTTCTGGGGTTGGCTTAAAACGAGGTACGTAAGCTGGCTTGTTTGGAGTTTCGTTTTTTTTCTTGTCGGTCATAGTGACTAATCCTTTAAGCATGGATAAGATGGTTTTGAACTTCGAAATTCATATGTATATTGACAACGATTTTGATTATCGTTTATGAGCCGGGTCATGTATAGAAAGCTGGCTTGGTTTAATGTTAAAAATGATTAATTGGAGTGGTGAGCTTATAGTTCTACGAAGCTTTGGATGGAAGATATAAACATGACTATATATCGTATTATTCATGAGGAATCCTATCTAACTTTCGAGATCCCCACGGGCGAAGTCCTGAAAAAGCTGGGGCGCGAATACCCGTTTCATATCAAGCGCTCGCCTGTGCCTTACAGCGCTGTTTGGAAACCGTTAACTATCCGATTTAAAGCGACAGAAAGCCGTGCAAAAAATATCCCAGATATAGCAGCCAGGAACGGTCGACTTTTCTTTAATGAAAAGGCCTACAAAGCACTGAGCGGTCTTTTGGCCCAAGCAGGGGAGTTCTTACCGGTTAACTTTGACGAATCCCACGGCTACCTATTCAATCCTTTGCGAACAGCGGAAGAAGTGGATGGCGTGGATCGGCGTTTGACGGCGTACGATGCTAATCAGAACTTGGTAAACATCGCCTTTGACGAGTCCAAGGTTGGCGGCTTTCCTATATTCCGAACGGAACTGGATACCTTCCAGGGCATATTTTGTAATGAAGCCTTCGCCGAAGCTTACAGGCAGTCAAAACTAACCGGCATTTTTCTCCATTCGGACTTATCCAATCCGCTCGGCGAGAGCTACGGCGTCAAACATTGAAAAGATGGTTATAAAACTATGCCAGTGGCCATATTGACAGGGAAAGGTCCCGATTTTTCCAATGTCATTACTAAAGAGTGTGGTATTGGCGATTATAGGTTGACATATAAACTTCCGAGTAGCTCATACTCCGAAGGGACCCAGACCCCGCCGTTTCCCTCATATCTTAATCTTCGAGCCGATATGTTTGACTCAAATACAGAGCAAACGTTCAATAGAACTCATGTAACCATGGGGTTTGGTGTATGGGGCTATAAAGGTATGTTTTTCCAAGGGAGTTTTGGAAAGCTATGTCGGCTTAGTATGCATGTAGATGTTAATAGAGCTGAAGGCCACACTCCAATTATCGAAGGCGATCTTAGTAGTTTAGAGAAATACTTGAAGCACGAATATTGGAACTATTACGAGACGGATTGTCGAGGGGGCGCAAATTGGAGAGCGCGTCAAAAATTTAAAGATAATGCTCTTACCAAGGGCGAAGCTCCTTCGCAATACCTCGTCAGACTGCCTGAGGGCTATGACCGGCAGATCATTAATAATATTGAGTGGTTAGCATATTATATCGGTCCAGAGGGACGTGCGGGGTACCGGCATAGTTATTATTGGGCATATCCGTTAAGCGATGAATATTATTTAACGATTGGTTTCCGAATGTCTTTTGAAGTCGGAGACCCAAAAGAGTTAAGAAGAGAGCGAATGCTGGAGGATGCCCAACGAATCATGTCGATGGTAGAGCTCCGTAAAGATTGATTTTCCTTGGCCCATGATTAGTGGAAGAACTAACCGGCATTTTTCTCCATTCGGACTTATCCAATCCGCTTGGCGAGAGCTACGGCGTAAAGCATTGATGCTCTGAACCTCAATCACCGTAGGTTGGATAAGCGAAGCGCCATCCAACGGTGCTTCTCCGCTTCGGGTGAAAGCAAGCTTGTTTCCCCCCCCACGACGGACTTTAGGCGTTGTTCTCGCTATATTTCTTTCGGGAATACGCTCGGATAACATCACAGCGTTTCTCCGTTTTCCACAACCTGATATCCCTTCACTCAACGAGTCATACTTTTACAACCTCATATGAAAAAACACTATTTGGCCGGACTGCTGTGTGGATTACTGATAAGCGGCGCCGGTTGGCGTTCCGCGTGCGCCGCAACGCCGGAAGAGTTGTTCAACAGCGGGCAGTACGATGAATTTTTTTCTCAGGCTCGTGACGCCGCGGCCAAGGGTGATGCAGACGCCCTGTTTTTGCTTGGTAAAGCTCACGATCTTGGAAAAGGCGTTAATGAGGACCGCGAGCAGGCGCGTGCTTTTTATCAACAGGCTCGGGAGAAAGGCTCTGCGCGAGCCAGCCATAACCTGGGCGTGATGGAGATTGACGCCGGGCGACCCAAGGCCGCAATACCGCTTTTGCAGGAAGCGCTGGAGCGGGGGTTGAAGATGCCTACGTATATTAATTTCGCGGTTGCGTATAACGAGCCCGATCCTACGTCTGTGTTTGCCGTGGCGGGCGTGCTTCCCAACATTCTCAAGTCCGGCGATTACTACGCTCAGGCGCATGAGTTGAAACCGGACGCAGGCTATGACTTCGAAGCCTCCCGGCAATATGTGCGCGCTTACCAGATGTCCAGACACTTATTGCCGGGAGAGCGTGATAGTTTTGACTCGTCCGCCATGAGAAAGCAGGCGGTGGAGTGGCTGCAGAAGGGGATGGACAGAGGCCTCAGGCAGGCATGGACCAACTACGGGGTGCTAATGCTTGATGAGAAAAACTACGTGGAAGCCCAATCCGCCTTCAGCAAAAGCGCCGCGCAGGACGAGCCGGTGGCCCACTATCATCTGGCCCGCATTGCGGAAATGGGATGGGGTCAGGAAGAGCGCAATAGAGAACAGGCGTTGATTCACTACGAGAAAGCCTCCCTGTCAGGGCTGGAAGCGGCCCGCCAACCCGCCAGAAACCTGTTGGAAGAGGAACTCAGATACGAAACCGACATAGACAAACTGGAACAAGGCCTGAAACGGCTGGAGGCCCTACGCAAGCCGGATGATTATAACTACGTATCGCTGAACTCGCCTGAAGCCCGCCTGATCTGGGGGAAATTTTTGCGTGATCAAAAACGAACAGCTCAGCCTCTCCCCGCGCTGCCGATCGTTCTCAAAGCCTGCGGACTGGGATTCAGTCAGCCTCATGGAGAGCAATTCAACATCGGCGAAAATTCGAGCTGGCGTCTGGAAGCGCACAAAGCGCTGGGCGAAGTCGAACCGCTTTCTTTTAGCGGTTTAGTGAACGCCGAGGGCTGCGCGGAACTGGACCAGGAAATGCCGGCGAATGTACGCGCTTTACTCAACGAGGGGGCGGTGCTAGCACTCAGATTCCCCAACTATTCGTTGCCTCTGCAATGGAAACAAGAAGCAAAAAATATCCTCCTCGACATGCAACCCATCGGCGCTCCACTGCCAAGCGGCAGTTGATCCGTAAATTATTGGGCTGCAGACTTTGCTCGATCCTGAGATCGCCCTGAACCTATTGAACGGGCAGGGCGTTTTTCTTTATTTGGGCTTATCCAATCCGCTGACGAGAACTACGTAATCTCTGACTCTCAATCACCGTAGGTTGGATAAGCAAAGCGCCATCCAACAGCGCCTCAAAGCCTTCACCTCGTACCCCATAAATCTCAACGGCGCAGGCTTAATCCGCCCCGCCAATGCCCATATAGAAGCTCAGGCTTGATTGCAGGATGTTGCTTTCTTTATTCGGCAAAAAGGAAACGCTGTATTCGACAAAGTCGTCGAAGGTGAGTGGTTCTTGAGGCAACCCAAGTGAGAGAGGCTTCTGGCCATTAAATGCGTTTTTCTCCAACTCGGATGTCACTATGCTGCTCAGCGAGGGCGAATAGGTTGGCGTGAGTTGAGCGTATTGAGCATGCTTGGCGACGATTTGCCCAATGGACTGGCTTGTGGGGGCTGGATTCTGACTGGAGAAAGAATAGCTGACCTCAAAGTTATACATGTCACAGTATTTGTGTTCTATAACGGCGATATCGCCATTTTTATACACAAGATAAAGCTTTTTTATATATTCATCGCTTTTTCTGTCTCGTTCTGTGCTCCAGTGTGAAAGCGCCACACTGCTATCTGTTACGGCCGCCTCCTGAACAAACGAAGCTTTATAGTGGCATTCGACTTCTTCAGCACTACAACTAGCGGTTGCAATAAGTAAAAATGAGGAGAATATGATTTTTTTCACTTCAGGCTCCAATTAGCAAAGTCCATTTATGTATTTTATGGGGTTTAAGATAGATCCTTTGTCATATATAGGGAGTGCCTTATTATTTGGGATAATTTCTATATGCCAGCACTTATTTGATTTGTTTGTCTCATCAATTAACTGGCTTATGTACCCATCTTTATTGAGTTGACTTAATGCGTTGTGAAATTTTTCTTTATTGAAATTTTTGCTTGCGGACTTTGTTGAATTGTAGCCAATATCGAAGACGTTTAAGGTTTTGTATGAGCTCTCGGAAACACAATGCTTTGACACCCTTTTTCCGGCCTTCTCAAGATTTACTATCTCGTCCTCCATTAAGCTAATAATGTCGCTCTCTGATTTTTCCTTGTTACTATCATATATATCTAGGACTTTGTCACCATTTCGACCGTATAAAGCATACTGTTTCTTCAGATTGAGCTTTGCATTTTTATACATTAGTTTCGCCTGCTCACTCGGCGTTCGAAGGGTTGAGGTAATAACTGCGTGGGACATTCCTGCTTCTTTAAGCGCTATCTTTATAACAGAAATAGCATAATTTGATACAAGTTGCTGATCCTTCGGAAGGGTGCTTTTGTAGGTGACAGTTTGACCACTTAGGCCAGAGAATGACTGTATTTTTTTAGTAGAAACTATGAGAGTTGCTTCTTTTCCATTAAACAGTGAGGTTTCCAGGAGAGATAGCTCATCATTGCTTAAATACATGGTTAAATATCGAAAAGTTTTTCCATTGGGATCTACCCTGCCATCGGGGTGTCTTATTCCAATTGCCTGTTTTTGAAATTCTTTTATGGCATAAATGGATTTGTTTCCAATTTTACCGTCTACCGTTAATGGTTTAATCTCAGTTTTCCAGGCGTCAAAGGCATTAATCAGTGCTTGGATGATAGCGACGTCATTTCTCCTATTGGCACCATTTATACCTACAGAACTGGTAATAGTGATAGTCATATTTACACCTAATTATTCACAATGCATCGTTGCGATAGAAGAAAAAATACTCTGCCTGAAAAATCCATGCCCCTAACTTCCTTTGAACATAATAATATGAGATAGCGTTATTGCGCGTATAGTTAAGGATGTCACAGGTTTGGCTAGTAATAAAGCTAGAGTTATCCCTAGGCACAGCGGCTCCAATCGCTGGCGCATTGATACTGGTTGAGCTGTTCCTTGGTGGTGATGTCACTGTCTTCCTGGGCGTTGAGGCTTTCTGCGCGGATTTCGTCATCATGATTATCGCAGCGACATTGTTGCTCGTCTTAAATCCACACATAGCGGCGACTTATGAGCTGAAGGAGTCGGATATGGCCGACTTCTACATCAGGAAATTTCTCAGGCCTTCTCAGGAGCCCATGGTCCCACCTTAGAATCTCCGTCACGTCAGCTCTTAATTTCTACCGGGGAAGCAACAAGCTTGGGCAAGTTTTGTGCTGCTCCTTCCAAATCCTGTACATCCCGAATGCTTGCCTTCATCTATATAAATGAAGCCATAGGAATGCATAAAAAATAATAACGAAAATCACATAAATTCAGCGGCATTGCACTGATGTGTCGTTACGCTTTTATATAATGCACTCATTGACGAAGCAGGGACATTTCGCTTCACGAAGGAGTTGATAAAAATACTCGCGACATTCCTTTCATCGATAATAAGGAGTGGTCGGATAATACACTCGATTCGCTATCTATGCGGATATATGGACGCCATATTTTCGAATATGGATGTAGGTAAGCTAGCGTTTTGTTTTTCTAAAAAATAAGACGCCAATGTTAAGTTAAGGGAATATTGTGCAGTTAACAGAGCTATCAATTTTAGACGAAGTAGCCGAAAAACTACTTGACCTACCAAAGGATGTGAGTACTGAAGAGGCCATAAAATATAACTTGGACTTTATGAAAGGGCTTGTTAAAGAAAATATCCCAGAGCGTATGCTGTTGGAGATTCTGAACTCTGAAGAATTGTTGGATAAAATTGCGGGACGCTCGTACGAGCACGTCAATCACTTCGACAAAATAGTACTAATAGATAACCCTGATCCAAGAGGGTATAGACTGACCTTGCATAATTGGAACCCAAATCTGGACGACTCTAAAAGGCATGAAGAGTTAGTTCATAATCACCGGTTCAGTTTCTGGTCTCATATATTCAGAGGAAAACTTTCTTCTGATAATTTTATTGAGGCGGATGAAGAGTCAGTTGAGCTGAAAACATTTCGTAAATATAAATACATGCCTTCAAAAACAGGAAATATTCATACCTGTGACTTTGAAAGCGAAGCCCAATTGAACAAGATTGCTAAAACAGAATACGTTCAGGGGCAAACCTACTACCTAAACTATCTCGTTACGCACAGGGTTAATTTCCCTGAAAAAGGCGAAGCGTTATGCACTTTTGTGCTGCGTGGCCCAAGAGAAAGGGAGTTCACAAATACCTATAACACGTTCTATCCAGATCGTGGCAAGGAACATAACACCCCTATGATGAGCCCGGCGCAATTGGAAAATAAACTAAGAAGGATTTTGGAATCAGCATGAAAAGTCTGAAGATAGATAACTCTCAACCAGTTTTTGAAGTAAAAAAAGGCCATAACGTATTTAATCAACTTGCGGTAAAAGTTGATATGAATGGCGTGACGGATGAGCAGTATTTTGAATGGTTGGACTTCGTGGCTGAAGATGCGGCGAAACACATCAACGGCGTGCGCTTCCTGGAAAAAGAAGGCGTCAGGGAGAATCCGCCTCTAAATACCGCCGTCTACTACGACACCAAAGATTATAAGCTCTTGCCGACTGGTGCGCTTTTACGGACTTCGTGCAATAAAGTCACTCATGCTTTCTGCGCTTTTAAAATGCCGGAAAACGAGCATGGAAACCGGCTGGATCGCCGCCATGTTTTTCAGGACGAGAAGAAAAAGCAAATTCAGGAGGCTCCATACAGCCCTGAGTCCGTCAAAATTGTAAAAGACTTATTAAAAGATAAAGAGCTTGATCAGCCAGGTAAGTATTTGTTCAGGGAGTTTAATATCTCTGGCGAAGAGCTGGAGCCAGCTGTGCTCCTTTTTGGCAATCGCTCTACGTTCTTTGTCCGGATTGACGAGTATGACGTACTTCGTTGCTCTTTGGATCGGTCCAGAGTTATGGATTACAGAAAGGATATTAATGGAGAACGAAAGGCTTTTTTCCAGGAAGTGGAAATTTCCATATATCCAAGAATCAAAAAAGAAATCTCTGAAGATGTGCGCATTATCGAGCTGATTGACTATCTGGTGGATAGCTTGAAGCAGCGATTCTCAACCAAGGTTATCTATGACATCAAATATCAGCGCGCGGCTGAAGCGCTAGGAATAGAGTAACTGGCGATAGCCGGACGCAATCTGTGTCCGGCTGATCTTTGGGAAGATAATGAAAGTACACCTTATCAGGCATGGCCAATCCAAGTGGCAAACTGGAGAGAGCGCAAGTAAAGACAGCGCTCTCACTGAGCTTGGCGTCAGGCAATCGTTGTTACTTGGGGGAAGACTCTCCGCCCTCGTCAACGGCAATCAAACAGAAAGCGTATTTTATAGCAGTCCGTTGATCCGGTCTGTGCAGACAGTAAACGCGGCTGGCGTTAATTACTCGATTGCTACCGGATTGAAGGAAGCAAGTTTTCATGTGGCGAGCGAGCTGCCAGGTTTCGCACATCCGGCGAAGCATGAGCGGTTACTTTCCGATAGTCAAAGGTATCTGGATTTCAGGCGCGCTGTTGCAGATGTATTCAAACAGCTTACGCACAATGAAAGTAAGGATGTCTTTCTATTTACTCATGGAGGCGTGATTAAAACTATTCTGAGAGTTATTCATAGTACGGACACCGTTTGCTACCAGATAAAAAATTGTTCTTTAACGACGCTTACATGGCGTCGCTCCCGATGGCATTTGGATGCGCTTAATGAATGTAATCACCTGCCATTGGAAATGGTGACTTAAATTTTATGAGTAAAAATGGATTTTTGCAGAGTTGTTTCAGGGAAATCAGGTGCAAGCATAGATCTCATTTATACAAAAAACCAAGCTTCGATGCTTCAAATGGCTTGATAATTCTGAAGCCGGAACTGGCGAATAGTTTGATTAATACGAAAGAGGTATTTTCATACTTTCACCAGCTTTGTGATAAATACGGTGTTTGCATTGACAGTTGTCATATTCTCCCTGGCGGCTATCTAAAAGAACATAACTTGATCAATGGCGTATATGAAAAAGCCTATGTATACGCTTCCATGTCTCCCAATGAGTTCGCTGCAAATCAGGAGCTGTACGCGCGCATTGTTGCGCTTTCCGGCTCCGAGTGCGAGGTATACGGAAGTCTGTCGTTACAACGTATAGGCTACTCTAGCCAGCGTCTTATGGCGCTCTGGCATTGTGGAGAGCCTGCTGTCCGCATTGAGGAAGGACTTTATGTTGTTAAGGCGGACCTGGATGGAAAAAAAGTAATTCTGGCGAATGGATTTTATCCACTTCAGCTTAGTCACTTTCTAGCGGATAAAAGCCGTTCTATTTTTTTTACTTTTTATTCGGATACGTCCTTTGATGTATTGAAGTGCTTTCTACAAGGAAGTACGAACCCAGAAGAAAGTCATCCGGACTCATTAAGAGGATTTCTTTATAGAAATAAAGATAACTTCAGAATTGATATAAATATATCAAGAAATGCTATGCATCTGTCTGGCTGTCAGCAGGATGGAATCAGGGAGGTAGATTTAATGAGAGCGATAAAAGTGCAGAACAAAGTGGAAGTTAATGAGTTATGAGCACTTATATCATTGGAGATATTCATGGCTGTGCGGATGAGTTAAACCGCCTGCTTCGGAAAATTAAGTTCAACCGCCTTTACGACAAGCTCATTCTTGCTGGCGACCTGGTGGGTAGAGGCCCCGCTTCCGAAGAAGTGATAGCGCAGCTCATGGAGTATGGCGACGCGGTGGTTAAGGTGCTTGGCAACCATGACCTGAAACTTCTTGCGACGCATTATGGATTGGCTGCGCCGAAGAAGTCGGATCGCACGGAAAGACTGTTGCGCAGCCCAAGAGCCAAGGACTATGTCGCCTGGCTTGAAGACGCCAAATTCGCTCATTGGGATGAGGGCGGCGCTGTCATTGTGGTGCATGGAGGAATACCACTCAACTGGCCGGTCAGTCAGCTCAGAAAACAGGTGAAGTTATTGGAAGAATCCATAGCGGAGCATGGATATGAGTGGCTTCTACGCAAGATGTACAGCGTTGGATTGCCTGATGGACTAAGCAATGATTTTGAATCAAACCTTATATATACCGCACAAGCGCTAACCCGGGTTAAGTTTGTGGATTCTAATGGCCTTATGAATACTTCATTCAATTGCGCGCCAGGTTCCCAACCTGACTGTCTCTATCCTTGGTATGCGTGTAGAGATGTGAAAAGAAACGCAGGCTATAAGATTGTATTTGGTCACTGGGCGGCGCTGGGGATGACCATTAGCGATTATTATATATGCTGCGACGACGGTTGTGTCTGGGGAGGGAATTTATGTGCAGTTAATTTGGATGATTTAAGTATTACCAAAGTGGCGAGTGACCATAAAGCGGATGCATAGATGTAACATAATGGAGTGTGATAATGGATGTTGTAATAGTTGTTTTAATATTTTCTGTCGTGCAATCTATATTGGGCGTTGGCTTATTGGTTTTTGGGACGCCTACGCTACTTATACTCGGCTATGGTTTTATAGAGACTTTAATTATACTTTTACCTTGCTCTTTGGTAATCAGTGCGGTGCAGGTAAGTTCCTCATGGCGTCAACTCGATAAACTTAAATTAACCCTTCCATTATTATCTATTCCCACCATTGCTATGGGGATATATTTTTCCGCTAGTTTTGACGAGCCCAGTGTATTATACTCGCTGATTGGTGTAGGAATGGTGTTGACAGCTATATCAAGGTTATCTGTTAAAGCATCTGCTTTTATGGGCCACTTTGCTTCGCGTTTTCTCTTCTCATACATTCCAATTATGGGGCTGATACATGGATTGACTAATATGGGAGGCGCTCTGCTTACCATACTTGCTTCAAGTCTATACAGTGATAAGGGAAAAGTGCGTAGTAATATAGCTTATGGATATTTGATCTTTGCTATAGCGCAGCTAACTGTTATCTTCACTATACTGGGCGAGGATTTTCGTTCTCTAAATTATTATTATCCCGTCATGGCGATTGCTGTTTATTTGAGCGTAGGGAAACTGATTTATAATAATATAAAGAGTGGACTGTACAATCATTTAGTGACAGGTTTGTGCATGGCGTATGGGTTAGTCCTACTGTTTACTAAGTAGAAAAGGAGTTTCTTTTGTGAAGGTTGCCTTTTTGTTCTTGTTGGGAGTGGTTGTTGTATTTCAGTACTCGAAGTTCCCAATCATTGTTCCCTATCTTTCGTCAGACATGGGAATGACCATCGTCGAAGCCAACTCAATTCTTTCTATGATCAGCTTTATAGGCATTTTCTTTGGGGCTTATCTGGCGAGTCTTGTTAAAAAATTAAGCGTAGAAGTCATTGTGACCCGGTCTTTGGTGGTCGCGTCTCTGGCTTCGCTGGCGATGTACTTCACAACAGAATCATATGTTTTCGTTTTTCTAAGGGTAGTGGAGGGGATCACCAATATCCTGATGATGATCGCCATCCCGACTCTCCTGTTCAAAGTGTGTAAGAACAACACTAATGTCGTGATGGCGTTATGGGGGGCTGTGTTTGGAGTAGGTTTTGCCGCCGCCAACGTTATTTTTCCTTACATCATCACGATTTTTTCTTGGAATGCGGTGTTTTTGGCGCACTCACTCATGCTCCTGTGTTTGCTGGCGGCGTACATGAGCGTCTATCACAAGGCCAAAGAAGCAACGCCTGCCCAGACGAACGCTGACGGTTTTGGTCTGTCTATCTATAAAAGGTTGCTAACGCACAGACCCTATCAGCTCATCATGATGGTGTTTCTGTGTTTTACGCTGATGTACATTTCAAGCGTGTCCATGATTACCTCCTTTCTATCGGAGAACTCAGCAGAAGGCATCGACTACGCTACTACTATCATCTTCATTTGCACCTTACTGGGAGTCTTCTCGGTCCTGGTAACCTCGTATCTGATCAGCAAGAACGTCTCTCCGCTATTAATGATCGCCATTTCGGCGGTTTTTATTGGCGTTAATGTGGCCTATATGTTTGATACGGATGATTTATCGCCGCTCCATTACTGCATTCACTTTCTATTCCTGGGCGTATTTGAAGGCGCTGTTTTCTCTCTGGTGACATTGGTGGCTTTCAATGAGCATGAAATGATAGAAATTAAGTCCGGCTATATTCACACGGGCAACTTCGGTTCGTTCTTTGGCCCTATTGTCGCTTCACTGTTTGTCGTTAATGGCGACTGGGATAATTTGAAATATCTTTTTGCCGCTGTATCAGTGGCGGCCCTGATATTCAGCCTGCTTTCATATTTAAGGCTTGAAGTGAAACTAAGAGAAGTCGTAACCCAAGAGTGATGAAAATGGACAACCTGGAAATAGAACGGAAGTTTCTTGTAGAGCGCTTTGATCCTGAGCGTATGGAGGTTAAGTCCATTCATCAGATCCGGCAGGGCTATATGTTCTTGGATGCAAATAAGGAAGTGCGCTTGCGAAATAAAAACGATAACTACTATCTCACCGTCAAGGTGAATCAGACTGGTATCGTTCGCGAGGAGTATGAGTACCCGATTCCTGTGGCGGACGGAGAAAGTTTGTTTGCGTCCGCGATGGAGCGCCCGCCAATTGAGAAAACCAGATACATAGTGTCCGTTTCGAATAAAGAATGGTCCGTCGATGTATTTCACGGCGACAACCAAGGCTTAGTGATGGCTGAGATTGAGCTTGATAGCGTAGATGAGCCGTTTGCTTCCCCAGACTGGCTAGGGCTTGAGGTGACTGAAGACCGCCGTTATCGTAACGCTTACCTTTACCATACGCCTTTTACCTCGTGGAACTCTGAAAGTGAATAACAGGATTATTTCAATAAACAACGAGAAGCTGGATTCCTTTCCGGTCATTGAGGATTACGCTTCTCTTCGTGAGTTGTCTTTGAACGGCAACCGCATCAGCGCTATTCCGCACAGTATCGGAAGTGCGGCGGAACTGAAAAAACTCAGTGTCTTCGATAACCAGATCGCGGAGATTGTGCCTGAGATCTGGAGTCTGACTCAGCTGGAAGATTTGAACGTCAGCAAGAATCAGCTGGAAGCGGTGTCCAGTGAGATTGGCAATCTGACCAAGTTGAAGATTATCGATATCGCGCACAACAGGTTGAGTGAGATGCCTGGCTCGATTGCACACTGTCGTGACGTAGAGTTTTTATACGCCAGCAACAATAAAATTGCCGCGCTCCCTGGCTCTCTGAAGCAATTGGACAAATTGCTCTACCTTAATCTGAGCGACAACCCGCTGACGGCATTGCCGGAGGATTTCAGTTTTGAGTCATTGGTGGAGTTCAGGTTGTATAACAGCGGTCTTATCGCCTTGCCGGATTCATTCTTTCTGTCCCGAACGCTGAAAGAAGTGTATCTCCAGAACAATCGCCTGACTGAACTGCCGCAAACGATTGGTCGTTCAATCAAACTGCGTAAGTTATTCCTGGAGGGCAACCAGATTACGACGTTGCCAGATGAAATCGGGTGTTGCGCGTCATTGGAAGAGTTGGATCTGCGCAATAATCCTATCGAGCAACTGCCAGACTCCATCGGCGAGCTGAAACAACTGCGCCTGTTGGATCTCAGAAAAAATCGTCTTAAGACGTTGCCTGAGTCGATCCTGTCGTTGGAGAACCTCTGCAAACTGGACCTGCGCTGGTCCGAGCGGCTGCAAGAGCCGGAATGGCTCGATGAACTTAGAGCCCGAGGCTGCTTGGTTTACTGTTAATGCTTGTCCTCCAGAACTTTTGAACTGGCGACACTGATTAGCGCGTCTTAAGGCCGACAGCAGGTCTTGCGCGTTAAAGGAATATATCTGGCGGCTGCATTCAGGAATGCTTCCAGTGGGATATGCCCGCGGCAGTAAGCGATGGGTGTGCTCCAGCCGAATTCTTCGTCCCAGGTGAGGATATCGTAAGAGCCCGGAGCGGCGGCGATCTGGGGCGCTTTGGCGTCTGGTTCGCCGTCGCGCCAGGGCAATATGGCGGCGTCGGCTTGGTAGCCTTCCTCGATGTAATAGGCTCCGGTCAGGTATCGCAAGGCGTCTTTGACGGGCATGAAAGCGATAACCTCAGCGCTTGGCGACGCCAGTCCATACCAACTGGTGATTCCAGTGTAGTGATCGTGGTGTCGATAAACGGCGTCATAAACCAGTCCCGCCGGATAGGCTATCGCCGCCAGATAAAGAATACCGACTTTACACTCTGATCCAGACAGCCACATGGGCTTAGCAATTGTCGGCGATGTCATTAAATTTCACTTTTTCCTGTTCTACTATCCCGGCGTATACTCGGGTTGAAGGGGACCGCTTCACGCGGAAATTATCTATGCTGAGAAGGGAACTGTATAGAAAGCCGGCTTGGTAATTAGCGGTTAATTCTGAGAAATTCGCCGCATCCGCCTAGGGTAAACCCTTTCCCCACTGGTTAAACCGGGAATAGTGGGCTATCTGTTTTAGCAGAGAAGAAGGAAAAGACTTTTGGTAGTGGGCGTTCGAGAGGCGAGTAGAGCAGGGTTATGGCTAAAGTAAGCGCGATAAATACGCCGGTGCACGTGGTTCTGGTCGGCGACTCCATATTTGATAATGCATCCTACGTCGATGAAGGCGATTCCGTTGTGGAGCAACTCCAGGCGGTGATGGGCGATGACGTCACCGTGACTCTGATCGCGGTGGACGGCAGCGTCACCACGGATGTATCTAAGCAATTGGCGGACTTTCCCGACGACGCCTCTCACGTCATCGTGAGCTGCGGCGGCAATGACGCCCTGAGCGTGATTAATATTCTGGACGCCCGCGTTAACACAGTCGGCGCGGCCATGCGCGCGATGGACCGGGAGCGCGACGCCTTTCGCTCCAACTACAGCAACATGCTGGAGGCCCTGCTGGAAAGAAGCCCGAATCTGGTGGTCTGCACCGTTTACAACAATATCCCCGGTCTGGGAACGGAAACCGTGGCCGGGTTGGCGCTGTTCAATGAGATCATTCTGGAGGAAGCCATCGCCAGACGGCTCCCTGTCATCGATCTGCGCAACCTTTGTCAGGACGTGGGAGATTATTCCGCCACGTCTCCCATTGAACCCTCCGCTCAGGGCGGCAAGAAAATCGCCAAAGCTATTCAGCGGGTAGTGGCGCTGCATGCGTTTGGGACGGGCGAGACTCGCGTCTATGTTTGATATCGGCGCGCCAGCTTTCCCCGTCCTCCAGAATAACCAGTTGGTCCTGTAATCCTTCGCGCTCCCGTCGCGCCCGCAGCTCTGCGCGAGTGACCGGACAGTGATCCAACGCCTCCAGATGGTTGGCCAGCACGACCCCGCCGCTGAGCGCGCACATTCTGCTCACGTCGTCCGCGCCCATAATAATCTCCCCACCCAAATCAAATTGCGCGCCGCCGGCGGGCATGACGATCACGTCGGGGCGATAGGTTTCGACCGCCCGTTCGATGACATCGGTGAAAATCGAATCGCCGATAATGTAGAGCGTTGGCTGGCCGGGAAACGCCATCACATAGCCGAATCCATGGGCCATAAAGCGGCCGATCAGACCTTCGCCGTGAACGCAGGGAATCGGCGTGATCCGTCCGACCAGAAACGCCTGACGGGACTGATTCTGTATTGGCTGGACAACCAAGCCTTTGTTTTTCAGGTACGCCGCATCCTGCTGCATGCAAAACACGGGGATGCGCCGTTCTCTTAGCCACTTCACTCCCGCCCGGTCAAGATGATCGAAATGCCCTTTTTGACAGTGGGTGATCAGGCAGTGGGTGACTTTCTCCAGGATTTCCGGCGCGGTTGGCGGCAGGCCCACCAGTGGGTTTCTGCGTCGAGTGCGGGTGGCGTACTTCAGCGACGGAATCGCGCCCTGCGGCGCCAGCATGGGGTCCACCAAAATGGCCATCTCGTTTATTTCCACGAGGAGAGTGGCGTTGCGCAACTGTGTGATGATCATGTCCGGGCTCCGGCTGTCTGTTAGCGTTGGACTTATTGTAGGGAGTCCAGACAATGGCTAGCATGTCTATCTAAGACATAAAACATACATTTTTGGACAGAGTGGCGAGACCATTATGAATATCGGTTTGCTTTTATATCCCGGATGCATCGCGTCAGGATTGCTTGCGTTGGCGGATATCTTCAAAGCGGTAAATCTGCGTTTGCATAAGCCACAGTTCGAGGTGAACTGGCTGACCCTGTCCGGTGAGACGTTTGAAGTGGGGAATGGCGTCAGCATCGCCACCAACAAATTGAGCGACGCGAATCTGGGCGCGTTGGTCGTGCCCGGCGCCTGGCGGGATGCGACCACGGTGGTGACGGCGCAGGATAACGCGCTGGTGGCGGCACTGAGCAAGCTGCCTGATCAGGTAATGCTATTAAGTTATTGCACGGGCGTATGCCTGGTTGCAGAAGCGGGCAAGCTGACCGGGCAGGCTGCGACCACCACATGGTGGCTGGCGGAGACCGCCGCAGACCGCTTTCCCGGTGTGCGCTGGAAACCGGCGTCCACGGTGGTGATGAACACTCGCAACGCCACCGCGGCGGGCGTTAACGGCTATCTGCCGCTCGGTATGGCGTTGATTGAGCAGCATTGCGGTCGCAGAGTGGCGGAGGAAATACAGAAGTACATGGTGCTACCCCGGTTCAAGGAGCGTCACACCCCATTTCAGGGGATTCCCGGCCTGCTGCAACAAGGGCCTTTCATGCGCGCGGTCGCGTTATGGGTGGAGCAATGTCCCGCCGAGGCGTTGACCACGGAGGCGTTGGCCGATCACCTCAACTTATCCAGCCGCACCCTGGCGCGACGGATAAAACGGGAAACCGGCTACAGCAGCGGCCAGCTCATGCGGTTGATCAAACATAACCAAGTCAGCGACGAACTCATCGCTACCAGCAAGTCCATCTACCGGATCAGCGATGAGCTGGGCTTCGCCGACGACGCCACCCTGCGTCGCAGTTTCAAACAACTCACCGGCGTTACCCCAAGCGAATACCGACAGCGGTTTGAATAACCGTTTTCAGAAGATGCGCTATTATTCCGCCGGTCCAGTTTGCGCGAGATCATCCTGATAATCCGCAAGAATATGCTGGTCCAGCAGCTCCAGCCGAACCTTCAACGCCTGCGCGTATTCAGGCGTCGGCGGCGCATTCACCGGAATCAGATTCTGCACCGACTCGCCTTGCTCCACCGCCGCCACCCATTCCTCCATGGCTCCGATATAGCCATCCAGGGCGCAGGCGGCATTGGGCGCGTCTTCCGTGGTGATATACGCGGTTGGCAAATCGCCGGTAATCACCCAGACCCATTCATCCACCTCGGGCCGCGCCGGGCGAATCTGAAAAAGAAACACCCCCAGAATGCCTGGCGTATACATGCCGATATAAGACTGCAAAACCTCCTCACACCAGTTGTAAAAAGCGAGCTCATCCCCTGCAGCGCGCAGAAGCTCGGAAAAATCGTCTTTATCCTGTGAAAGCGTTTTTAAGTAAGCGGAGGTTTCCACCACTTTACTCCTATCGACATAGTGCAAGTCAGACTCCTGATAAGCTGTCCCATTAAAATCAGCGCCTTTATGCCAAAGTTATTCGAACAGGGAAAGAGCCATCGACTGGCCTCAAGCGAAAAGAAGCGAATAAATCGGGACACAAAACCCCCCGTTCGCCCTGAGCTTGTCGAAGGGCCTCCCAGAGCGCCAACGAACCCACAGCAAAGACTAATCCAATACAACTCCCACTCACACATACTTTCATCCGTCGGGCCACCCTATGCCCCGTTCGCCCTGAGCCGGTCGAAGGGCCCCCCAGAGCGCCAAAGAAACCCCCGGTAGCCCAGACGCCTTTGCCTGAACCAAACAGCTAACCCTATACTCACCGGCGCAATAAAATACATAGGACGCAAGCAAGCGTGTGGAAGTTACTGAAGTACCTGTCTCTAGCCGTTTTTATATTCGCGCTCCTGGCGGTGACGGCGCTGGCGTATTTATGGACGACCCGTGAACCGGATGAATGTTTTATTCCTGATCAATACAGCCTGCTAAGCTCCAAAGACACGAACGGCGACGCTTATCAGCTTTATTATGTCGTGGCGGGGTGGGCGGATAAGCTTGAGTTTTTGACACTGTATCGCGGCGACCTTGTCTACGATAAATGCGGTGGCGTTAGTTCCGAAGCCCTTGATAATGTTGATATCGACAGAGGACCCGAGGGCGCGGCGAATCAAGCGCCGACCAAAATTATTATTGAAGGCGAGCGGATACGTATTGAGTATGCGCCATTGAGCGAAACGATGACGCCTGTGTCTGAGTTGCCAGTCGAATGGCGACGTCCCTCGAAGAACGCGGAGAACTTATAGACGGGCTAGTACATGAACAAAAGAGTGACATTAAAAAGCGTCGGCGCTCTCCGCCGGCTGCGCGGAATTGCGGCCTTGTGTGCGCTGCTCTGGGCTGCGGCGACCTTTGGCGTTGAGAAAGACGTTGATCAACAAAAAGTACTGGCCTATGTGGAGAAGCTGAGTGAAATCAAGTCGCCGCAACAGGCGCTGGATTATTGGCGTTCACTGGAGCCGGAACTGGGCGGAACAGATGGGCGTTATGAATACTGGCTGGGAAAAATCTACCAGGACTTGCAACAAAATGAAGCGGCGCTGCAGGCGTTTAACCAAAGCGTAAAACTCGATCCCGGCAATCGCTGGCCCTACCTCAAAATTGCTGAGCTGGGCATTCAGCAAGGCGCCTACGAGGCGGTGGAATCGTTGATGAACAAGCTCATCAACGCCTATCCCGACTGGTATCTCGCCCCTCTGACCCTGGCGCAGTCCTACTACGCCAGCGGACGCTATGACGACGCGGTGAAAGCCGTGACGACCTCCCTGAAGATCGAGTTGACCCTGGAAGGCTACGTGCTGTTAAGCAAGGCCGCACTGGAGACCAAAGACTATCTCACCGTCGTCCAGGCTGGCGTGACAGCGCAGGAAAGCGATCCTCAACTGCAACAGGACCCTGAACTGTCCGAACGCATTGTGCAGGCGTTGATTGGCATGGAACGCCGCGACAAAGCCGCTGTCTATCTTGATGGCCAGAAGTCCGCGTTGCCTGCAGAGACGATTCGGGCGTTGCAGGAAAAATACGGGCTTAAGTAATTCCAGCCTCAGCAGTCCACCGCTGCATGCACGCCTTGATAAGCGTCGATACGGGCTTTTTCCAGAGCGTTGACGGCGCGTTCCACATCGCCGTGTTCAATAAACTGGCTGAAGATGCGGATGGCGTCGTCAGCCATGCTTTTTGGCGTGTCGCGGTCGAAGAATTGTGCGAAGCCGTCGCTCTCATGCAGCACTTTGAGGCCTTCTTTTACGAAGTAAGTATCCTGCGCCTGAGCTTTGATGTTGACCGGAATCATGAACAAACCGCTGGTGAGCAGCTCCTGAATGTCCGGACGCGCCAGAAAGGCTATCAGTTCGTTAGCGTAGGGTTTGTTGGCGGCGGCTTTGCTGAGAAAAAAGATATCCGTGGGGGCGTCTTCGTAATTCGGCATGTTATCGGCGATGCGGGGAAAGGGGAGAAAGCGTATGGCTTCCTTAACTCTTTCGGGGATGTTGACGAGGGCGGTCTCGGCAAAATTCCCGGTGAGAGTGAAGACGGTTTTGCCGCGGTAGATTTCCGGGAACACGTCCCTCCAATCATGCTCCGCCGCGCCGGGAGAGAAATAACCGGCGTTGATCAATTCCGCCCATAACCGCATGGCCTTAACGACCCGGCGATCCCAATACGGCACGCAGCCGCGGGTAAGCGCCTGATGAAAAGCCAGACCATTCAGACGCAAGTCGATATAGTCGAACCATCCGGCGGCGGGCCAGAAGTCTTTTGTGCCGATGCCGAAACAATACACGTTATGCTGCTTCAATACGCCGCAGACCTTTAGCAGCTCACTCCAGGTCTGCGGGGGCTCCAGATTGTACTGGACCAGGGTGAGGGCGTTGTAATAGAGCCCCCATTGATAGTAAGCGAAGGGAATGGCGTAAACCTGTCCGTTATGACTCACCGAGGCCTTGATGCCGGGCTTGAACTGTTCGTCCAGCTTCTCTTTGTTCCAGATGGCGCTGATGTCCGCCACCAGATCTTTGCGCACCAGACGATACAGGCGCTCACCCGCGCTGCCGAAGTAGATATCCGGCGCGTTGTCGCCGCCTTTCTCCAGCCAGGACAGGGTGGAAAGCTTGAACTCCTCGTCGTATTTAGCGATGACCTCCACCTTGGCCCCTGGGTATAGCGCTTCAAAGCGGCGCACGGTTTCAATGACGCCTTCACGGGCGTCGCCGGAGGCGGTTAGCAATCCCACGCCGAGTTTGAGAGGCTCCGCCGCTGCGGGGAGCCAGATCAGCAGACCGCACATGGCCAGCAGGACGCGGTAGATCATTACAATTCCTTGTGACAGGAGTCTGTGTACGTAGTCGTTGCAGACAAATAGAAGGAAGCTATTTGTCTGCCTGATTAATAAGTATATGCAGAGGTCGCCCATGTCGCCCGGACTCAGGCGGGACGCCATAAAGTCGACATTTTTTCGTCGGCGCGCCGACAGGGCGTTTAACTGATTGTTGAGGAATGAAATCTGTTTGTAACCATGCTGTCACCTCTTTCCGGTATTTCTGGCCCACTGCGTTCTGAAGTGAACTCTGATGAGAAGAGGTTTGAGTATGTCCAACATAAAAAAATTCGAATTCGACAACTCCGGAATTGATCCAGTCACTAACTTTTCCGGAAACCGCCCTTTCGCTTCCGTGCTTGAAACCCGCATCGCCCGTCGCACGGTTATCAAGGGCGGCGTTAGCGCCGCTCTGGCGGGCATGCTCGGCATGTCCCTGGTGGGCTGCAGCAGCGATGACAACGGCGATGACCCTGATGACAACCAGGGCCCATTGCTGGGCTTCACCGCTATCGCCACCAGCGTCGCCAACGAGGTGAAAGTGGCGGCCGGCTACACCGCCACGCCATTCGTTCCCTGGGGTACGCCCCTGACCGGCGCGCTGCCTGAGTATCTGGGCGACGGAACCAATACCGGCGCGGACCAGGAACAGCAAGTGGGCATGAACCACGACGGCATGCACTACTTCCCGATTGATTTCAAAGAAGGCGGCTCCAGCTCGGAAGAAGGTTTGCTGGTGATGAACCACGAATACATCGAGCCGGACTTCCTGCATCCAGACGGCCCGACCGAAGTGGGCGGCGCCCGTCCTGAAGCGGAAGTGCACAAAGAAGTGGCGGCCCATGGCGTCAGCGTTATTCATATCAAGAAGACCGCTGGCGTTTGGGATATCGTGCATGGCAGCCAGTACAACCGTCGCGTGACCGGCGCTACCGACATGGAGTTGCGCGGACCGGTGCGTGGAAGCGATTACGCCGTCACTAAGCACAGCAACGACGGAACGCTGGCCCGCGGCACGCTGAACAACTGCGCCATGGGGCACACGCCTTGGGGAACCTATCTGGCCTGCGAAGAGAACTGGGCGGGATACTTCAAGAGCGATGACGATCCCAAGCCGCGCAACCTTTCCCGTTACGGCGTGGGGAGCAACTCCCGCTATGGCTGGGACACCGTGGCGGGGGTGGACGTCTACGAACGTTTCGACGCCAGCAGCAAAGGCGCCAGCGCTGCGGACGACTATCGCAATGAGCCCAACACCTATGGCTGGATTGTGGAAATCGATCCGTTCGAACCGGCTTCCACGCCACAGAAGCGCACTGCGCTGGGCCGCTTCGGCCATGAAGGCATCATCTTCGGGCTGGTGGAAGAGGGCAAACCCATCGTTTGCTACTCCGGCGACGACTCCCGTTTCGAATACATCTACAAGTACGTGTCCAACCAGGCCTACTATGCGGACACCGCCAGCGGCGCGCTGCTGGACGACGGCAAGCTATACGTGGCCAAGTATAACGATGACGGCAGCGGCGAGTGGCTGGAGCTGTCTCATGGCGTCAACGGCCTGACGGTGGATAATGGCTTTGCGGATCAGGCGGATATTCTGATCAATACCCGCACCGCGGCGGATTTCGTCGGCGCCACGCCGATGGATCGTCCAGAGTGGGGCGCGGTGCATCCGACGACCGGCGAGGCGTACTTTACGCTCACCAATAACAGCCGACGCACCGAAGATCAGGTGAATGCGGCGAACCCACGCCCCAATAACCAGTACGGCCATATCATTCGCTGGCGCGAGAACAGCGGTTCCGTCACCGCATTCCAGTGGGATATCTTTGTGCTGGGCGGCCCCGCCGGGACGGCGACGCCAGGTGAGACCGCGGCGCTGGTGACGCTGGACGACAGCAACAAGTTCAACAGCCCGGACGGTTTGTGGTTCGACAAGCGCGGCGTATTGTGGATTCAGACCGACACCGGCGGAACGGAAGAATTCGGCAACGATCAGATGCTCGCCGCCGATCCGTCCACCCGTGAAATCCGCCGTTTCTTCACCGGAGTCGTGGATTGCGAAGTCACGGGCGTGACCTCGACGCCGGACCTGAAGACCATGTTCGTCAATATTCAGCACCCAGGCAGCAAGAACGGCGACGGCAGCTATACCAGCAACTGGCCGGACGGCGGTTCCGCCCGTCCCCGCGCCGCAACCGTCATCATCACCAAAGACGACGGCGGCGTTATCGGCAGCTAAGCCTCGCTCAGAACGTCTGCCGGCCGCGGATGAGGAATTGCACGCCATCGATTTCCTCTCCGCCGCCTTCGTCCCGGTCCAGCGGGACGGCGATATCCAGGTGCAGGACGCGAGTCACCTGGATACGGCTGGAGGTCAGACGCAGACCGATCCCGACATCGTGCAGGACGCCGTTGTTGGGACCGTTATCCTCACCGGGAAACCACGCCCGCCCCATGTCCACGAAGACCGCGCCGCCCAGGCGAAACAGTTCGAACGGATGCCAGTTGGAATAATAACGCCGCTCCAAAGTGAGCAGAAAGCTACGATCTCCGGTCTGATAACGTAACGGGTATCCGCGCAGTCCGTTGTCGCCCCCTAAGGTCAGCTGTAAATCCGAGGTGAGGTCTTTGCTGTAAGCCAGATTCAACGCGGCGTACCAGCTGTTCTTGCGCTTGGAGTCAGTACGCAGATAACGGGTCTGCAGGCCCAGGATCAGATTTTCCAGCCGGTCTCCCGAAGGGCTCCAGTAACCGCTCTGGTCGAATTGAAAGTCCGCGAATTGCAGACGCTCTGCAATCAGCGCGCGGCTGATTCCGCTTTTCAGCACCCACTGATCTTCGCTGGCGCCGAAAGATTCCGACGACCAGCCCAGACGCGCATATAGCTGCAGGCCGGTGGGAATATCCTCGATCTGTTGGATCTGGTTGAAGTTGTAGGTCTGAAAGTAAAGGTCCTCTCGATACTCGTAACCGATCCAGGGATAACTGAGGGTACGGTCCTCGGGAAAGGGATCGGGGGGCGTTTCCCCCGCTTCTTCCGAAAAGTCGTAATGGGCGTATTCATAGCCGTAGAGCAGACGGTGATCGCTGAATTCTCCGCCGCCGATGGAATGGCCGCTGAACAGGTTGTAATTCTCCAGACGCTGCTTGAACTCGCTGACGCTGTCGCCCCGGTAATAGAGCTTTTGCGTCAACTGCTCACGGTTGTAGCCGACGCCGCCGGACCAGTTGGCGCCCACTTTATAGAAAGGTCGCACGAACTGAGCGGCGCGACGATAGCCGTCGCTGTTTTCCGAAAACGTCAGCTGCGAGGACCAGCGGGAGCCAAGCAGGTTGGGGTCCTGATAATCAACGGTGAAGCCGGTGCGGGATTCATCTTTCTTATGGCTGAAAGCCAGGCGTTTGCCATACCCCAGAAAGTTCTCGTCGGTCAGGCCCAGTACGGTGGTGTTCTCGCCGCCGCTGCGACTGAAACCCAGCGCGGGAAGCAGCGTCCATAAGTCCCGGGTGACCACGGCGACATCCACGACTCGCCCACACACGCGGAAGGGCCGCACCCAGGCGTTGTACAGGTAGGATTTGTCCCGTAGAGCGCGCTCGCTTTGCTGCAGCATATGCGGGTCGTAGGGATCGCCGCTTTTGAACAGCAACTGATAACGGGCGGTTTCTTCTCGGGTGCGAATGTGCAGGGCGTTGGCGGTGCGGTAAATCCAGTGATCCTCTTCCGGATCAGTGGCGTCGAAAATCTCCCGGTTGAAGACATAGACCTCGCCAATCAACGCATTTTCCGGGATGGTTAAGCCCAGTTCCTGTCGCAACTGCTCCCTGGGGTTATCAAAATCCACCTCGCCGGGCTGAATCTCCGCATACTCACAGACCAGCCCGGCTTCCTGCTCCGCTAAGACCTGAGCGGCGCAGCAACCCGACGTTGCGGCGAAGAACCAGCGAAAAACTCGGTGAAGTGAGATTGGGCTCATTACGTATCCATCGAGAGAAAGTCCTGGCGGTTAAGCGGTTTTTATTTATAGCTTAGCGGTTTATGCAGCAAGATGGAGCCTCAACTTTACCGCCTGATGACTGAAATAATCGAGATCAACCGTTCGCCCTGAGCCTGTCGAAGGGCTGCGTTCCTGCTGCGTCTCAATAATCGGAATCAGCCGTTCGCCCTGAGCCTGTCGAAGGGCTGCGTTCCTGCTGTGTCTCAATAATCGGAATCAGCCGTTCGCCCTGAGCTTGTCGAAGGGCTTCCCAGAGCATAAAACTGAATCAGAACTGAAAAACATGCCTATTCCACCGCCGCCAACGCCGCCGCGCATTTCTCCCGCAAGAAATCCCGCAGCAATAGCGCGGCGGGCGTCACCTGTTTTTTACCGGGACAGATCAGATACATGCTGATTTCCGCGCAGGCATATTGGGTGAGGGTGGTGCGGACGCGGCCGTGCAGCAGATCTTGGCACATGTCGAGCATGGACTTGTTGGCCAGACCCACGCCGGCGACGGCCCAGCGGTGTACCGCTTCGGCGTCATTGCTGATGCGGTCGCCATTGACGTTGACGGTGATGCGTCGCTCGCCGTCATGGAAACCCCACTGGTCATAGGCGCGCTCATCCACCAGATACAACAGGCAGTTATGGTTTTGCAGGTCTTCCGGCGTCAGCGGGTCGCCGTAGCGTTCGAAATACGCCGGCGAGCCGCAGATGATGCGCCGCGTGCGCACGATATTGAAGGCGACATGGTTGGAGTCCGGCGGCGCGCCGTAACGCAGGGCGATATCCACGTTCTCCCGGTTGATGTCCGCCACCCGATCTGTCAGCTCCAAACGCAATACAAGGTTTGGGTGCTGCGTCTGAAACTCGTCCAGCCAGGGCATCAGCAGATTGCGGCCAAAGTCTGAAGACGCGGAGATACGCAGGGTTCCGCCAATTTCGCCTTTCTTCGCCAGTAACTCCCGCCGCCCGGTATCGAGTGCGTTCAGCGCCGCCCGGCAGTGTTGCAGAAAGCTTTCTCCTTCGCCGGTGAGGCGCAGGCTGCGGGTGGAGCGCACAAACAGTGCGGTATCCAGGCTTTGTTCCAGGCGTTTGATGGCGGCGCTGGCGGCGGCGGGAGTTATATCCAGTTCCCGCGCGGCGGCGGTGAGGCTGCCGTGCAGAGCGGTCTGGTGGAAAACAGTAAGGTCGTTGATGGAGGTCATTTTCAAAAAATATTTGAAAAAGAAACAACTAATAGGCTGTTTTTCGTTAACAGTCAATCCACGAGAATGCCTTATCGCCGCATTACGGCCCTGAATTCACCTTCACAGGAACACGAATATGAAAGCTATTGGTTATCTGCAAGCGCAACCCATCGATCATCCAGAATCGCTATTGGACATCACCCAGCCTGATCCGCAACCTCAGGGACGCGACCTGTTGGTGGAGATCAAGGCGGTGGCGGTCAACCCTGTGGACGTGAAAGTGCGTCGAAGCATGTCCGCGGAAGGCGACGCCCATAAAGTCATTGGTTGGGACGCTGCGGGCGTGGTGAAAGCTGTTGGAGATCAGGTCAGCCTGTTCAAGCCCGGAGACGAAGTGTATTACGCCGGCTCAATCGCCCGCCCCGGCACAAACAGCGAACTGCATCTGGTGGATGAACGTATTGTCGGACGTAAGCCATCCAATCTCGGCTTTGCGGAAGCGGCTGCGCTGCCGTTAACCGCTATCACTGCCTGGGAAATGCTGTTTGATCGTTTGCAGATCAGCCAGAAGGGAGCAAGCAGTGAAAACGGCGAGCCCGTCCGCCTGTTAGTGGTCGGCGCCGCTGGCGGCGTGGGCTCCATCATGCTACAGCTGGCGCGCAAACTGACTGACGCGGTGATCATCGGCACGGCGTCGCGTCAGGAAACCCGTGATTGGGCCCTGGCCATGGGCGCGCATCATGTGATCGATCATCGTCTTCCATTGCATGAGGAGCTACAGCGCATCGGCATTGACGGCGTCACTCATGTAGCGAGTCTTACCCACACGGAAAAGCACTACGACAGCATCGTTCAGGCGCTGGAGCCGCAGGGGCGGCTGGCCATGATCGACGATCCTTCCACGCCGATCGACATCATGCCCCTGAAACGTAAGAGTCTGTCTTTGCATTGGGAGATGATGTTCACCCGCTCTTTATATGAAACCGCAGATATGATTGAGCAGCACCGCTTGTTGAATCGCGTGGCGGAACTGGTCGAGGAAGGCGCTGTGCGCACGACGCTGAAGCAGAACCTGGGCAAGATCAATGCAGAGAACCTGAAACGCGCCCACAGCCTGATTGAGAGCGACGCCGCCATCGGCAAAATCGTGCTGGAAGGATTCTGACACTTTTGATCGCCTCGGTGTTTCCGTATTGCAACCGCCCGATGCCCGGCTAAGCCGGGCGTTTCCGCTGTTTCCAGCGCCCCTCCGTAAAGTTCAGTTACTTTATTGCAACGGCTTTATAAGCGTTGCCTAGGACTCCTCTTGTTTTTCCTGGATTGAAGCCTGCTTTGATCTTCTTTTCTGTCGATTTTGTTTTATTCAATTTATTGTTTTTAAAAGAAAAAATATTTCTTTTTGGTTTCTTTTTCAGTTTGTCCGCGATATTCAGGTTTCCTGGTATGAAACTTGAATTACTCCCAACAGTTTTCGTTGAGTCGTTGTAGCGCCGCAGAATGTAAGAGGAGGCTTTTTATGCGAAAGGCGACAGTTCTTGGTTTTCTGGGCGCTTGGCTGGTGGTTGGGATGGCGCAGGCTTCTGTCATCGGGGAAGCGGAAGAGGCGACTTGGAGCCCGTCGCAAATCCATGCGGAAGAAATCGCTGCGCGGCGTCGCGCTTCGGAGCATGAGCATCGACAGGAACGAACGTCGAGCGAGCCGGACGTCTGGCTGGAAGCCTATGTGCAGGAAATGTTTCAGGTGGAGGCCCGCACGCCGAGGTTTGTGGGCGCTGAGCCGGTGATCAAACCTTATTGGTTCACCCTGCTGCTGTCTGATGTCGCTTCCGTGCGTTGGTTATTCTCGCATATGGGCGGCAACCTGTGGGTGATCGACCACAATGGTCCGGTGTCGTTCGTACCACAGCCGTCTACGCTGACGACGGGATTGCGAAATAAGCGTAAATATTGTTAAGACTCCGGGGCTTGGATGTGTCAATATAAGGGCCCCTCAAAAATATTCCGAATTATTAAAGAGTTGCCTGCGCCGGTCCGTTCCGCTCCGTCTTCCTGCGGACGGGCCGGCTTGGGGCTTGTTTTGCTAACGATTCGCCAAGGTTTGGTGTGAAGTATCGGCAATGAAGATTAGGCGAGCTTTCTCGGAAGAGTGTGTTGTATTGAGTGAGATCGCCATGGAGAGCAAGGCGGTCTGGGGTTATTCCCAGGAGTTCATGGACGCCTGCCAGGCGGAGCTGACTTATTCCGAGGACTATATGTCCCGACACACGGTATATACGGCGGTCGCCCGCAGCGGTGAAATCGCCGGTTTCTATTCTTTGCGCGCGTTATCTCCGGTATGTACGGAAATGGACGCGTTGTTCGTGCGCCCGGACTACATGCGTCAGGGCGTCGGTCGCGCTCTGATCGAACATGCGGTGCTGTGGGCCTATCAATGCGGTTATCACCTGATGATGATTCAGGGCGACCCTAACGCCGCCGGTTTTTACCAGACCTTTGGCGCGACTCTGATCGGCTATGCCGACTCCACCCGTTTTCCCGGTCGTAAGCTGCCTTTGTTCCAGATCGCGTTGATCGATCAGGTCTCCGCAATCAGCGCCTCTTTGTAATCCTTTCGTAACCGTTCCCCGCGTTTTTGTGTCGTTATTGGCGCTCTATGTGATTATTTTTTGAACTGCGTCACAAAAAGGACTAATTTATAAGACATCAACAAGAGTCTCTATCAGTAGCGAATTGTCTGACGCCTGACTGATGACGATGAGTTCCAGTAAGGCGCTGACGCGACAATAACAATATACAGGCTGAGGATTATGGAAACTCTCAATGCGGTCATTACTATCGCCAGCGTCGTGCTGGTGTTGAGCGGCGTCGTGTTGTTTTTCGGCGGAAAGCTCGCCAACCATGGCTCGGAAGCACGCCAGAGCGGCGTCTACGCAAGCTTTAATACGCCCACTCTGGTGTTGCTGCTGGCGGGCGTCGGCATCGCGCTGACGCCCCGG
Source organism: Hahella chejuensis KCTC 2396 (assembly GCF_000012985.1). NCBI lineage: Bacteria > Pseudomonadati > Pseudomonadota > Gammaproteobacteria > Oceanospirillales > Hahellaceae > Hahella > Hahella chejuensis. Next base: position 6,636,664 of record NC_007645.1, on the reverse strand, counting down.
CTGACCCAGAACGGTCAATATGGATTCAATCAATTGCCTGCGCCGGCGGCGGGGATCGAGAACATGTCCGCCTCGTCCACGCAGATCGCCGATGTCGCGCAGTCGGAAAGTCAGCCGCAGGTCTCCATTCAAGCGAAAGCATCTATATTAACGGCGGGCGGCTATGAGTTGATGAGTTACTCGCGCGACAACAAACAGATGCATCTTGTGGGCGGCATGGATCTGTATGCGCTCAAAGCTGACCAATATCAGATCTTCGTTGAACTCAACGCCTACGACGACCAAGGCCTGCGTGACATCTACACCGGCAGCGGGCTGCTGTACTTCGACGGCGCCAACTGGATGCTGGAGATGGAGGGCGGCGTAGGGCCGGCCATGTTGACGCAGCGGGAAACCCCCGTGCAGCTGACCAAAGAGGGAGACTTTATCGTCCTGGCTTATGAAGCGGACGGGCGCTCTTACCACTTAATCTGGCTGCAGGATTGAGCGCCCGGGCGGGGTTCACTATTAATCAGGCAGACAAATAGCTTCCTTCTATTTGTCTGCAACGACAGGGCCTGCACAGGTCTGCCCCTGTCTCCCGCGGCCCGTCCATGCGCCTGATGATTAACATGCCAATATCATCGCCATATTATTAACGTCCGAACATATGAAAGGCGGAGGGGCTGCCGATAGGCGCGCTGAAGTCGCCATGTTTGCAGTCCCGCACCAGCGTTTCGAATTGCTGATGATTCATGTGAATCAGATCCCGGTGATCGCCCGCCTCCAGATATAGCTCCGCTGAACGCAGCAGCTCATCATCGACGATAGTCTCCATCTGATAGGCCAGCCCGACGGCGGGAATGGCGCCGAGGGAGCAATCGTCGAACAAGGAAGACAGGGATTTCTCATCCGCCAGTTTCAACCCTCGCTGCACGAGGGCGCCCAGCTTCCTCATCTGAACTTTGTTGATGGCGGGAAGCACCGCCATGAGATGGCGACCTTCGTGATCCTCCATCACCACGGCCTTGGCCATGTTCTTAAAGGGCACATGGGCGGCGATGGCGGTCTGTACGGCGCCTTCGCTATAGACATGGTGGGTGACGTCATAGGAGATCTGTTGATTGTTGAGGTACTGTCTGACTCGGTAGGCAATAGACATTTTCTCGTCCTCCTACAGCTAATTAACGCAAAAGCGACGCCTGACTGAGCAGGCGCGGCGAGCAAATAATAGAGGGAGTCTACCTGTTCGCCGCATTCATAAATTATAGCCCTTAAGACACAGTATTGATCGCTTTTTGTACGCTTGAAACCTATGGCTCTGACGCGGTTATTGGCGCTGGTCCGGATATTGCTGTAAGCCCCCTTTGATGCAACCCGCGCCAGCGCCGGCGATCCCGGCATCGACGCGGCGGCGTATTGAGCGATCCTCACATACATACAGGAGCAGTAGATGTCCGTGCAGTGGCGTAAAGGTCTTGCCATCGTTGAGGGCTGCGCCCTCGTAGCCTTGGGGTTGGTGTTTCTCAACAGTTCGCACTTGCTGGTCAGCGGCGTCGCCGGGTGGGCGTTGATCATCGGGCACTGGATTCCCTTGAGTTTCGGCGGCCTGTTTTTCCTGCTGAATTGCCCCTTCTTTGTGCTTTCATGGCTTACCTTGGGGCGCGCATTCACCTTTAAGTCTTTGGCGGCCATCGCTTTTGTCAGTCTGTTGAGCGACGGACTGATGGCGTTGATCGCCTTGCAGGCGACGCCGCAATGGCTGGCCGCGCTGATCGCAGGCGGGCTCATCGGCGCGGGGCTGACCTGGATCATGCGTCATGGCGCATCCCTCGGCGGGGTGAATATCGTTGCGGTCTGGGCGGAGCACCGTTATGACCTGCAGGCCGGGCAGACGCTGTTCGCGTCGGACTGTCTGGTGGCGTTGGTCGGCGCCTGGGTGTTTAACGGCTGGGAACTGTTGTGGTCGCTGTTGGGGTTTGTGGTGTTGAGTTGGGTGGTGGGCCGTTATCACAAGCGAGAGCGTCTGCGGAGAGAGGAGTCTGAGGAATGCGAATCGTCCAGTGTTGAATTGGGAGTCAGGTGATTCTTGCAATCATGGTTGTATAAACGATGTTCAGGTATTAGGTCGTAGAGTCTAGATTGGCGGTAATGTTTTAGACCGTAAAGATGATAAAAAGCCGTTTTCCCCTTTATTTTTCAGGGCTCTGAGCCCGGGGTGGTGGCGTTGCAGGCGCAGAAAAGCTATTATCGGCGGCCCATTAACCGCAACAACACTAGTATTTTGTCCCTATGAACGCCAACACGGACGTATACTTCCGAGAATCCGATGACCAATCCTTCGCTGAGCGGGTGATCCGCGAGAGCATGGCGGAGTACTTCAACAAATATGAGGTGGAGTGGACGCCGGAGCGGGTTTCGAAATACTGGGGCGATCACGAAAATTACGATATTTTCTATCGCGAAGAAAAAGTCGGGGTGCTGCGTCTGGCGTTTGACGAAGAAGCCTGCATCGTACGCGACATGCACGTATTGCCCGCCTATCGCAATCTCGGCGTTGGCAGCCAGGCCATCCAAAGGGCGTTCACCGCCGCCTGGGTGCGCGAACTGCCCAGCGTCCGCCTGAAAACCTTCGTCTGTAATCCATCAAAAAATCTGTACCGTCGTCACGGCTTCGCCCTGGTCGACAGGAAAGACAATCTGATATTGATGGAAAAGAAGGTCGACTAGATTATTAATCCAGCAGGCGTATGCACGCGCCTGCTGCTCACAGACTTCTCTCCGCCTGCTCATCCAGCTCCAATATCAGCGATTCAATCCGCTCCTGATAATCCCCCGGCTCTTGCCAAAGTCCACGCTGCATGGCTTCCAATAGACGCTCCGCCATTTCCTGCAACGCCTGCGGATTGTGCTCGCGCATAAAGGCCTGATTGGCGGCGTCGAAGGCGAGGGCGTCGCTGACATTGGCGTACTGGTAGTCGTCCACCAACCCTGTGGTGGCGTCATAGGCGAACAGGTAGTCGACGCTGGCGGCCATTTCGAAAGCGCCTTTGTAAGAGTGTCGCTGCATGGCGGCGATCCATTTCGGATTGGTCACCCGTGAGCGAATGACCCGGTTAAGCTCCTCTTTCAGCGTGCGTATTTTCGGCGCAGCGGGATTGCTGTGATCGTTGAGATAGACGCTGGGCGCATCCCCCCGCAGCACGCTGACTGCATTGGTCATGCCGCCCTGGAACTGGTAGTAATCGTCGGAATCCAGGATATCGTGCTCCCGGTTATCCTGATTTTGCATCACCACTTCCAGTTGGCCAAGGCGGTAGCTGAACGCGCCGAAGGCTTCTTCTCCTGCTTCATTTTGACCGTAAGCGTAGCCGCCCCATTGCACATAGGCGCGGGCGAGGTCGTTGGGCGTTTCCCAGCAACGCTCGTCGATCAAGCCCTGAAGTCCCGCTCCGTAGGCGCCGGGTTTGCTGCCGAAAACGCGGAACCCCGCCTGTCTTCTGGCTTCTTGCGCTGACGCGCCAGCGGCGGTCAGTTGCGCCTCCCGTTCCCGTATATGACGCTGAATGAGATTGCTGTCGCCGGGCTCTTCCAGTTCCGCCAGTTTTTGCACGGCGGCGTCAAACAGCTTGATGACATTGGGGAAAGCGTCGCGAAAGAAACCGGACACCCGCAGAGTCACGTCCACGCGGGGGCGGTTTAGATAGAACGCCGGTATGATTTCGAAGTCCACCACACGGTGAGAGCCGGGCGCCCAGACCGGTTTCACGCCCATCAGAGCGAAGGCTTGCGCGATATCGTCGCCGCCGGTGCGCATGGTGGCGGTGCCCCAGACCGACAGACCGATTTGCCTGGGGTAGTCGCCGTGCTCCTGCAGGTGGCGCAGCACTACTTTCTCCGCTGACGCCTGACCCAGTTCCCAGGCGGTTTTGGACGGAATCGCGCGGCTGTCCACGGCATAGAAATTACGCCCGGTGGGAAGTGTGTCCAGACGTCCGCGCGTGGGCGCGCCGCTGGGGCCGGGGGGCACAAAGCGTCCCGCCAGCGCGCGCAGGCTGTGTTGAATCTCGTTATCGGCGCTACGTTGCAAAGCAGGCTTCAGTACAGCCTGCAGATAGGCTAGCAGGGCGCTGGCGCTGGGCAGGCTGTCGCGCAGCTCGATTAACGGCGCATCGCTCAGCACATACTGCTCAACCAGTTGTTGCGCATAAATCTCCAGACGTTCCCGCGTATGCTGCTCCGTACGCCAGACTGACTGCAACAGCGCGACCAGAGGCTGCGGTCGTGCGCCCAGCCAGAGGCGGGGTTGCGGTTGCAAGGGATCGAATTCGTCCGCGCCGTTGGCGGTCATATGCAGATCCGCCGCCAACGCATGCAACAGGCCGCGATCTTCAGGTTGTTCACCACGCGGCAGTCGCACCAGCGCCGTCAGGGTGTCGCGCATCTGCATAGGCTCCGGCAGTTCTCCCAGACAATGCAGGCCATCGCGGATCTGCGCTTCTTTGATGTCGCAGAGGTAAGTGTCCAGTTCCTGCAGTACGGCGTTATCGTCCGAATCCGCGCCTGCCTGGGGCAGTTCCGTTAGCACATGGGCGCTGCGGGCTTTTTGTAGAATTTCTCGGCGCAGGTGATTTTCTCGACGCGCATCCAGGCCCATGGCCTGATAATACTCATCCACCATGCGCTCCAGTTCCGCCAGCTCGCCATAGACTTCCGCCCGGGTCATGGGCGGCATCAGATGGTCGATGATCACCGCCTGGGCGCGTCGTTTGGCCTGCGCGCCTTCACCGGGATCATTGACGATAAAGGGATAGATATGGGGCATGGGGCCAAGAGCAATGTCCGGCCAGCACTGCTCTGACAGGGCCACGCCTTTGCCCGGCAGCCATTCCAGATTGCCGTGCTTGCCTACATGCACGATGGCGTCGACCTCATAAGCGTGGCGCAGCCAGAAATAGAAAGCCAGGTAGCTGTGAGGTGGGATCAGGTCGGGATCATGGTAATTAGCGGCGAGATCCATGTTATAGCCCCGCGCAGGCTGAATGCCGACGAAGGTTTCCCCCAGGCGGACGCCGGACAGCATCAACCTGCCGGCGCGACATTTGGGATCTTGCTGTGGCGCGCCCCAGCGCTCCAGTACAGCCTGTCGACAGCGCTCCGGCAGGCGATTGAAGCAGGCTTCGTAATCCGCCAGGGCCATGCTTTGCTGGCAGGGCAACAGCTCAAGGGTATCTGGGTTATTGGTGATGGATGACTGCAACAGTTCGATCAGCGCCGCGGAGTTTTCGGGAATATCCATCACTGGGTATCCCGCCGCCTGCATGCCGCGTAGCAGGTTTAACGTGGAGCGCGGCGTGTCCAGGCCGACGCCGTTGCCGATGCGGCCGTCCCGGGTGGGGTAGTTGGCCAGCACCAGGGCGATACGTTTGTGGGCGTTGGGCTTCGCGTTCAGGCGGCTCCAACGCAGCGCCAGTTCGGCGACGAAGCGGGCGCGCTCTTCCTGTAACGCGTAGCGAACCACATTCAGCTGACAGCGTTCGCTGTAGTGATCGGAGTCTTTGAATCCCACGGCGCGGGTGATGACCCGGCCGTCCAGTTCCGGCAGGGCGATATGCATGGCGATATCCCGGGAACGCAGGCCGCCGCTTTGCTCGCGCCAGTCCGCTTCACTGCTGGAAGCCAGAATCACCTGCAAAATAGGAACGTCGACACTCAGTGGATGGGTATAGTCAGTGGGCGTTGATGAGAGAGATGCGTTGCCGGTGTTTTGCAGCGCGAAAGCGGTGGTGTTGAGAATCACTGTAGCCGCGCTGCGCTGGCACAGCAGATCTACCGTTTCCAGGCAGGCGGCCTCTTTCAAGGAGGCCACCGCCAGCGGCAGTGGGTTCAAACCCTGTTCCTGCAGTACGCGAATCAGCCCGTCGAACATCGCGGTGTTGGCTTCCTGCAGGTGGCTGCGATAAAACAACAGCAGGACGGTGGGCTGGTCCGCGCGCCACTCATCGCGCCAGTCCTGCAGGGTGGCGTCGGCGATGTGCGGATGATAGATCAACGTGCGCGGGATAACCTGCGGCTCAAGCCAGGGCAGTTTCCAATCGAAAAAACGCGTCGCAAGATAGCGAAACAGCTGCTGACTGTTGCCGCGACCGCCTTCCCGCAAATAGCGCCAGACGCGATGGGCGCAGGCGGCGTCGACGTTGCCGCCGTTCAGCAGTTGCTGGTCTTCGCCGTCATCGCCAGGAACCACAATCAATGTGCGTCCTGGACGCCGCGCCCAGTCCTGCAATTGTTCCAGTCCATAGGGCCAATAAGACGCGCCGCCGAGCAGCGACAGCACCACGACTTTGGCGTGGTCCAGGACCTGGTCCCGATAGAGGTCGAAAGCCGCCGGCTTGCTCAGGTGCATCCAGTTGGCGAGGCGCAGGCTGGGATAATCATCCGGCAGCGTCTCCGCCACCTGGGCGAGCAGCGCAAGCGCGCCGTCCGCCGCAGTGAGAATCACCAGATCCGCGGGCGTCTGTTGCAGATCGACGATGCCTTCGCCGTCATTGAAACCACCCGGTTGCGCCGCCAGCAGATGCATGGAATCAGAGTTCCGCTGCGCTCAGGGTGTCGCGCAGGGCGGAGGCGTCGATGCCCTGGCCGATGAACACCAGACGGGTTTTACGGTCTTCGTCCGCGCCCCACAGGCGATCAAAGTAATGAGCGATGCGGTCGCCCACCGCTTGCACCACTTGGCGCATGGGCTTATCGCCGTTGGCGACGAAGCCTTTGACCCGATAGATCGTGTTGGCGCTGATGAGGTCGCGGGTAATCGCCAGGAGCTTGTCGCTGTCCACGGCGCCCAGCGTAATCACGCAGGAGTCGAAATCGTCATGGGCATGGCGGTGGTGATGACCGTGATCATGGTGATGATCATGATGGGTGTGAATGGCTTCGATGCGCTCTTCCGTCGCCGCTTCCAGGCCGATCAACACTTGTGAGTCCACCTCGCCATTGGCGACGAACAGGGTTTTCACCCGCTCCGGCAGCTTCGCCTGTACTTGCTGCAGCGCTTGCGCGCGGCCGTCTTCGTCAAGGCAGTCGCTTTTGCTGATGACCACCAGATCCGCCGAGCTGAGCTGGTCGTCCAGCAGCTCCCGCAGGCTGGGGTTGTGATCCAGACTGTCGTCCGCGAGACGCTGTTGCTCCACCCGTTCCGGATCATGCGCGAAGCGGCCTGCGGCGACAGCGGGACCGTCCACCACAGTGATGACTGCGTCCACGGTGCAGAACTGCTTGATGTCGGGCCAGTTGAACGCCTGCACCAATGGCTTGGGCAGCGCCAGACCGGAGGTCTCTATCAGAATGTGGTCGATCTGGTCGCGGCGCTCCACCAGCTTCTGCATTACCGGCAGGAACTCTTCTTCCACCGTGCAGCAGATACAGCCGTTGGCGAGTTCGTAAATGCCGGAATCCGTTTGCGTGGCGGCGTTGTCGTCGCAATCCAGAGGGCAGTTGCGCAGCAGATCGGCGTCGATATCCAGCTCGCCGAACTCATTGACGATGACGGCGATGCGCTTGCCGTTGGCTTGTTTCAACAGATTGGACAATAAAGTGGTTTTGCCGCTGCCGAGAAATCCGGTGACGACCGTGGCGGGAATTTTATTCAGTTGCACAATGAGCCTCTTGCAGTGTTCCGTGGAATGCGGCGGCGCGAACTCCTGCGCCTGGGTTACTGCACAGCATTCTGCGCCAAATATCCCGGATTTTCATCCTCTTAGAGCGGGTAAACGCAGATCGCCAGAGGAATAAAAGCGGATGGAGACAAGCCGGACAGCGGGTAGAGTTTGTTGCGCGTTATTATCTCGCGCCCAGTGAATGACGACCGGCGTGGCGGGCGCGTATTGACTTTGCCGCCGGAGATTTACATCTTTAGCAAACTTAACCTTGGAGCGTTATTAATATGGCAATGATATTGGCATGTTAATCATCAGGCGCATGGATGCGCCTGCGCGGCTGTTAGCCGCGGGAGACAAGGCCTGACCTGTGTAGGCCCTGTCGTTGCAGACAAATAGAAGGAAGCTATTTGTCTGCCTGATTAATAAGCGTCGAAAGGACCTGCCTGAAAAGGATGTGTTGTGAACGCTACTGCTATTGTCCGCATTCTCTGTACTCCGTTGGCCTGGGTGGCCGGCGTTCTCTATGGCGCGTTGCTGGCGCTCATCTACTACAATCTGCGCGTTGAGTGGGGATGTGATGCTGAAATGTATGGCGGCGGCGATTGTCTGGCGGAAGGCTGGGACGCATGGCCGGCACAGGTGAGGTTTGTCTGCGCCGGGCTGGTGAGCGCCTGCGCCGTGGTCGCCGCCACCTTTATCGCTCCCGCCTGGAAGCGCGGCGCCTCGGCGGCGGCCAGCGTGGCGGGGGGAGGCTTGATGTATCTGTTGCTGGGCATTTACGCGTTGGCCGGCGCTTTGGCGTGCGGCGCGATTGCCGGTGTGATTTACGACGCCTTGTCCCGTCGCAATAAGGCGCCCAAGTGAAAGAATACTCTCGCTTGTGGGAGAGTTCCCGGGTGCAGGGCGTAGAGCTGCTGTCCGCCGCCTTCAACCATTTCTCATTCAGTAAGCACTGGCACGACCAGCTTGCCGTCGGCGTTATTCTGCAGGGCGCTGAGGGGTTGGATTATCGCGGCGGCAAGGCGGTGATTCCCCGCGGCCAGATTGTCGCCATCAACCCCGCCGAGCCGCATACCGGTTTCGCCGCCAGCGAAGGCGGCTGGCGCTATCGTATGTTTTATTTCGAGGAAGCGATACTGCGGGAGACATTGCGCGAGAACCGCAATGGTTTCGCTCCGTTTTTACGCGGCCCGGTGATTGACGATCCCGCGACTTTCTCCTTACTGCTGGAATTGCACCAGGCGCTGGAGGCGGAGAGTTTTTCTCTGGCTCAGGACTCGTTGCTGACGGCGGCGCTGCATCAGCTTTTCCAGCGCCATGGCGATGGCGGCGAAGTAGAGACGAAAGGCGCCCAGGATCTGCAAGGCTGCCTGCGAATTCGCGACTATCTGCACGACAACTGGCGTCGCAATGTCGCCCTGGAAGAGTTGGCGGGATTGACCGGCATGAGTCGCTTTCAGCTGATTCGCGCCTTCAAGCAGCGCTTTGCGCTGACCCCTCACCAATTCCTGATATTGCTGAAAACCCGTGAAGCCAAGCGGCTGTTGGAAAGCGGCATGGAGCCGCTGACGGCGGCGCTGGAGTGCGGCTTCTTCGATCAAAGCCATCTGCATCGTAATTTCAAACGCGTATATGGCGTGACTCCCGGCCGTTTCGCCAAGCGCAATTTCATACAAGAACCACAAAGTCCTTTCGTCATAGATTAGATCCCGTTGTTGGCCGCTTCACAAAACGGTGGAGGTCGGCTTTGGAGTCAATGCAGGAAGTAAACCTATGTCGTTAAGCTTTGTCGCGGCCTGGCTGGCCGTCATGTTTCCCCTCGTATTCAGTCCTGGTCCCGCCAATGTCGTGTTCGCCGCATCCGGCGCGCAATTAGGCGTCAAGCGCTCACTGCCCTTGATGGCGGGCATTGATCTGGTGTTTGTCCTCAAGTCGCTGCTGGTGGGCTTTGGCCTGGGAGCGGTGATGCAGGAGTACCCCCAGTGTTACAGCATTATGCGGACCGCCGGGGCCTGCTACCTGTTTTATCTGGGTTACTGTTTTTTCCGTCCGGCATTGTCCAGAGAGACGGCGCAACCCAAGGTCCTGGGTTTTCGCGATGGCCTGATTATCCAACTGCTTAACGCGAAGGGCTGGATCATGGTTGTGCTGATGTTCTCCCTGTTCGGCGCGCAGGGGGAAGACGCAACGGAACGGGCGTTGTGGCTGGCGGCCATGCTGGCGCTTTTGAATGTATGCACGCATTTGGCCTGGATCGCCGCCGGCGCGGTGCTGGTGAAAGGCCTGGCGGGCGGACTGGGCCAGCAAGTGCAGGCTTTTTTGTTCGGCGGCGGGTTGATCGTTGTCGGCGTCTGGTTACTCCTGGGTTGACCTACCCTTACTTGCGCCCGGCCTCGGCCGGGTTTTTTTAACTTGGCCTCTTTGATTGGGGAGTTTTTATTTTCCCGCGACGGGTTTTCGCCTTTTTCATCGCTTTCATTTCTTTGGCGCGCAATGGACGTCGTCCTCCATTGCTCCCAGCGTCAACCTTTTCATGCATAGAGTTTTGGAGCAGATAATGGAAGAAGTATATAAAACCCCGGAATCCTCCCTTATTGACAGCCGCAGCGGTCGGAAGCCCGTTGGCGATTACCGCCTGTATAAGCTGCCCGCCGTAGGCCTGGCGACTTTCTTTGGCACTATCTTGGCCGGCGGCATTATTCTCTCTCACAATTTCAAGCAGCTTGGCCGGGAAGATATGGCCCGCAACGCTTTGGTGTTTTCATTTTTAGCGTTGGTGGTGATCTTTGGACTGGCGTTCTTTGTACCGGATATTCCTGGCGTCAATGTAGTGTTCACGGTAGTGCAATTGGTGGCGATGATGCAGATCGCCAAAAAATACCAAGGGGATGATGTCGAGCATCACATGGAGAACGGCGGCGCCATGATTTCGAATTGGGTGGCGTTTGGAATTTCACTGCTGGTATTGATTGTCGTGATTGGTTTGTTGTTTGGCATTGGCATGTTGCTGCCGTACTGATCGAACAAGACTTGATTCGACGCATAAGAAAACGCCCGGGTGACCCGGGCGTTTTCGTTTTAGATACAGGCGGGCTGCATCGCCAGCCTGCGTTTGCGATTCAGGACGGCGAAGCCCAACATCAACCCTGCCAGTCCCAGCAGTATCCATTCTTCCGGCTCAGGGACGGGGGAGGCGCTGAACATATCCATGGGCGCACTGAAGGTTTCCTGTCCGGTCTCCACTTCGCGATCGAACCGATCCGCCTTTTGTTCCGCTTCCTCCAGCGCTTTTTTCTGGCGCTCTTCCACCAGTACGATCATGGAGGAGTAGTCCGTCACCAGGTGTTCGGCTTTGGCGATGGCGTGGAGTTCATCCAGCACTTTAACGTCGGATACATCGCGAGTCTGCGCCAGATACTCCAGCCAGCGGCGCGCGGCGATAGCGGAGAAGAAGTCTGCTTCGGTTTTTGCGTTGCTCAGGACGGCTTCAGCGTCTGCGCCTGCCTCTGCATACCACAGGTAATGCTGGGTAACGGCGAATAAGCCAGTGTCAGTCGCGCGCTTCTGTCTGAACTGATGCGCGGCTATCGCTTCCTGAAGCGATAGCGCTACGCCGCCATGGCTTTGTTTGAGCAAATCCAGTGTTTTGTCGTGGTAGGCGTAAGCGAGGGTTTCGCCTAGGTGAACCAGCCATACTGGCGGCATCTGGTCGGCTTTGAGCGTGAACTGGGATTCCAATTCATAACTGCCGGCGTCAGTCAGCAGCACAACCGCGTCATAGTTCTGTTTCACCTTTCTGCGCCAGGCGGCTAACTGGTTCATGGGCAGACTATCGCCATAAAATTCGTCGGCTGACGGCGGCGCTGTAATGGACTGGCAGCGCTCGCGGCACAGAAAAATTTCGTGGGCGACATCGAGCTGCTGTAGTTGTTTCAAAGCTGTCGTCACATTCCCGGCCTGCTCGCCCATGCTGTAGGAGCCATCGATAAGAATGGCGTACGGCGTTGTCGATTTCTGTATGTCCCATTGCGCATCGGCGCCGGTGCGGGGAACGGCGCGAACGCGCTGGCCAGCGACGACGGCGTCATGTTGCTTGCGCGGGGCGGCCGCTGACATCTGCGCGGTAATGGGAAGCCATGCATCTTTTTCAGTTTGGAGTGGCTGGTCGTTCAAAGTACGTTGAGTTTGATCGCTCCAATAGGCGTTGCGCTTTTCCAATAGTTGAGGCAACGGCCAGGCGCCTTGGTCGTTTATGGTGGTTTTGTATTCAAAGGTCAAATACATGGGGTCGACCTCGTAGTCCGTACCCAGTAGCAGGCCCATGGAGCGGTTGTAATTGGCTCTACGAGGCGGAACGGGAAACGCGCGCAAGCGATACTGACGAGGGCCGACCTGCTCCAGCAAAGAGGGATCAATGCGCTGTTGCACTTCGTCATTGTAAACCTGTTGCGCCGCGCCGCGAGGCGCCAGGGCGTAGGCGAACTTATCCAGATCCTTGGCGTCGTCGCTCAGCCATAAACCTGTGAGCGCCGCTTCTTCCGGCAGGCTGAAATGAAAGGTGACTTCATGGTTGTTGTAGGTCTGGTTTTCCAGAGTCTGCACGATGCGAATGCGCGCGTTGTCACCCTGTGGCTCGACAGTGATCGCCATATTGGTGATCAACACATATCGGTTTAACACATCAAGCAGACCCGCAACAGGCTGACCTTGATCGAAGGTGGCTTGGATGGCGTGTAAAATCGCTTCCGGCTCTCCTTTCTCGATGGGCTGATCAAAGAACGCCCGGTAATACCGGGCGGCGCGTTCTTTGTCCTCACGGAAGTAGGCTCCGTCGTAGAGAAAAGGCGTCGCCAGAAAGTTGAAGATGGCTTGCGATCCTTTCGCCAGAGAGTGGTCCGCGGAGTCAAAAGCGCCCAGATAAGCGTTAAACACCGCACCGTTTCTCTCTGTGGTCGACAGATAACGATAGGGCGCCAGATAGGCGTTGATCAGTCCTTTGCGCAAGGCGTCGTGTTCTTCCCGTGGAATACTGGGGATCGTCTCGCCAGGTTGGAAACGCTGATCCAGGAACGCCATGCGTTCGAACGTTTCCTGTTGCGGCTGTTGGTTCAATACGGCGAATAACAGGGCGTTCAACGCCAGTATCCCCGCTGCGACGGCGCCCGCCTTGGCGCGCCCGAGGCTGGCGTCCGCGATGCGCCACTCGCGCAGAAACTCGCGGATATAGAGGAAAGTAAGAACGAAGGGGAGCGCCAGAAAGACCACGCAAGTCGACAGGCCACATATCAGCGCTACCAGGAAGAGTAGATAGTTAAAAATGTCACCCAAGTGGCGTAGTTCGATCTCTCCCAGTAATTCGAAGAAGCCCGCCGTGGCGGGGATAAAGAACTGCGCGAGCAGCAACGCGCAATATAGACCGGTCAACAGCATGGTCATGGCGAGACTGAGTCTCAGCCACATGGGGAAACGGGTATTGACGCCGCCCCATAGACAGGCGAGATAGGCGAATAGGGCGATGAGTATATTGATCAGCACATGCGTGACGCCCGGGTTCAGCTCGCGCAACAGGAATAGCGTGCTCAGCATAATGAAGATAATCGGCATCTCCACGCCGTAAAACAGTTTGATCAGCGCGGTGGGATTTTTCCGGAAACGCGTTAACCCCAACCCGATACAGAGCGCGGGTATCGCCACCAACAGGATGGAAAACACCGCCGTCATCCAACTGTGCAGGCCGATGAATGCGCCGCTAATAGCGGGCAGCGTAAAAAAAGGAACGATTAGAACGCCTGTAAGAACGGCGTAGGTCAGGTTCCAGAACCAGAATAAAAGGTAGCAGCAAACCGCCAGCCACCCAGGTAACTTCTTATTTTCCATTGTCGCTCCGTTCAGCGCCGGTCAGGATGTGTTGAACATGTTGTCGCAGCAGAGCAGTCGCCTGCGCCGCAAGGTCGGGGGAAATCATGCTGTTCCAGGCGACGGAGACCATCACCCAGGATTGTTCCGGTTCGCTCCAGGCGGAAAATACGCGGGAGGAATAATCCGCAGTTTGCCTGTCGGCGGACTGGAACCAATAGAATGCGGAACGGGCGCCCTGGTCGAGGCGCAGATATTTGATCTCGCTGTGATCCGGCAGCACCCAGGTCTTCTCATCGTCGATGCTGACGCCTTGGGATTGATAGCAGTTGCGCGGATCGTGCTGGGCCTTCCAGTAACGGCTGTGCACCAGGATCAGACTGCCCTGCATATCGCGCCACGTGAACAAGTACTTGCGGGCGGTGGCGGCGTTACGGTTAAAAAAGCCCGCTTCAATATCGGATAAAGATGCAACTTGCGCGCTGAATTGCGGCGGCGGAGGCAGCTCGATCGCCTCTGCGGCGAGCGCAGGTTTGGGATGAGGCGTATAGCTGATGAGCGCCAGGAGCAAGACGCCAAGGATGCCTAACTCTTCCTTACGCCGCCAGTTTGACTGGCTTGCCGGCATAGAGGGCGAAGGGACCCTCTTCTCAGCAGAGTGCGTGGGCTCATGTCGCGACGGCGCCAGCGTCAGCGCGAGCCAGGCCAGGGCGCAGGACAGCACAAATCCTAACGCGCCCAGGGCCGTATGAATGTGGTCCGCGGCCTGCGGCGCATTCAGCGCCAGATCCGTATACACCAGTGCAGTAATGCGCAATGCATTGAAAAATATCAGCGCGCAGATAAACAGCATCAGGACGGCTAACCAGCGCCAGGACAGCGCTTTGCGCTCCAGCCAGGTGAGCAGGAGAAAAAAGATCATGCCCGCCCAGATTCCTTTGAGACCACTACAAGCCAGATCCACCACCGCCGCCTTGTTTTCAATCAGGATGATGGACTCATTGGACAGGGGCGGAACGCCCAGCGCTGAGAGTAAGTCGCCAGCAAGGTCGGCGCACAGTAAGCGCAGGGGAAAGCCAAGGTAGATATCGAGATAGCCTTCGAAAGGCAATGCGAATATCAACAGCGCGCAGGGTATCAACGCGCTGCGCCAGAGGGCGGGGGCGACATAGAGGCCGAGCATGCCGTAGCAGGCGGTCGCCATCAGCGTGGCGGAAAAAATGTGGATACCGGTGATGTATTCATTGAGAAGGTAAGCCAGACAACTCGCCGCCAGCAGGGCGAAGGCGAGTGCGCTCCATTGAAACCTCAGCTCGCGGTGTGCGGGAGGACTTCTCCGGTAAGCGTGGATGGCCACGCCCGCCAATAACAGGCAGGCGATGACATGGAATTCGTTCTCCGGCGTCAGCATTTGCTTCCATACCCAGGCTAGAACAGGTTTGAATAACCAGAGAAAAAGAGAGGCGATCATGATGCGGACGCCGATGCGATGAAGCGGCGAGGTGAATGCGGCGATTCCGGAAAATGCGTTTGGCGACATGTAAATCTGGGCGTCAGGATGAGAGATCAGAGAGGCATTATCTTCGTTTAATCAGGCGAAATCATAGCGGAAAAATGATGAATTATGGCGACGCCCCGCCTCAAAACCAGTCTGTATTCAGGAAGTAGGTCTCGAACTGATCGAACAGGCCCACGATGATGGCGTAGCGGGCTCCTTTGCCGGCGAAGGTGAGGAATACGAAGATAGGAAGTCGAATTCGCATGAGGCCGGCGATAAAAGTTAATGCATCGCCGAACAACGGGGCCCAGGCCATGAGCAGTGACCAGACGCCGTAACGTTGAAACCAGCGCTGGGCGGGGCCGAGGTTTTTTTCCTTGAAAGGAAACCAGCGCCGGTCCTTAAAATGTAGAAGATAACGCCCCAACGCCCAATTAACGACAGAGCCAAGGGTATTGCCGACGGTGGCGAACACCCACAACAGGGCGGGGTCGTAGCCGGTGGCGAGCAGGCCAGCCAACATAATTTCGGAATAGGCGGGCACCAGCGTCGCCGCCAGAAACGCGATGAAAAACAGACTGAAGTAGGCTTCCACTGTTTGCGCCTATTGGGAATAAACGCTGACTTCGATCAGGTTAAGATCCGGATCGTTGAAATAGACGGACGTGATGGCCCCCATGGCGCCGCTTTTGGTGACGGGGCCTTCCACGATTTCGACCTGTTTCGCCTGCAAGTGGGCGATGACGTCCTCCAGTTTCCACTGGGTGATCAAACATAAGTCGCCAGAGCCGACGCCGGCGCGGTTGCGGGTTTCCTGTCCCAATGTCTGTAGATTGATTTTCTGCATACCGAAGCGCAAGGCGCGGCGTCCCGCGGCGAAGGTGACAGGCTCCATATGCAGGACGCGCTGGTAAAACGCCACGGAGCGTTCGATATCCGTAACGGTGAGGACAATATGGTCAATATGGCTGATCATCCGAAAAATATCCCGTTTTAAGAATTTTCAGAATCTATATGCTGGATTTGTGAAATCGGTGAGTCAATCTTTTGAGGACAAAAGAATTCTGGCTCTTACCAATTTTGTGGAAGGGAGTATAATCGATCTCCTAATCGTCGTTCGGACCGGGAAGGGCCGACGGCAGAGTTGCGCGGGAAAGGCCTCTGCGCCTCCCGCAGTGAAATCAGGAATAAGGCTAAGGAAGCACGCGCGACCAAAGCCGCATAGTTAAACATGGAAAGGGAGAGATCATGCAGTCAGGAGAAAGAACTACCGGCATGGTGAAATGGTTTAATAACGCAAAGGGATACGGTTTCATTGAAAGCGCCGAAGGCGATGTGTTTGTACACTACAGCGCCATAAGAAAAGACGGCTATAAAACGCTGCGCGCAGGCAGTCACGTGGAGTATCAAGTGCAGCATTCATCCAAAGGCCTCTTCGCACAGGAGGTTAGCAGCTCGGAGTAAGTCAGCCGCTTAACTTCCCTATTCGCCCGGATAAAGAAAGGGGGAGCCTGACGCTCCCCCTTGTCGTATCTGGCTTTCACTGATTAATCCGTCATTGCGCGCATTAAAGTGAGAGCAAGAATAGGTTGACGGCTATTTGCGGAAGCATCTCCGCATGCCCAGTCCCAGCAGGCCTGTCACCAACAGCGCGAGCACGGAAGATTCGCTGACAGGCGTCGGCGGCTCAATGCGCAGGCTGGTAGTGATATTAAAGTTGGACTGAGAGGTGTGGCGCTCAGCGAAGAAGATATCAAGATCGTAAACAGTGTCTTCCGACAAACCCAGGCCCAGTAGGTCTGAGCCGCTGAAGTGGCCATTGACCGGGCCATGCACGCCGCCCAGATCCATCACCAGTTTGCCGTTAATAAACACCCACAGATCGTCATCACCAGTGAAGTCAAACACGTCCATCTCTTTGAAGGAGGTCTTACCTTCCAGATGCATGGCGAAGTGATAATTGTGGCTGCGTCCTTCATTGCCGGACAACTCGCCGTCGATAGGGAAGAATGTGGAATCGCTGTACGAGTACATGCCGCTTCCGTTGTCCGCCAGATTCAATTCCACGGATTTGGAGCCGTGGGAATCGCTCCACCAATTATCGAAGCTCGCCGCGCTTTGCACACCGCCGTAGCCGCCAGTACCAATGTAGTCAGGTAGTCCGTCTGAGCCCAGCGTGGACGCCAGCATGCCTGTTTTAAGACCGCTGATGGCGTCTTCGAAGTCGGCTTCAGAAGCGACGTGATCGTAAATGGTTCCGGTCAGCAAATAAGCTTGAGCGGCTCCGCTCAGAGAAAGCGCCAGCGTGGCTGCGAGAAGGGTGGGATACTTACTCGGCTTCATGCCTTTATCTCCTTTCTGTCATTTATCAACATCAATGTTGCTGACTTCCGTCAACGAAGCGGAATACAGCACAAACTAGGCCGAAAAGCCTAAACGGGTGTAAATCCAACGGTCTGTTACATATAAGCGGAAGCCGGCAGGAGTCGAGTTGTAAAATATCTCGACTCTCTTCGCCTTTTTACTGTCCAATTCTGTAAGTGTTTGGAGAATAACGCTTTTTTAGTCTCTGTCCGGCGCGCCGAGGGGGAAGTTCTTGCGATAGGGGCGCGCTTCCTCTACGGCTCTGGCGAAGGAAGGACGCGCCAGCAGGCACTGTCGGTATGCAATCAAACTGGTGTGTTCAGGCGGAATCGCATACACCCAATCGGCGTAAAAAAGAGAGGGCGCGGCGGCGCAATCCGCCAGGGTAAACGCATCCCCCGCCGCCCATTCACATCCCACCAGGGCGGCATTCAGCCACGCATACGCCTTATCAAGCTTTTGCTTAGCTTCCGCTACACCTTGTAGATCGTGAGCGCCTTCTTCCCGCATGTAGTTATACACCAGCTTCTGCATGGGCGTCATAACATAGTTATCGAAAAAGCGATCCATCATGCGCACCGGCAAGGCGGCTTTGGGATCTTTGGGTATCAATGGCGCAGGCCCAGGATAATACAGATCCAGATGTTCAATGATCACACTCGACTCCACCACCGTTATCCCCTGATCCACCAATACAGGGAACTGTTTCATCGTCCAAAGCGCTTCAAGCCGTCGCCAAGCGTCGGCGTCGTCATGGGCGACCAGACAAAACTCAAACGGCGTCTGATTTTCGTAAAGCGCAGTTAACACTTTCTGGCAGTAGGAAGAAAAAGGATGCGCGTAAAGCTGGAGTGACATAATCGGTTCCCTGGTGATAAACGTGTGGCTCAAACCGCCGTAAGAATTCGGCGAAGTATAAATCCTTATCGTTTGAGCTTAGTTGGAATCGACAGTGGGGTTATAGTCAGATCTACAAAACAATCTGATAGTGTAAACAGGCTGCTTTGGAGAATGAATAATGAGCAAATCTTTACGAATATTTCTTCTTTTTATGTCCATGGTGGCCGTTGGCGCTTGTCAAGCCAATGGTTCACGTGCGGATCTCGCCATTGAGCGGTTTCAATTTTCGAATAAATTGGATGCATGTATGGAACTGAAACCTGCACAGCTTCAGGTAGCTGGCGATCATATAAGCCTGCTTGCGGATGTCTCATACCATGACAGCATTGGCTCCTGCACATGTATGAGTGCGCTAATTAACTATCAAGTGGTGGATGAGTTTCAGGTGGACGGCGTTAAGGTGGAAAACGAGCTGATGCGCGCATTTAAAAATACAGCGTTAAACCAAGGGAAATACTTAAGCTTTATCGTCTCAACTGAGCCTGACTATGAGTTTAAAGGCCGTGTATCCCTCCGGGTCAGCTGTCGTCCTGCTTTGTAGCTGCGCCTAAGGTGAGGGGGAGAGGTGCTTTACCCCTTCACAATCAAATAAGCCCCACTTCCCACAAGTACCCCGCCCATAGCAGTTTTGGCCGCACTCGCCATAGGGCTGTTAATAAATCTGGCGGTTATCTTTTGCGCCAGACGGGCGTAGAGGAGCTTTACGCCACCGACGGTAATGACGGTGATTACAATGATGGTCGTTATGTCGGGAGCGTTCAGGGATGACATGTCCACGAACACAGGGAACAGGCTTGAGTAAAACAGTATGGCTTTGACATCTCCCAGCGTGAGCAGCAAACCTGCGCTGAAACTGGTCGTCAGACGAGATTTTGAAGGCGCTGTAAATCTAAGGCTGAGGGTGGAACGCGAGCGGATCAGGCTGAGTCCAAACCAGATCAAATATGCGCCTGCGAGATAGCGGATGATCAGGAAAAGCCCTCCCAATGCGTCCGCCAGGGCCGTCATACCCAGAATCGCCAGACACACGAAAATCAAATCGCCACAAACGACGCCTGCCGTCACCGCGGCGCCATGAGCAAAGCCGGACACGGATGAACGAGCGACCACCAGCGCCACGCTGGAGCTGGGAACAGCCGCCAGGGCGAGCATGATGAGACAAAGACTGAGCGCGTTGAGTGCGTCCACAAGGTTTAATCTTCTCTGCTTGCAACGGAAAACGATTTAAGGAAAAGAATAACCGAATCCTCCCTTGACCTGTCTATAGCTTCATACCCCAAAGTAGCTTTCGTCGGCTGCGCAGCTGTACGGTTTTCACTGAACTATCGGGAGATGAATCATGAGCGATACTTTGATGAATAAAGCGCAATGGGTGGAGGTTTTGCGGGCGGCGGGGTTGGATGAAGAGGCCATGCGGCGTTGGCATCGGGAGTTCGAAGCCCGTTATCCGCAGGCGCATCAAAGCCTGCTGGAATGGCTGGGGATTTCCGCGGAGGAAATAAACCGCATTCGGGCCCTGTAGAATCCTGACTAGAAACACAAAGCGGTCGTTATGACCGCTTTATTGAATGGCAAAATGATGAGGCGGACGGGATGTACACCATTGGTCAGATGTCGCGTAAATTTGGCGTATCGCGCAGCACGTTGCTGTATTACGACTCTATTGGACTACTGAGTCCCAGCGCCCGGAGCGAGGCCAATTACCGGCTGTATTCCGAGGCGGACCTCAGCAGGATGGAGAAAATCGTGTTTTATCGCGAAGCGGGATTGCCGCTGGAGAATATAGCCGGCGTGCTGGCGCAACCCCATGACGGTGTGCAGGCTATTCTTGAACAGCGCCTACAGTCGATTAACCGGGAAATACAGCGCCTGCGCGCTCAACAACAGGTGATCGCCACTATCCTGAAGAGCGAGCGGGTGCGTAAGAAATCCCGTATTATCGACAAGCAGGGCTGGGTGGCCATGCTGGCGGCGGTAGGGCTGGATGAAGCGGCCATGCGGCAATGGCATGTGGAGTTTGAATCCATGTCGCCGGAAGCGCACCAGGATTTTCTGGAGTCCCTGGGAATACCGGCGGAAGAAATCAAAACAATTCGGCATTGGTCGCGCAATGGAGGATAAGTCCGACGTTGTTGGCGTGGGCTGAAAGAGGGAATAAGTACAACGTGTGGTCAAAATTATTCAAACGGGAAAAGGCGCGGGTGTACCTCGACTCATTGGTCGTGACCTCCGCCTATAAAGGCAAAAGCCCTAAATTCGATCTCTTTGGGTCGTCGGTCGAACTGGAAAATCTCATCAGAGAAAAGCTGACGGCGTTCATCAGCCTTCCACACATGTCTACGATTGATGAACCCAGAAAGTCCGATTTGGCGCTGGAAATGGTGGTGTTGAAGTACAACTGGGGCGGATTGTTGATGGCGGACATCAACACTGTGACGCTGCCTCTGATTAATCGTCCGAAAGTGCACTTGAAAGCAAGGCTGTACAACATCGCCTCAGGGAAAACTGTCGCCGCCTATGAAGCGAAAGAAAAGCTGCCATGGAAACCATTCTTTTCGCACTCATTGCCTGAGTTCAGTCTTAAGGGGGTGTTTGGAAATGGCGCAGAAGAAGCCAGCCGTGAAGCCCAAATGTTTGAGGAGCTTTTGTACAGCGCCTGTCTGAAAATACTGCAGAAAATGCGCGACGCGATCTGAGTCTGAAATGAGTTGAAAATAAAAGGAATTCGAAAGGAAGTTGCATGTACGAAGTGGTTGAGAAAGTCGCAGAAGTAGATGATTTCATGCGTTTACGTCAAATCACCGGTTTGACCCCAAGGCCAAGAGAGGCGGCGGTGAAAGGGCTGCCGCGCAGTTTGTTCGGCGTATGCGTAATGATGCAGGAAACCTGCGTCGGTATGGGGCGGGTGGTCGGCGACGGCGCCCTGAACTTTGAGATTGTCGACGTTGCTGTAGACCCCGCGCATCAGGGCAGAGGGCTGGGGCGGAAAGTGATGGAAAGCATCATGGCGTACTTGCAACGGGAAGCCCCGGACGGGGCTTATATCACGCTGATGGCGGATGTGCCGGAACTCTACGCCCGCTTCGGTTTCAAGCTGACGCGGCCCGGCAGCGAAGGCATGTATATCGTCAAAGGACGCTGACCATTCTGCGCCCGGCTATCTCAGGCCTCAGTTAGAGGCCTGTTTCATATCCGGTTTTCTCTCCGCCATGTGCTTCAGATAGGCGATGAGGTCGTCGATTTCCTCGTCTTTCCAGATATCGTCTTTCACCCACACCATTTTCATATCGGACCACTTGCGCACGGAGGTGGGGTCTTTGATGAACTGCTTGAGCGCCGCCTCGTTGAAGTATTCGGTAGGGTTCATCGGCTGGTTCAGGTCCGGCCCCAGTTTCGCCGCGCCCTGGCCGTTGATCTGGTGACAGTGCATGCAGCGCGCTTTATACACCTGAAAGCCTTTGCGCGCAGGATCATTGGCGGCGAGGTGTCCGGCCGGCAGCAACGCTGGGAAGATGCGCGCGAAGTCATCTTCTACGTCCAGCGAACTCAGTTGATAGGGCCAGAACTCTGGAGGAATGTCGGACTTTTCCGGATTGCTCCACACCAGATAGAAGGGCCCCGCGCTTTGTTTGGAGGTGTTGGCGTCCTTCGGCAATGGCGGCCACTTTTTCTCATCGGGTTCTATCGCCAGATAGGCGCGGGAGGCGTCAGGGTCGTCATTCAGCAGATACTTCTTCTCCAGTACTCCGGAATAGCCGTCGAGACAGGTGAAAATCAGCACAGAGGCGTCGGTCAGGTCCATGTCCTGCAACAGCACGGAGATGGGAACGGCGTTAATGGAGAAATTTTGGTCGGGATAGTTGAGAAGGGGGATATTGAGTACTTGTCTGGCGGAATGGTTCAGTAACTGGCTTTTGCTCCAGTGCGCCTCCTTATCCCCGGCGCGGATGGTGAACCCCACCTCGCCCCTGGCGTAACTCAGCGAATGCAGCGTCGCCAGCAATACGCCCAGAATTATCGGCAAAAATGATTTGTTCATACTTGATCCTATTATTTTTTAATTATGCTTCCTGAACTTGAGGTTGCGCGGCGAACACAGCAGGACCGACCCGAAGGGCGCCGTCACAACGCTAAAATTACTCGTTAACAGGCTGATAAACAAGATGAAACGGTCAGGGCGGAGAGCGCTTTGAAAGGCGACAATCTGGCGTCTATGGCGCGGCGTTCTTGAGTGTGATTGCAAGCAGAGAGGAGGGTAAAGGCCGGCGCCGGGGCCGACCTGGTCAACATCAGGCGTTAGCTACTTTCAACAGGATTTCCCGGAACTTGCCATGCTCGCCGTTAGTGAAGTTCTTGGCGTTATCCAGCAAGCCATTGACCATCTTGTCACTGGAGTGGAATAGATAACTTTGCTTGCCGATGTATTCCGCTGCGAAGGTTTTCAACGTATCCACGTACTTCACGCCACGGTCAAACTCATACTGAGAAATCACGTAGCCGTTATCGCGGAACATATTCAGGAAGTGCATCTTGTCGCCGCAAATACCGCTGTTCAACGTGAAGGCGGCGATCAGGGCGGATTTGTCCACATAGCCTTCGAACCAGTCCTTGAAACGGATGGGGTTCTGGTGCACGCCGCGGGTTTTGCCCGAGCTGATGTAAACGTTCCAGTGTGAGCGCGCCTCTTTGCAGAAGTGGCGGATATGGGCGATTTCACGCAGGCGCAAAATGAACAGAGTAACAGTTTCCAGACAGGTGAATACGAGATTCATCACTGCGCCGGTGATGCCGCCGATGATGAAGGTAGACGCGGAAAACGCGCCTTTGAGCGCGTCGTAAAGACCTGCGCCCATGCCTTTGCACATCTGCATGCGCAGGGCGTCGCATATCACCTGGGGATGGCCTTCCAGCACTTTCACGCCACGTCCGCGCCACCAGGTGGTGACCGCCGTAACGGCGTGATCGGTAGTGTTCACCAAGCCTTTGAATACATCCATGCTACCCGCCACGTAAGGCGCGGCGGAGGATGCGAACTTCACCACAATCGCCTTGATGACCGTTTTGATGGCGGTCATGGACAGCGACACTTTGTCCTTGAACTTGGACTTCAGCGCATCAATCAGTTTGCGGCAATAGTCTTCGATCCAGTGCAGCGCCTTCATGAATACATTACGGCTGGCGCCGGTCTCCGCCAGATAGCCGGACCCTTCCACCGCCTCAATGATCTTCTGCCCCGGCAACATGACGTAACCCATGTTCACCCGTTTGCTGGTCAGACTCTGAGCCGCCGCCGTGTGGCCGTTAGAGGTGAGGATTTCTGAATGCATGCGCATGCCGGCGGAGGCGATATTGATGGCTCCTGCGGCGAAGGCGCTGATCAGCGTGTCGTGCAAGTGAGTGTGGGACCAGAGGTAGACGGCTCCCAAACGGGCGTGATCCAGATCGCGTTGATAGACCTTTTTGAGGTCGTTCAGCTCAGGGCCTTGTCCGGCCATTTTTTTACTGAGCTCTTCAATGGCGCCGTGTCGGTTGCGCACGCTATTACGCCATTCGCCGTTGGGACCCTTGCTCTTCTTCCACTCTTCCAGTTTCTGATTCAGATACCATCTTTCGGCGCCGCCGCCGAACATCTCGTAGGATTTGATGTGGCTGTCCAGCTGTTTAAGGAGGCGACTGCGTGGCTTGCCCGTGGCGGCAGTCCGCTTCATCCATTCGTCGTACGAAATTAAATCGCTAGGCATTATTTAGTTCTCCTTATTTAATGCTGAATGCGCGATAACTCGCCCCGCCGGGGAGAGGACCTCCCGGTTACAGGCGCTAATTTTCAAGACGCTCGAATCAACCGTACCTGACGCTCAAGACTGATCAATAACTGCTGGACCGACTACTCTTTGCGGCTGGGCGCGGTCCGGTATGGCGAATAACTCCCGCTCTGTTCGGCATGAGATTGGATTACCAGAGCGATGCGGACTTCCGCATACCGTCCGGCGGCTCAGTTCCTTTGCTGCGACAAAACACTGTGATCCAACACCGCTGGTTTCCCTAAGTATTTATTAAGGAAAAACATAGAGTTCAGTTATCTGTCGCGGGACTAATCCGTCGTTCTTTGGAAGGTAGCAAACTTGTTTTGACGGGAGAACTAGGTATTTATACACCTGTTTCTTAAATCCGTTGTATATAGGCGGGTAAGAGGCTTATAAGTAATTGTTGCTTGGTCTTATGGGCTAGACCTTTAAAGGTTGTCTGGTTCCTTTCGTAATAATGAAATATACCTGACTAATTAACTTTTTATTTAATTAGATATTGCTTATTTAAATGTTTTAATTTTTGTTAAGTTACTGTTATTAAATTGATTTTGTATTTATATCTGTTTTCTTTGATGGCTGGATATGCTTGGCGTGGTCAATTCTATGTCTGGCCATAACTCTAAAGAAAGAATGAACAACTGAAAGCGGAAATAGACTCTTTCACGGGCAAGGGTTAAGGGCGCATTAGTTATATATGTTTAATGTACAAATGTGATGCTTGTCACATTGTGGCGGTGGGTTTCAAGTTTGTTTGGGGAGTGGCGATGAATGTTGCGTTTTCCCTAAAGGAAGTCGCGTTATTTAACTGCGAAAAGTAGCGGCGTCGCCAGACGGACATATTCTCCGTCTGACCAGGCCGCCACTGTATTCTACGCCTGAGTGCGGCGCACTTTTCGCGGCGTTTCCGGTTTCACTTTGGGCCTATAGATATGGGCCTGCGCTGCGTTGTACAGATAAGACTCGTTGAAGTCCTCGCTGGCCAGCACCCGTCCCACCAGTATCAGCGCGGTGCGGGTGATTTTGGCGGCGCGCACTTTCTCCACGATATCTTCGAGCCTGCCCAGGATGTGTTGCTGGTCCGGCCAGCCCACCCGATAACACACGGCGACGGGACAGTCTGAGCCGTAATGCGGCGCCAGATCCTCGACAATCTGATGCAGGCGGGTGACGCCCAGATGTATCGCCAGAGTCGCGCCATGTTGCGCCAGGGAGACGAGATTCTCCCGCTCGGGCATGGGGGTTTTGCCGGCGTAGCGGGTCAAAATGACGGTTTGCGAGACGCCGGATAAGGTCAGCTCCTTGCCCAGCAAGGCGGCGGCGGCGCTGGTGGAAGTGACGCCGGGAATGACGTCAAACGGAATCGCCAGCGCCTGCAGGCGACGAATCTGTTCGCCGATAGCGCCATAGATGGACGGGTCGCCGGAATGAATTCGCGCCACGTCCAGCCCTCGCGCATGCGCATCGGCGATCAGGGCGAGGATTTCATCCAGATTCAAGGAGGCGGTGTCGGTGATCTCCGCCGCCGCGTCCGCCTGCGCCAGTATTTCCTCCGGCACCAGCGAGCCGGCGTAAAGGATCACCGGGCTGCGTTGAATGAGGCGCTGTCCCTTGATGGTCAGCAGATCCGGGTCACCGGGGCCTGCGCCGATAAAATACACGGTCATGGCGCGACGCTCTCTGGTGGCGTGAGCTTACGGGCGTAGCCCCGCGGCGTATATACCCACTGCTTGTCGCCATTCTGAAAGCAGCGCGTGGCGCTGCTGCCCACCAGCACCAGGGTCAGCATGTCCACTTGCTCCACATCCAGCTGCGCCAGCGTGCAGACGCTGACCCGCTCGTCCTGGCGGGTCAGGTTGCGGCCCAGTATCACTGGTGTGTCGGCGGGACGTCGCTGCAATAAAAGCTCCTTGGCGCGGGCCAACTGCCAGCGGCGTTTGCGGGAGACCGGGTTGTAGAAGGCGATCACGAAATCCGCCGCCGCCACGGCGCGAATGCGGGTTTCTATGGTTTCCCAGGGCGTCAGCAGATCGGACAGGGACACCGCGCAGAAATCATGACCCAGTGCGGCGCCCATGCTGGCGGCGGCGGCCTGCATGGCGCTGATGCCAGGCATGACCTGGATATCGACCTGACGCCAGTCATGATCATCCGACTCTGTTTCGGCGCCGCTGAGTCGACGCTCCAGCAGCTCGAACACCAGGGTCGCCATGGCGAAAATACCAATGTCTCCGCTGGAGATCAGCGCCGTGGGCTTGCCGGCGGCGGCCAGATTCAGCGCCAGCCGGGCGCGCTCGATTTCCTCGCCCAGAGGCAGGTCGTGCAACGTTTTATCCCGGGTGCGCTCACCCAGTAATTCCAGATACAGGCCATAAGCCACCAGATCGCTGCTGGCTGCGATGGCCTGCTCCACCTGGGGGGTGATCATCAATTCCGAACCCGGACCGGAGCCCAGTACGTAAAGTCGTTTCATGTTTCTGTCTTGCGCGATAAATAGCTGCGGGCGACGGCGCAGGTGGCGCGTCGGTTCTTGTGTTTGGGCAAAGCCAGCTCGGCGGGCGCGCCGCTTAACTGGGCGGCGGAGGCCAGGGCGGCGGCTTCCGCCACGCCATAAACGCCGGTTTCCCTGAATACGATGTCGGACTTCTGCGTCAATTGTCCCTCGAACGCGGACAAGTGCGTGGGACTCCAGGTCTGATACATCCAGCCGCGACGGCGGGCGAGTTCGATTAAGCCCGCTTCATCCGCTTTGATATCGATGGAGGCGAGGGTTTGAATCTGCGATGAGATCAGTCCCATCTGGGCGAGACATTGATCCGCCAGTTCTTCCAGCGTCTCCAGCGGACAATGCCGCTCACACCCCATGCCGAGCGCGTACACCGGTTCCAGATAGGGCTGCGCAGTGGTCAGGACCAGTTGGGCGTTGAGGCGTTCCGCGATCTGGCGTCCCCATTCGTTGGCTCCGCCTTCATGGCCGGAAAGCAATGGAATGACGTAGCGTCCACCTTCATCCAGCACCAGCACCGGCGGGTCCTGATACTTGTCCTGCAATACCGGCGCGAGCGTGCGCACCACAATGCCGGCGGCGCAGATAAAAATCAGCGGCTCGCCCTGTTGGAACAGGCTCTGCGCGGTTTCCTGAAAGGGCTTGGGCTGGTAATGCAGCGCCATTGGCGTGGGCGACAAGACCTGCAATCGCTCCGCCAGGGCGAGTCCCGCCGGGGTCAGAACGATAATCGCCGTCATGGCGCCCCCTTGCGGCGACACACCAGAAACAGGGAGAAGTAAGGGCCGGGTTCGTCATCCAGTGTAGTGACGTCACGCACGACGCGCTGCTGGGTCTGGGTCAGGTGCTCCAGATATACGGCATCTCTCGTGCGGCCGGTGGCGGCGATCAGTTCCAGTACGCGGCTGCGTTTGCGTCCGCCTTTGAGAATCGCCAGATTATCGAAGCGGGACAGGGCGTCGAGAAGCTCCGCATCCGGGCAACGGGCGCTGATCACCGCCAGATTTTCGTGCTGCAGCGCCAGGGGCAACAGGGTGGCGGCGGAAGCGGCCTGGGGCGAGCTGATTCCGGGGATGGCGACGCAGGGATACTTTGGCGCGAGACGCGCCAGCAGATAGGCGAAGGAGCCGTAAAACAGCGGGTCGCCTTCGCACAGAAACGCCACATCCTGACCCTGATCCAGCAAGCGGGCGATGCTGGCGGCGGCTTCGTCATAAGCCTGTTCCGCCTGCCGCCGGTCGCTGCACATTTCGATGCGGATCGGCAGTTCGATCTGAGCGCCTGCGCGTAAGTGCGGCGCGGCGATCTGTTTGGCCAGGGAATGGCCGTCGCTGTTGACGATGTAAGCGAGCGCATCCGCCTGCTGCAGCCTGCGCACGGCTTTCAGTGTTAACAGCTCCGGGTCGCCGGGGCCGACGCCGACGCCGAAAAACACGCCGGTGGAAATGGAAGTCGTCATGAAAAAGATGTCCGTTTGCTGAACTTGACCAACGTGACCGGTAGCTGCGGTCGCATCAATAATTGTCCCGCCAGGGTTTCCCCCCGGCTGACGGCGACCTGCGTCCATTCGGCGTCGCCGTCCTGCAGGCGCGTTTGAAACTGCAACAGACGGTTTTTGCTGTCCTCGGTGACCGCGCTCGCCACCAGACGTCCGCCAGGGGGAAGCTGTTCCCAGCAATAGCGCAGCAGCGTATCCATCTCGCCGTCGCTGCCGCCGATGAACACGACACTGGGGCGGGGCAGGTCCGTCAAGGCGCCCGGCGCC
This sequence comes from Hahella chejuensis KCTC 2396, assembly GCF_000012985.1. Lineage (NCBI taxonomy): Bacteria > Pseudomonadati > Pseudomonadota > Gammaproteobacteria > Oceanospirillales > Hahellaceae > Hahella > Hahella chejuensis. The sequence continues at coordinate 6,608,331 of NC_007645.1, read as the reverse complement.
CGTCCCGCCGCGATGTGCAGGTTGCGCACGACGCCGAAGTGTTCGCGGTTGCGGTGCAACTGGCGCAAGCGCTCTTCGTGGCGCTCGATGGCGTAAACCTGTCCGCGGGGATTCCAGCGCGCCCACTCCACCGCCACCCCGCCGCAACCGGCGCCGACGTCCCAGCCGATATCATCGGCGCAGGGCTGTAGCAAAGACAGGATGCACAGGCGCACCTCGCGCTTGCTGAGCATGCCTTTGCCGGGCTCGCCGTCGGTATGGAAATCCTGATCCGCAATACCGGGAAATTCAGGCAGGACGCCACCCGGACCGGCGGTCTGCAACAGGGTGACATGCAGGGCGTGAACGTCCGGCGGGTTGGCTAATAGCTCCGCCACGGAAAATTTGCGCAGGCGTTGCTCGGGGTAGCCCAACTGCTCGCACACCCACAGCGTTGAATCCGCCATGCCCCAAGCCTGTAACGCGGAGGCGATAGCGTAGGGACTGCTGTGCTGGTCTGTCAGCAGCGCATAGCTGCGGCGGTTGCGCAGCTGGGCGCGCAGGCTGGCGAACGGGCGGCCGTGCAGGCTGATCGTCTGCATATCATGCTCATCCAGTCCCACCTCATGACAGGCGGCCTGAACGCTGGAAATCTGCGGATAGAAACGCAGTTGCGACGCTGGCAGATGGCGGTTGAGCCAGTTGCCGACGCCGAAAAACAGGGCGTCGCCGGACGCCAGCAGCGCAATCTCCTGTCCGCTATCGTCGCGCAGCAACTCCAACAAGTCGCTGAATGGAGAAGGCAAGGGCTCCGTGCGAGCCTGCGATGGGTAGCTCGCCACGGTTTGCAATTGCCGCTCGGAACCAATGATCAGATCAGCGCGGCGCAGCGCTTCCTGGGCTTCTGCGCGCAGCAAGGCGCGCTCGCCGACGCCCAGGCTGACGACATGCACCAAAGGAGGATTTGCAACAGGCTGCGTCATCAGAAGTATATCCCCCGGCTGATGCGCAATAACGCGTTGAAGGCGGAAGCGGTGAGGGCGCTGCCGCCCTGTCGACCCAGTAGTGCGATCGCTTGCAAACCAAGTTCGTCACAGTGACGCCAGAGCGCGTCCTTCGATTCCGCCGCCCCCACGAATCCTACCGGCATACCGATGACCAGCGCTGGTTTGGGGGCGCCGTCGCGCACCATTTCCAGCAAGCGGAACAAGGCGGTAGGCGCGTTGCCGATCAGAACCACGCTATCCGCCAGCAGAGGACGCCACAACTCCAGCGCCGCCATGCAGCGGGTTTCACCGTTGGTCTTGGCTAAGCCAGGCGTTTCCGGCGCATTCAAAAAGCAGTGAGCGGGCGTCTCCAGCATGCGTTTGGTGAGGCCGTGACGCACCATTTCCACATCGCACAATACCGACGCGCCAGCGCGAATAGCGGCGAGTCCCGCCTCCACGGCGCCGGGAGTGAAGCGCAACTGCGCCATGATCTGCGGATCGCCGCAACTGTGGATCAGACGCATCGCCACCTGGGCTTCGTCCTGAGTCAGTGAGGTCAGGTCGGTCAGCTCACGAATCTGGCGGAAACTTTCCCGCTCGATGGCCAGAGGATCTTTTTCGTAGTCGAAGTGCATAGCCCCTCAGGATTTCGCCTCTTCTTGGTCGTGGCTGTGATCGTGATCATGATTGTGGTGATGGCCGTGATGTCCATGACTGTGATGGTGGTCATGGTGATCGTGATGATGGCTGTGATCGCCATCGGTGCCGATGCCGCGCACATGATGATGATGGCCTTCCTGCGGCAGACCCACCTTGTGCTCGTTGCCGACGATCTGCACCCGGTACTGACACATCTGGCAATTCATGTTCGGGCTGCCTTTTTCGATTTCATCCAGACGATCGGCGAAGGTGTCGAGAATCAGCGGGTGGTCATTGAGGTAAGGCGCTTTCACCACTTTCACCTCGGGGTGCTCAGCCTGATAGCTGTCGGCCCAGTCGTAGATCTTTTTCACCAGACGTCCGGTAAACAGGAAGTAGGGGAACACGATGACCTGCTTGAAGCCCAAGCCGTGCGCGCGCTTCAACGCATCGGGAACCAGAGGCGTGGTGACGCCGCTGTAGCAGGTGATGGCCCAGCCGAAGCCCATGCCTTCCTCCAGCATACGCGTGATTTTGCTGATGTTGGAGTTGGCGTCTGGGTCGGAAGCGCCGCGGCCCACCACTACCAGAAGGGTGTCCTGACGAGAGTAGCCTTCGCCGAACTCCGGCTCCGCTTCTTCGATGCGGTCGCGGGCGGCGCGCAGCATGTTGGGGTTCACACCCAGTTCTGCGCCGTAGTGGATACTGACGCCTTCGAACTCTCTTTGCAGAGTGTTGAGCTCGCTGGGAATGTCGTTCTTGGCGTGGCCCGCCGCCATCAGCATGCCGGGAATGGCGCTGATGCGGGTGGCGCCCTGTTTCACCAGTTCATCCACGCCGTCGGCGATGACCGGACGGGCGAACTCCAGAAAACCGGTGGCGCAAAGGCGGTCCGGAAAGCGTTCGCGAAAATGTTTGGTCAGCTGATGAAACTGCTCCACGGCTTCGTTATCGCGTGAACCGTGGCCGACAAATAGGATGGCGGGTTTATCGCTGTTGGACATGATCGTTTTCCTCTCGTGTGCTGTCTCGGGCGCAGGAAGGCCCGCTATCAGAGTGTTTGTTATAGGTTTGATCCAGTGGGCTAAGCGGGAGCGTCATGGCGGCGCAGTGCTCAATAAAGCGCTCCAGATCGTCAAACTCCCGTGTCGCCGTCGGTGTCGGCGGACGCCGCAGCATGAACACCGGCAGGCCGCGCTCCGCGGCGACCTGCAGTTTCGCTTCAGTGGCTGCGCCGCCGCTGTTTTTGCAGACCAGGGCGTCCACGCTGAAGGCGTCGAACAGGTTTCTTTCTTCTTGCAGCGCGAACGGCCCTCGCGCCTGTATGAAATCAATATCGTTGCGTGACGCCAGCGTACCGGGCGCCGGCAACGCGGAGCGGATGAGCCAGCGTTGTTCCGCCGGCAGTCCCTGAGACTCCGCCTGCGTCAGCAATGGAAAGGCGCTGCGTCCCAGGGTGAAAAACGGTCGTCGATAATCTTCAAGTCGGTGCAACAGATCGTCGCCGCCGTCTGTTTCAATCCAGCGATCCTGTGGTCCCGGCCGCCAGGGCGGACGTTGAAAGCGCCAGCAGGGAATCTCGCAGCGCTGCGCCGCACGGACGGCGCTGGAAGAAATCGTCGCGGCGTAAGGGTGAGTCAGGTCCGCCACCGCCGTGATCTGATGGTCGCGGAGGTAGTTCGCCAGGCCGCTGACGCTGTCTTCGCCGAAACGCGCAAAGCCGCCGCTGATAATCGGGTAGGGGGCCTCGTGGCGCTCCAGTAGTCCCGCGAGGCTGTAAACCAGCGGAACGCCCTGAGCGTGCAGTCGGTCTGCGCAGAGTTTGGCGTCACGTACGCCGCCAAGTATCAGCAAAGTCATAAGTCTTCTCCCGCGTAGGCGCCCACCGGCAGGCCCTGACGATCGATCGCCACCACTTCCAATTGCATGCTGTTATGCATGGTGTAGGCGGCTTTTTCCCAGGCGCGACGGCAGATCAGATCGCCCAGAGGCAGATCGCCAGCCAGACGCAATGCTTCGATACTGGTGTTGGCGGCGCGCATGGCGGCCAGGGTATTCGGCGTGGCGCCCAGTGACCCGGCGGCGTCGGCGATAAAGTCCAGGTCTATTTCTGAGGCCTTGCTGTGCAGATCCAGATGTCCGCAGGCGAGTTTGCTGATCTTGCCGAAACCGCCCACGATGGTGAGCCGGCGCAGCGGTGAGCGGCGCAGATACTTCAGCAGGGCTCCGGCGAAGTCGCCCATTTCGATCAGCGCCATGTCCGGCAGGTCGTAGTGACGGCGCGCGTAATCTTCGCTGGCGTTGCCGGTGCAGGCGGCGATGTGGTCGTAACCGTTGGCGCGGGCCACGTCCACGCCCTGATGAATGGACGCGATATAGGCGGAGCAGGAAAACGGCCGCACAATGCCAGTGGTTCCCAGGATGGAAAGTCCGCCCACGATGCCCAGACGCGGGTTCATGGTTTTCTGCGCCAGGGCGGCTCCGTTCTCCACGCCGACCGCCACATCAAAGGCGCCGTTGTAGGCGCACTCGTCCGCCAGTTCCAGCAGATGCTCGCGAATCATGCGGCGCGGAGTCGGGTTGATGGCGGGTTCGCCCACCGCCAGAGACAGACCGTCGCGGGTGACTGTGCCGACGCCGTCGGCGGCGGAGAAGCGTACTTCTCCCGCGCCGGTTCCCAGGCTGGCGATGACGAACACCTGGGCGCCATGGGTGACGTCGGGATCGTCGCCGGCGTCCTTAACCGTGGCGGCGTAAGCGCTATACACGTCGAGACGGCGGCATTCGGCGATGGGCAGACGCACTTTCCTGCCTTTCGGCAAAGTGACTTCGCATTCGTCGCAGGATTTTCCGGTCAGCAGCAGGCGGGCGGCGGCGAGGGCGCAGGCGGTGGCGCAGGTCCCGGTGGTCAGACCTGTGCGCAGCGGCTGTTGGCGTTCGGGGCTCTCCCGCCACATGCCTCAGACTTCCGTGGGGCCTGGCCGGAACAGGTTGGCCACGGCGCCGGGATTGGAAGGGAAGAACAGGTGCAAATAGGTGGCGGTCAGGCCTTTGCTGCGCACGATGACCTCGCCGGGAGCAGGATGGCGCTGACGGCGGCCATAGGCGATGGGCGGCAGGGTTCCATGGCTGCGGGAGTGATGATGGGCGTGAGCGCGCACGTCGCCTTCCGGTAGCGGCGCCGTCTGCATACCCTGACAACCGCGCTTGGCGCGCATTTCACCGGCTCCGGGAATAAGTCCGGCCATGGCGAAAATACGATCTTGCTGATCGGTGAGGGTTTCCTGCGCATACAGCATGCCGCCGCATTCAGCGAGCATCGGTCGGCCGTCCATAAAAAAACGTTTCAGCGCCGCTTTCATGGCCTGATTGGCGGACAGGCGCTCGGCATGTAATTCCGGATAGCCGCCGGGCAGCCATAAGGCGTCAGCCGGCGGCGGCTCGCTGTCCTCCAGGGGAGAGAAGAACAAAACCTCCGCGCCCATCTCCTGCAACAAACGCAGGTTGGCGGCGTAGATAAAGCTGAACGCCGCATCCCGGGCGACGGCGATGCGCGCGCCAGCGAGCATGGGCCTGACGGCGGGCAGCAGCGCCGGCTTGAACGTCGCGGTGGCGGGCAGGTTGGCCAGCGGCGTATGGGCGATGGCGGCGGCGGCCTGATCCAGGCGCTGTTCCAGTCCCTGTTGCTCATAAGGCTGCACCAGACCCAGATGCCGCTCCGGCAGGGCGATGGCGTCGTCGCGAAATATTCCGGCCAGCAGGGGAACCTGCGACGGCAGGCTCTCAGCGATGAGCGACAGGTGCCGCTCACTGCCGAGGGCGTTGGCGATGATTCCCACGCACTGAAAGTCGCGACGGTAATTGGCGAGTCCATAGGCCACCGCGGCGGTAGTCTGCGCCATGCCCTTGGCGTTGATCACGACGGCGACGGGAAGGTTGAAGCGGGCCGCGAGGTCGGCGCTGCTGGGCTCGCCGTCCAGTAAGCCCATGGCGCCTTCGATCAGGATTAAATCGGCTTCGCGGGCGGCGCGGTAGAGCTGATCGCGGCAATATTCCTCACCCGCCATCCACAAATCCAGCGGCTCCACCGGCGCCCCGGACGCAATCTGCAAAATCTGCGGATCGAGATAATCCGGGCCGGTCTTGAAGACGCGCACCTTACGTCCCTGGTTGCGATGATAACGCGCCAGAGCGGCGGTGACGGTGGTTTTACCCTGGCCGGAAGCCATGGCGGAAATAAACAGAGCGGGACAACGGGCCTGCATCAGTGCGCTTTCTCCATCAATCTTCACTCATAACTAAAATTCGATACCCGCTTGCGCCTTCACGCCCAAACGGAAAGCGTGCTTTTCATCCTGCACCTGACTGATGGTGTCGGCGATGTCCTGCAACTCCGTCGCCATGGTGCGCCCGGTGATCATCACGTTTTGATGCTGAGGGCGGCGTTGCAGCGCCTTGACCATGGGCTCCACCGGCAGGTAGCCGTACTTGACCATGTAGCTCAACTCGTCGAACAGCAGGAAATCATAGCTGCCGTCGGTCAGCAGTTGCTCCGCCAGGGCCCAGGCCTGACGGGCGGCGGCGATGTCCTGCTCGCGATCCTGGGTTTCCCAGGTGAAGCCATGCCCCATGACGTGAAAGTCCACGCGGGGATGGTCTTTGAAAAACAGAAATTCGCCGGTGGCGTCTCTGCCTTTGATGAATTGAATCACCGCGCAGCGATGGCCGTGGCCGAGTGAGCGCGCCATAGTGCCGAAGGCGGAACTGCTTTTGCCTTTGCCATTGCCCTTGAGCAGGATAAGCACGCCGCGCTCTTCCTGGGCTTGCGCGATGCGCTCGTCAATGATGCGCTTCTTGTTGGCCATGCGACGGCGGTGTTTTTCGTTTTCGTCCAGCATCAGTCGTATCTCCGGGGCGTTAGTGTTCCAGGGCGGCGCGCACGGCGGCCAGCGGGGCGTAAGCGGCTCCGAGGCGTTGCGCCAGTTGTCGGCAGCGATTAAGTCTGACGGCGGTCTGTTCGGTATCCACCACCCACAGGGGCGAACCCCAAATCAGATCGTCCAGCGGATCGCGGCTGCGCCCGTCAGTCAGCAGCAACGTACGGCAGGTCAGATGCGGGTTGGCGCGGGTCTGTCGCGCCAGCAGTTGGCGCGCATGCAGCAGCGCCTGTCGCAGCGGCGTACCGCCGCCAGCGGGAAGTTCGTTGAGCAGGGCGGCGATATCTTTGGGGGCGCGTCGGCAGGGTATCACCCACTCCGTGCGCTGCGCGCCAAACGCCAGCACGGCCAGTTTCTCCCGCGCCAGGTAGGCCTGTCGGGCCAATCCCAGAATCACCCCTTTCGCCTGCGCCAGCGCGCGTTGACTCAGGGTGGAGGCGGAGGTGTCCAGCAGGACGCAGTTCAGGGTGTCGCGACTGTGGCGACGGGGTTGATAGCGTATTTCGCGCAACCCGTCGTCCCGATTGTCGGGGTGGACGAGCGTGGCGAACCAGTCCGGCCGTGAGGACAGCGCCTGCCAGCTGCGTTGCGCGCGACCGAGGGCCGAACCTTGTCGTTGTTCCGCGCCGCCGCGCTGTGTGTCGCGACGAGAGGACGGAGAACGTAGCGTTGGGATCTCGGGCAGTTGTGGCGTCACAGGCTTGTCCGCCGCCATCCGTTGCGGCGGCATGCCCCCCCAGTCGCCGGCGGTTCCGGAAGATGACGAAGAAGATGAATCTCCTCCACTGTTGGCGCTTCCGCCACCTTGAGGGGGCGCGGCGCCAGTGGGGGGAGGGGGTGTGTCCTGATGTTTGGCGCGATGGCTAAGCGCGAACGAACGCGTCGCCGCTACGTCTTCCACGCTGACCTCGTCGCGTCCGTTCCAGGCGGCGTGGGCGATGGCGGCGCGGCGCCAGCAAATGTCCGCGCGCACGCCTTCTACGCTGGCGGCGAGGCATTGGCTGGCGATATCCCGTTGTATATCTGTTGGGCAGAGAACCTGCGGCAGGCGTTCGCGGGCGGCGGCGATGCGGCTTTTCAGCTCTCGTTGCGCATCGCGCCATTGCGCCCGAAACGCGTTGCGATCCTGTTCGAAGGCCAGACGCCGCTCCACAATAGCCATGCGCTGTTCCACGTCATAGGTTTCATCCAGCGTGACCGCGAGACCGAAACGGTCCTGTAGCTGCGGACGCAGTTCGCCTTCATCCGGGTTCATGGTGCCGATCAGAATAAACTGCGCCGGATGGCTGTGACTGAGGCCGTCCCGCTCGACAAAGTTCACGCCCGAGGCCGCCGTGTCGAGCAGGGCGTCCACCAAGGGGTCGGGCAGCAAATTGACTTCATCAATATAAAGCACGCCGCCGTGAGCTTTGGCCAACAGGCCGGGGTTAAACTGCACGCGTCGCTCGCCCATAGCCTGTTGCAGGTCAATGCTGCCGATCAGGCGCTCTTCCGAAGCGCCCAGGGGCAGAGTGACGAATTTGTCCGCCGCTTCCGGCAGCAGATCCGCCAGTCCCCGCGCCAGTGTCGATTTGGCGGAGCCGCGCGGACCGCTGATCAAGACGCCGCCCAGATGAGGATTGATGGCGGCGAGCAGCAATGCGGTTTTCAGCGGCTGCTGGCCGACAACCGCGGCGAAAGGGTAGGCGGCGGGGGCAGCCTGGGCGGCGACGTCCATTGACTCAGCGCGCCTGCAGCGCAGCGTCCTGGCTGCTCCAACGACGCAGGAACCAGGCGCAGGCCAGCCCGACGATCACCCAGAACAACGCGTTGGTCAGGGTGGCGGCGGTGATGAATTGATGATGCAGCATCTGTAGCGCTTGCAGAGCCTGTGGGTTGGCGGCGGCGAACTCCGGCGCATTGGCGTGCGGCGCGCCGACCAGGTGGGGAATAATCAGCAGAGGCAGTCCGCCCAGCTTTTTCCATCCCGGCGCGAACGCCAGCAAAGCGAACCCGATAGCGGTGACCAAGGCGGTGGCGATCCACCACAGCTGGCGATTTTCCAGCGCGGCGGCCTGCATACCGGGAATCTCCGGCGGCAGTCCCAGGGCGGGAGCGACAAAGAACACGCCATAGCCCGCCAGTCCCCACACTAATCCCGCGCCCCAGCCTGCGCCGCTTTTGCCGCTGAGTCTGGCGGCGTACATACAGGCCAGCATCAGGGCGCTGAAGCCGATACCGGCGAGCACGTTGGCAAGCAGGGTATACAGGGTGCGCTCCAGGCCGTCTTCCGGGGCCCAGGCGTCTTCGTCATGATGATGGCCGCCAGCTTCGGCGCCGCCGTGGTCGTGCTCATGATGGGCGTCCGCCGCCGCATGCTGGTGATCTTCCATTACGACCGGCTCAGGCTCCTCGCCGCCTTCGTAGGTTTCCGCCTCCAGAATGATACTGGTGACCTGGGAGTGTTGTACGGCGCTCAGCAGGCCGCCAGCCAACAGGCCGACCAGCAGCGACGCCAGGATAATACGCTGAAATAACATGTCTCTTCCTCATGCGATGCGTCGTCGTGCGTGTCTTAAAACCTGTGCGGAGTTGACGCGGACGAACGGACGTCAGGCCCTGTAGGAGCCAGGAGAATCAGTATTTTTTAGTGACAGGGGAAGGCAAACGCATGCCGGGTGTCGTGGGCGGCGTTGTGAGCCGCATCCATGGACAGAAAACCCACTGCGAACAGAATCAGTCCGCCGAAACACATGGCGCCGATAAGTTGTAGCGCTGCGTTATTGGAAGCCAGCAATGGAAGAGAGAGATTTTTAGTTTGCATGATCTGCGCACCTACCCGTACGAACTGCAGTGGATAAAGCAAGGCCGGTCTCCGGGCTTACGAAAGGTCGAAGCATTTTCGACACAACATTTGCGCCTTCCCATGTCAAAACTGACGACACAGTGGCGTTGGCAAATTACTTTCGATTACCGTTGCGGGGGCAGCACTGGATTAGCGTAACGCGCACCAGATTTCCCGATTATCTCGCGGTCGAGCACCTTGGTCAGCGGGATATGCTATTGGCTGAATGCGGGGGAAGTCAACAAGTTAGCGGGTTGCAATGCGCGTGGACCATGGTGAGAATAGGTCGCCTCATCATGAGCCTGGCGCATACCGACCGATGGAAACATTGCTGATTCTTGTCCTCGCCCTGAGTTTCGACGCCCTGCTGGGAGAACCGCGCCGGCTGCATCCCCTGGTTGGCTTCGGGCGTTACGCCGGCTGGGTGGAAGGGGGCATCCGCATCGCCGACTTCTCTGCGCCAACGATGCGCGCGCTTGGCGCGGCGGCGTTGACGGCCGCTATTCTGCCCTGGACGGCGTTCGCCTGGCTGGCGGGCGAGTGGAGTGAATCTTCCGCCTGGGTGCGTATCCTTTTCTCCGCTTTCGTACTCTATCTCGCTATCGGCTGGCGCAGTTTGCTGGATCATGCGCGCAGGGTCGCCGCGCCGTTGCGCAGGCATGACGCGGACGCGGCGCGGCGCAGCTTGTCCATGATCGTCAGCCGCGACACGGCGGGACTGAGCGAGGAGGAAATCGCCTCCGCCGCCACGGAATCGGCCCTGGAGAATGGCAACGACGCCATCTTCGCCGCGATCTTCTGGTTTCTGGTCGCAGGCATTCCCGGCGTGGTGTTGTATCGTCTCAGCAATACGCTGGATGCAATGTGGGGCTATAAGAATGCGCGTTATGTGAATTTTGGCTGGGCGGCGGCGCGATTGGACGATGTCCTCAACTGGATTCCCGCCCGCCTGACCGCCTTCAGTTACGCCTGTTGCGGCGCCATGGACAGCGCCCTGCAATGCTGGCGCGCTCAGGGCGCACACTGGAAAAGCCCCAATGCGGGACCGGTAATGGCGGCGGGCGCAGGCGCGCTGCGGGTGCGGCTCGGCGGCGCGGCGACTTATCACGGCAGCCTGCAACAACGGCCGTTGCTGGGCTGCGGCGACGCCGCCTCGGCGCAATCCATCGAAGGCGCCTGTGCGCTCATCAATCGCGCTCTGGCATTGTGGACGGCGACGGTCGCCTTGGGAGCATGCGCGCTGTGGCTGTGGGGAGCGGTTTGAATGAACGGGAACGACTTCGATAACGGGGCCGGCCATGCGGGCCCTCAGGCGGAAGAGCCGGTTCCCGTCCATGGCGGCGACCTGGGAAAGTACAGTCAACTCTACGGCATTGACCCTGATGACTGGCTGGATCTGTCCACCGGCGTCAGTCCGTTTCCGTACCCATTGACGAGCATTCCGGCGCAAGTCTTTCGGCGTCTGCCTTATTTCGATCCGGCGCTGCAACAGGCCGCCAGCGCTTATTACGGGACGGATTCCCTGCTGGCGATTCCCGGCGCGCAATGGGCGATTCAGCATCTGCCCGCCTGCTGCGCGCCCGGCGCAGCGGCGCTGCCGGACGTCGGTTATCGCGAGCATGAGCATCACTGGCGTCGTCAGGGTTTCAACATCGTCCACTATCCTGCGGGGGATCTGGCGGGGGCGGCGGCGCGTCTGGCGCAGACAGAAAACTTGCGCGTGCTGGTGGTGATTAATCCGAATAACCCCGCCGCCCGTACGACGCCATTGGCGACGCTGCGTGAGTTGGCGCAGGGACTGCAAACTCGCGGCGCGGTGCTAGTGGCGGATGAAGCCTTCGCCGATGCGGAGGCGGATTCCAGCCTGCTGGGCGAGACCTTGCCGGAGAACGTCGTTGTGCTGCGCTCCTTCGGCAAATTTTTTGGCTGGCCGGGAGTGCGTTTGGGATTTGTGGCGGCCGCGCCTTACTGGCTAGCGGCGTTGCAGCGCCAGCTTGGTCCCTGGACGGTGAACAGCGCCGCGCAATATGTGGCGACGCGGGCGCTGCGCGATGAGGCCTGGATTGTCGCCATGCGCGATAAACTGGCGCGAGTGAGCGAGTCATTGCAGGACCTGTTGTTGGCGCAGCCAGCCTTGAAGACAGCGCTTGAATGCCGCCGCACGTCGTTGTTTGTTTCCGTGTTGACGACAACCGCGCAGGCCGAGCGGATTTTCCAACGTTGCGCGCAGCGGGGAGTGCTGATCCGCCTGTGGCGGGTGAATGCCGAGCTGGCGTACTTACGGTTTGGACTTTTTGACTTGGAGGACGCTGGTCTCGCAGGGAGACTGACCGCCGCCCTCGATAACAAATAAGGCAATTCATGACAGACAGCGGCTTTTCCCCTGAAGAAAGACAGGCGGTGTATCGCGCCATCTATGAGCGACGCGATATGCGTCATTTCCTGCCGGACCCGGTGGACGACGCGACGTTGGAGCGCATTCTGCAGGCGGCGCATCATGCTCCCAGCGTGGGCTTCATGCAGCCCTGGCGCTTTATTCGCGTCACCGAACCCAGTTTGCGCCGGGATATCGCCGCCACGGTGGAGAAAGAGCGCTTGCTGACGGCGGAGGCGCTGGGCGAACGCGGGCAAGAGTTCATGCGTCTGAAAGTGGAAGGCGTGCGTGAGTGTCCGGTATTGCTGGTGGTGATGCTCACGGATCGCCGCGAAAAATATATCTTTGGCCGTCGCACCATGCCGGATATGGACCTGGCCTCCGCCAGCTGCGCGATTCAAAACCTCTGGCTGGCGGCCCGCTGCGAAGGCGTCGGCATGGGGTGGGTGTCGTTGTTCGATCCCGGCGAGTTAGCCGCGTTGCTGCAATGTCCGGTGGGCAGTGAGCCCATCGCCATTCTGTGTCTGGGACATGTGGACAAATTTTACGACGCGCCCATGCTGCAACAGGAAAACTGGAGTCAGCGCAAGGTCTTGGAGGAACTGGTCTGGTTCAACCAGTGGGGCGGCGCGGGATGACGGAATTACAATAAATAACATTTTCTCATGACTGGAAGGCGTCTCCAACGTCGCTCCCTGGATCGCACTGAAATTGGATTGGCGTCGTCTCAGTAACATTGAATTGAGACGAGCTAAACTCTGAGATCCATAACTAAAAAGGAGTGGGATCATGGGATTGGGATGTAAAAGAGATGGCGGTACTGCAATGGTTTACCGCATGAGTTGGGATGGCAAGTTCTCTGAGAGTGAAACCAATGTCGGCGGCCCCTGGCCGAACGGCGTGGTGAAGGTGTTCGCGCCGGAGGGGCTGGACAGGGAATATGTGCAGATTGTGCGAACGACATTCCGTCGCTGGGAGCACTGCGTTCTGGAATATTGGGGCGTCCAGTTGATCAAGTTCGTAGAAGTCGGCGCGGCTGGCAATGGCGTGGCCACACTCAATTTCGCCAGCAACTCCGCGGATATCGGATATTTCCCCGGCGCCAGCACCAAGCTGGGAGTCTATGGCAAAGCCAATATCAAGTCGCTGCCCCATGAAGTAGGGCACGCCCTGGGGCTGGCCCATGAGCATGAGCGCGACGATGCGCCAGACAGTGTGCTCAATACCTGGGGCGCTAACAAAATGGCGCTGGACGCCTACAAGCTGAACAAGCGCAACAGCACCCGTAAATTTGAAACCTATGGCACAGATTTCGACCCCAAATCCATCATGATGTATGCGGATCAGGCGGCGGGTCTGATGGACTCGGTCGACAACACCCGTTACGGCGGCTGCAAGATTGATCCCGGTCATGTTGTCAGCGGCGATTGGAACCCCAGTATGGGCGATCTGGAAGTGCTTGGCCGCATCTACCGCCACTATTCGACGATTTAAATTCCCCGTTATGCGGCGCTTTGGCGGCAACGCTAGAGCGCCCGGACTGACTCCCGCTCAATAATTTTGTGCGGGATGATCACGCTGTCGGCTTCCAGGGTTCCGGCGGCGGACATGTCCAACAGCATTTCCGCCGCACGACTGCCCATGGCGAACAACGGCTGATGCAGCGCGGTCAGCGGCGGCGTCGCCATTTCCGCGATGCGGGTGTCGTCGTAGGCGATAATCGACAGATCATCTGGGATGCGGACGCCATGGCGGTAGGCGCAGGATAGCGCGCCCATCGCCAGTTCGTCGCTGGCGGCGAACACGGCGCTGAACTGGCCGGGCTTGTCCCGCAGTAACCCTTCCATACACAGCGCGCCGCTGTGAAAGCCGAAAGACTCAAACTCCGCCCGATAGCGAATCAGCGACTCATCCACGCTGAGCCCATGGTCCCGCAACGCCTGAACATAACCTTCTATGCGGGGCGCCCCGGCGATGAGGTCGGCGCGATCGCCGCTGATCATGGCGATGCGGCGGTGGCCTTTGTCGATGAGGTGGCAGACGGCGCTGTAGGCGGCCTGTTTGTCATCCACCTTCACGTAGGGGAAGGGATAGGAGTAGGACAGAGTGGAAATCAGCACGACAGGCAGATTCAGGCTCAATAGCGCTTTGCTTTTTTCCGGCGTCATGTACTCGCTGACCGCCAGCACGCCGTCCACCTGTTTCTCTTTCAACGTCCGCACGTATTCCTGGGAGCGGTCGCCGGAATAATTGGTGTTGCAGACAATGACGCTGTAGCGCTGCTCTTTGGCTACGGACTCAATGCCCTTGAGGATCTCCGCCGCCAGCATCCCCGAGACGTCCGGCAGCATGACGCCGATGGTGTGGGTCTTTTTGCTCACCAGCCCCCGCGCCACGGCGTTGGGTCGAAAGCCCATTTCGTCGATGGCGGACAATACTTTTTTGCGGGTGTCGTTGGAGTATCCGCCCAGCCCATTGATGACCCGGGACACCGTGGCGATGGACACGCCGGTGCGTCGGGCGACGTCTTTGATGGTGGTTTTCATGGCTGTAAATCCCCATTAAAAGCCTGTGTTTTACTCTGTTGACGTAAACGTTTACGTTCCATAGCATCCGCTTAAAATCGAGTAAGAAGCGAGATTTTTCGTATTTATATAGAAAATCAGGCTTGGTTTGAAATCATTTTAGTTAATCGTTTATGTTCAAGCAGATGAGGTGCGACCCATGGCGGAAAGTTATGCATTGCAAGGGCGAACGCAGCGTTCGGATTGGAGCGACGGCGGCGTGATTTATCAGATTTATCCGCGCAGTTTTTGCGATTCCAACGGCGACGGCGTCGGGGATCTGAACGGCATTACGGAAAAGCTGGACTACATCGCCAGCCTGGGCGTAGACGCCGTGTGGATTTCGCCGTTCTTCAAGTCTCCCATGAAGGACTTCGGCTATGACGTGGCGGACTACTGCGACGTCGATCCTATCTTCGGAACACTGGCGGACTTTGACCGCATGTTAGCGGCGATGCATGAACGGGGGTTGAAACTGCTGATCGATCTGGTTCCCTGCCATACCTCCGATGAACATCCCTGGTTCCAGGAAAGCCGCTCCGACCGCAGCAATGCCAAGGCGGACTGGTACGTGTGGCGCGACCCCAAACCGGACGGCAGCCCTCCCAACAACTGGCGCGCGCATTTTGGCGGACCTTCCTGGACCTGGGACGGTCGCCGCGCCCAGTACTATCTGCATCACTTCCTGCCGGGCCAGCCCAACCTGAACTACCGAAATCCGGCCGTGACGGAAGCCATGCTGGCGCAGGCGGAGTTCTGGTTCAAGCGGGGCGTGGACGGCCTGCGCATCGACGCCATCGCCACCCTGGCGTATGACCCTGAACTGACGGATAACCCAGCGAGGGATCTGGACGATCCATTCCGGCAATCCGCCGCGGCGCGGGCCAACCCGTTTCATTTGCAGCACCACCGGCATTCCTTCAATCAGCATGATGAGGTAGTGACGTTTCTGACCCGTCTGCGGGCGTTGGCGGATCGCTATGACGGCCGCTTTCTGCTGGGAGAAGTGGGCGGCGACGGTATGGCGGTGAGCGCTCAATACACGGCGGGGGAGGATCGCCTGCAGTCCTGCTACAATTTTTCCCTCCTGGGCGCGCCCATCAGCGGCCGGGTGGTGAAAGACATTGTGGCGGCGGTGCTGGCGGAAGTCGGTCCCGGCAAGCTGACTTTCGCCGTGGGCAATCACGATGTGATGCGGGTGACCTCGCGCTGGGCGGCGGAGGCGACGCCTGCTCAGCAAAAAACGCTGGCGAAAACCGCGCTGACCTTGCTGATGACGCTGCCGGGCAAAGCCTGTGTGTATCAGGGCGAAGAGTTGGGTCTGACCCAGGCGGACCTGCCTTATGAACTGTTGCAGGACCCGGAAGGCATTAATGGCTGGCCGCACGCCAAAGGCCGCGATGGCTGCCGCACGCCGATGCCCTGGCGCGACGACGCTCCCTGCGGCGGCTTCAGCGCGGGACAAAGTTGGCTGCCGTTGCCGGATGAGCATCTGGCCGCAGCGGCGAACCGGCAGGAAGATGAGGCGGACTCGGTGTTGCGTTATGCCCGGCAGGCGCTGGCGCTGCGTAAGGCGCGGGCCGAGCTGCGGCGGGGACGAGCGGAGTTGCTGAACGCTCCGGATGAGTTGTTTGGGATTTTGCGGGCGGAAGGCGAAACTCAAGTATTAGGGATATTTAACCTCTCTCCTCAGGCGCAGACGTTTGCGTTGCCCGGCAATCGCTGGAGTGAACCGTTACTTCCGTCAGACGCGGTGATTTCTAATGGCGAGGTCATGCTTCCTGCCTTCTCCTGCTGTCTCCTGGAGAATGCGAAGTAGTTGGCGTCGAATCCGACATATAGGGTCGTACTGCTTGCGAGGATGAGCTTACCGCATCACCCAGCTCCGCTCTTGGAAGTACAAACAAGAGAGAAGCGGGTTTGATGCGGGAGAATCAACGCATAAAGGAGGACCCATTATGAAAACCCCGCTGATAGGATTGACGCTCATGCTGGAGGCCGGCGCTGTGCTGGCGCAGCCTCTCGCTACGGATATATATGGCCGCCCACTGGGCGATGATCGCCTGACTCCGCCCATGCTGGCCCCTCGCTTAGCCACCGTCGAAGCGATGAAATTCACCGCCGAGGAAGGCTCGGGATTCACGGTCGGCGCCGCCTACAAACCCGGCAAAACCTGGATCGACGCCGTCGGTTTTGGCGACGTGGACGGTGACGGCGACATGGAGCTGGTGGCGGTTTCTTCTTTTTACTTCGATGCAGAAAACGACTACAGCGTTTTTGTCTTTCATCCCACCTCCGCCGGTCTTGGCGAACCCACTCGCATCGGCTATCAAGCCACCGGCAACCGTAACGGACTGTCTATCGCCGATCTGGATGGCGACGGCGCAGAAGAGATTATTGTCGGTCATGCTCAGGGCCTGAGCGTTCTCACTCATGACGGCGCGGGCGGTTTCCAGACCTCTCTGGTCGGCTCTGCGGCAGCGGACACACTGGATGCAGTGGATATCAACCGGGATGGTATTCCAGATCTGATCGGGCTGCCCTGGTCCGCGCCAGCGACGCAGTATTTCGGCGCTGGCGACGGCTCCGTCGCTTATCAAACCACCTTGGCCACCAATGCCAGCGGTTATAACGATCAGGCGCTGGGAGACTTCAACCACGATGGGGCGATGGATCTGGCGATTATGTCCGGGCAGGGCTCCGGACCGGATTTTTCACTGCATTTGCATGACGGGGCCGATGCGTTTACTGCCGCCGCGCCTTTCTATCTGGACCTGAACGACAGCGCCAGCGGCATCGCTTCCGGCGACTTCAATGGCGATGGTCGGGATGATCTGGCGATCGCCAGAGGGCGCAACTCGCCAACGTATCTCTGGGTCTATTTGCAAAACGCCGCCGGCGCCATGGATACGCCGGTACAGCTGACCTCCCACGACATTCCAGAAACCCTGCGCGCCGTGGATCTGGACGGCAATGGATACGATGACATTCTGGTTTTACACGGCGGTTGGAACACCTTGGGCGTGTATCTGAACGGACCGGATGGTTTGGGTGAGGAAATCCGTGTGAGTATTCCCTATGCAAGCCACTATGATCCGGAAGGACTGGCGGTGGCGGACACGGACGGCGACGGCTGCCCGGATATGATCGCCATCGCCGACTATAACCATGGCGTGGCGCCGGTGACGTTCAAACTCTGTGAAACGCCGCCGCAGCCGACTACAGGTTCGTTTGAAGGGAGCATTGGCTGGGAGCCGGTTTACCACGAAGTGACGGTGTCCGGCGGGAAGATCGACGCGCAACTGCGCTTCTCCGGCAGGCGCAACGATATGGATCTGTACTTGTACAACCCCGATGGCGCGCTGGTGGCCAGCGCCGCCACTAACGAAGCGCCGGAAAAGCTCAGCTATGACACGGAAGGCGTTGTGGGAACCTATAAGTTCAAGATTGTGTCGAGAAAGTCTCGTGTGGCCAACTTCAGCCTGGATTATGTTTATCTGCCCTGAGAAGTAAGTCTGCAGGCTGACCGGAATACGCAAAAAAGGCGGGGTGTCCCGCCTTTGTTCGTGTTGCGTCTGATTGGTTGTCTTTAGTGGTGAATCAGAGCGACAACCAGTATTTGTCGGGAATATTGCTGGTGGCGTCGCTGAGAGATTTGTTCTCCTCAATGTGAAACACCTTGCGGCCTTCCATTTTCTGTAATGAGTCTTTCACCAATGGGTGATTGTTGAAGAATTCCAGGAAGGCGTCGTAATGGTCAGTGAAGGCGGTGTTCAGAACGTTAATCAGATCCTGGCGCTTGGGCGACACGAAATACAGCATGGGGAGTTTGTAGACCACCAGAATTTTGTCGTCCACCATCATGTTTTTGTCAGTGCAGACATAGTCCGCACCCAGATTGCAGCGTGACGCCAGCTCGCCATAAGGTTCAATAATGGAGCGTGGGAACAGGTCCGCCCTGCCGCCGTCGACCATTTTGAACAGGTTGTCGAACGTGGAGTTGGTCTGCATTTTGGTGAAACCGCCGCCCACCAGAATGGGGATGTCGCCCCAGCCCTGGCCTTGCACCACGCTGAACGCTTTTAACTGATCGAAGGTCATGTCTTTGGACAGCTTGGCGCTGGTTTCCTTGTTGGTGATGAACACCCGGTGACCCAGCAGGCCGCGCAGAATGGGGAAGCGGACCGGCGGCACCCGTTCTTCTATTTCCGCCGTGGCCCCCAGCCAGTCGATATCATAAGAACCATCCTTCAGCAGCATTTCCCGGCGGGTCTGCGCGCTGGAAGGTTGGAAGGAGATGAATTTAGCGTCGGTTCCGGTTTGCGCGACAAGAAACTTGAGCAATTCAAGCGCGTATTGATCCAGCGTAGAGCCCTCTCTCAGGGCGACATGGCGAATTTCCATCGTCTCTGCGCGAACGGAAACAGTGAAGACAGAGATCAATATGGCAATGAGGAAAGGTCTGATCATAGCTGTGCCTCGGCATGGATGTTAGATTTGTTTTAGATGTCGGCGATCATTCTTAGAAAAGTGTAGCAGGCGCACAGATTATTACCGCGGTTCTGTGTATCAGGGGCGTTCGATGTATTTTTAGTGGTAGGCTGTACAGGCATTTCGAATATTTTATTTATTTCGAATAATTCGTTTATACTATCTGGAGTAGATATAATTATTTGAATTAAAGAGGAGACAACCTATGGCGTCTAACGTCGTTCAGTTGCCAACGGCCCAGGACGTAGAGGAAGCGAAGCGATCAAGCAGGGCATTGGCAAAGTACGCCTCAGCTGATCGTGTACAGCTCAGTATCAAAGGTAGTAACAACGAGAAAGATGAAATTGTTTTGCCTGGCCCTGTAGTGCAATTGCTACTTAATATTCTGGCGGAAATGTCACGAGGAAATGCAATTAGCATCATGCCAATCCATGCGGAGTTAACAACTCAAGAGGCGGCTACCTTTCTCAACGTCAGCCGTCCATTTTTTGTGAAGTTACTTGAGAATCATCAGCTTCCGTTTCGTAAAGTTGGGTCTCATAGGCGTGTTCTTGCAAAAGACGTAATGGACTATAAAAGCAGCATAGACAAGCAAAGGTGTGATTCCCTCGATGAGTTAGCGGCGGTATCACAAAAATTAGGAATGGGGTACGACTTGGATTCGGAATAAATCATCATGGCTAGGTACTCTGTGATTCTTGATGCTTGCGTACTTTATCCTGCGCCTCTGAGAGACCTTTTTATGCGCTTGGCGATGGAGGATCTATTTATGGCAAGGTGGACGGACCTTATTCATGAGGAATGGATTAATGCGCTGATGAGACAGGGGAAGTTTTTGCGTGAGGACCTAGAGAGAATCAAGTGCTTGATGGATTCTCATGTTAGAGATGCAAAGGTCACAGGATTTGAGGGTTTAATAGAGTCTATCAGTCTGCCAGACCCTGATGACAGACATGTTGTTGCAGCTGCTATTCGCGCCGGAGCTGATGCGATTGTTTCTTTTAATTTAAAGGATTTTCCAACAAACGAGCTTGAAAAGTACGACCTAGAGGTTATTCACCCTGATGACTTTGTATGTTTTCAGTTGGAGTTAGCGCCTGGCGCAGCCTGTCAGGCAATCAAGCAGCAAAGGGAAGCTTTAAAAAATCCTCCAATTGATAAAGAAAAGTTTCTTGCAATTCTGCAAAAGCAACAGTTGCCACAAACGGTTAACATCCTGCGGCAATACACTTCTCTGATATGACTTAGCTACATGGGGGCATCATAGCTACTACTCCTCCTAAGAGTACTAGGGGCGTCATCACATTGATTTTCCTATCTTCTCAACTAGTCTTTTTTAGTAAAAAGTGAGCTAGGAGAGCTGCTTTCAGGAGGAAATCAGGGTGAAAAAACGTTTCCTATTGTGCCTTGTCTGCCTGACCCAGGCGGCGATGGCGAGTGAGCGCGATGTGGATTCGCTGTTTGAATATCTCAGGATCGGTCGCGATATACCCTTGTATGAAATGCCGCGGCCGCTGCGTCAGCGGCTGGAAGGTATTGCTGAGCAGGTGCGGGTCAGTCGCGAGGATGGGCTGATCATGGAGCGCAGCAGCTATACTGATCTGAAAGCCTATGTCGAAGACTTGCTGAGCGATCTGGACGTAGGCTCGGGGGCGGTTTATTTGTGTCCTCCTGTGGAAATATTCGCCCAGGGTGATCGGCGTATGCCTGATGGCCGCATACGTCGCGATACCGTGGGCCGCATCAATGTGACCGGCGATTGCCGCTGGTTCGGCGGCGGCGATAATGGCCAAAGCGGCTGGCTGGACATTGACCGGTTCTGGAGCTGCTCCGGCAATGTGCAGTACGACTATGGGCAGGCGTACTTTGAGGCGGGGGAAAAATCCGTCAGAGTGGCGGACACGGAGTATTTCTCGGTTTATCCCCAGGAAGAGAGCGACAATATCGTGGTGTATGGTCAGGTTTCACCCTCACGCTGCATACGCTGTTGTCCCTGACGCGCTCTGCGTATATTTCATCTGAGCGCGTCGCTGTTCACGACAGACGCACTGTTTTATCCTCTTGGTATGGACCTTAACCCACAGGCGTAAGCCGGGAGGAGGGGAGCATGGCGCAAGGGGATTTGACGCGACGCAGGTTGTTGCAGGGGATGGCCGCCGCCGCGCTGATGACGCAGATGCCGACAATCCGGGCGCGCAATCAGGAGGCCGCGCCATTGGCGCGACCGATTCCTTCCACAGGTGAAATGCTGCCAGTCGTCGGGCTGGGCAGTTGGATCACATTCAACGTCGGCAATGATCGCCAGTTGCTGAACGAAAGCGCCGCCGTCATGGATGCGTTTTTACAAGCCGGCGGCGCGATGATTGACTCGTCCCCCATGTATGGCTCGGCTCAAGCCACTATCGGTTATGGTCTGGCGCAATCCCGCTTGGGCGACAAGGCGTTTTCTGCGGATAAAGTCTGGCTGCGGGACGCTGAGGAAGGGCCGCGGCAAATTGCGGACTCTCTCGCTCATTGGCGCAAACCCCGCTTTGATCTGCTGCAGGTGCACAATCTGCTGTCCTGGGAGGCGCATCTGGATACCTTGCAGGCCATGAAGCAGCGCGGTGATCTGCGCTACATCGGCGTCACCACCTCCCATGGACGTCGCCATGACGCCATGGAGCAGGCGATGCGCCAGCGCCCTTTGGATTTTGTTCAGCTCACCTATAACCCGCTTGATCGCGAGGTCGAACAACGTCTGTTGCCTTTGGCGGCGGAGCGGGGCATAGCGGTGATCGTCAACCGGCCGTTTCAGCAGGGCGACCTGACCCGACGCCTGCGACGCGAGCGTCTGCCGGATTGGGCGATGGAGATTGGCGTCGCGTCCTGGGCGCAGTTCATTCTCAAGTTTATTTTGTCCCATCCCGCTGTGACCTGTGTGATTCCCGCCACCACACGGGTGGATCATGTCCGTGAGAATGTCGCCGCGGCGTCGCCGCCTTTCCCGGACGCCAACCAGCGCAAGCGTATGGCCGAGCATGTGCGGAACCTGCTTGCATGAGCGAATGGTGGACCTATAGCCCGGAGCATTTCCTGCTGTTCTCCAATCGGGTGTACTGGCGTTTGTTCGAGATGCACAACCAGGCCTGGTGGCCCTGGCAATGGCTGTTTTTGCTGATAGGCATCGGGTTGCTGGCGCTGATGGCGCGGCCGCGTCCCTGGAGCGGCAAGGCTGTCGGCGTCACTCTGGCGGCGCTGTGGTTGTTCGTCGCCTGGGCGTTTCTATGGCGCCGTTACGCGGTCATCAACTGGGCGGTGGAATACGTCGCCTACGGGTTTGCGGCGCAGGCTGTATTGCTGTGTTGGCTGGGCGTCATCAAAGATCGGTTGAGGTTTGCGCCTCTCGCGAGTAGACGCTTTTGGCTGGGAGCAAGTTTGTTTCTCTACGCCTTGTTAGGGCATCCATTGACGACGCTTTTCTTTGACAGGCCGCTCGCCGCCGCGGAAGTGTTTGGGATGGCTCCAGACCCGTTGGCGATAGGGAGCATGGGAATTGTGACCGCGATGTCAGGCGGCGTCGCCCGCTGGCTGCTCCCGGCTCCCGGCTGTTGGTGTGTGGCCAGTTGGTTGACCCTGGACACCATGGCGGAGCCTTGCGCCTGGATTCCGATGCTGGCGTTGTTCTGGGCGCTGGCGGCCTGCTGGTTGGGACGGAAAGAGAGCCCTGTCCCTTTCTAAGCGTCCCGCAACAGGCTGGCGGGCTTGATTTGCAGGCGTCGCATCAAATAGCGCGCGCCTAAATTCAGCGTAATGGCGCTGACGCCGAACGCGGTGACGGCGCCCAGCCAGATGAGGTCTTCGGAGGGCAGTTTCAGACGCAGATGCAACAGCGGCAGAGCGATGGCGGAGCCGAGCGCCACGGCGAACAGGGACGTAATCACCGCCAACAGGGCGTACTCCATATGCAGACCGCGTTTGATCACTGACATTCTGGCGCCGAGGGAATGCAGCACCGTGGCGTCGTATACCTGGCGGGCGCGTCCGGCGGCCATGACGCTGGTCAGCACCAGCAGACTGGCGGCCAGGCTCACGCCAGCGACCACCGCCAATCCGACCCCCGCTTTGGCGAGCAGATCCCGCGCTGTGCTCAGCAGGACGGCGGTGCGCACAGTGATGACATTGGGAGCGATCCGGGCGATCTGGTTTTGCGCTGACAGCGCGTCGGCGTCGCTCATATAGGCGGCCCCCACATAGCGATGAATGAACGGCTCCAAGGCGCCGTCCGCGAGGATGCCTTCAAACCAGAAACGGGTTTGCAGGCCTTTTTGACTGTAAATAGCGGCGACTTCCGCCTCCAGTTCACGGCCTTCGATCTGAAAACGGACGACGTCGCCCAGTTGCAGCCCGAGCTGACGCGCCTCCCGATCCTCCATCGCCAGGTTGGGCAGCCCCGCTTCGCTCAATGGCGCATCGTCCGGCCACCAGGCGCCTGCCACTACATTGACGTTGTCGATGTTGTCAACGGAGTAGCTGAGCTTGTATTCATCCTGCTGGGTGTCGCGCAGACGCTCCAGATCTTCGCTGAAGCGTTCGCTCAACGGGCGGCCGTTGATGTTGAGAATGCGTGAGCGCACCAGCGGGGCCATATCGAGACGGGCCTCGTGAGGGCCTTGTACGGCGGCGACCACCTCGTCGTACTGATAGGGGAACACGTCATACAGCACCAGGGCCGGAGACTCCTCCGGAATCGTCCCGTGAATCGCCCGCACCAGGGCGGCCGTCACCAGGGTGGAAGCCACCAGCAGGGTTAGCGCGGAGCCCAGAGACAGCAGAGATGTGCGCAACGGCGCATTGGGGCGGTGCAGGTTGGCCATCGCCAGGCGCAGGGTGAAGCGTCCGCTGAGGATCGGATGCTGATCCAATGCTATGGCGGCGCGTCTCAGTAAGCGGACCAGCAGATCCAGCAACAACAGCAACAGCCCCGCCACGGAAACGAACCCGGCGCCAAAGAGAGGATCGGGCAGCGCCGTCAGCACCAGCGCGATAATCGCTGCGGCGCATAGCAGCGTTGCGGCTCGCCAGACGGGGGCGGGCGTGCTGACAACGGCGTCGTTCCCCCGAAACAGAGAAGCGGGGGAGGCGGCGAGCGCGCGCCCAATGGCGGGCAGGGCGAAGGCGTAAGCAGTCAGCAGGCCGAAGACGATGGCGGCGAGGCTGGGCGTCGCCATCGCGCTGGCTGAAGGGGTGATGGAAACCTCCGCAGCGGCTACTTGCGCGCCAAGCAGCGCCATCGCGCTTCCCAGGACGGCGCCCACAACGCTGGCGCCGCCGGCCATGATGCCGGTTTGCAACAGGTAGAGCGCGGCGAGCCTGCCATTGCGCAAGCCCAGCGCGCGCAGGGTGGCGATGGTTTTCAGTTTGCCCTGCAGATAGGCCTGGATGCTGTTGAAGACACCCAGCCCGCCGATAAATAACGTGCTGAAGCCAATGATCAGCAGACCTGAGGCGATTTGATCCAGACGTTCGGAGATGCGCCGGCTGCGGTCCTCAAAGGTGCGCACTTCCCAGGGCTGACCGGGAAACGCCTGGTAGAATTGCTCGCGCCAGACGATGGGAGGCGTGTCGGTGCGGACTCGATATTCATAATCGATGCGACTGCCGGGTTGAATCAGACCGGACGCCAGCAATGCGTCCTCCGCCAATAAGACGGGCGCGCCGCGCCAATTGGCGTTCAGGTTGCGATCCGGTTGTTGCAGCGTGAGTGCGCGCACGACCAAGGTTAATGATCCCACTTTGATCTTGTCGCCGATGTTGAGTTTCAGCTTGCCCGCGAGACCAGGGTCGATCGCCGCGCCCCAATGTCCGTCCTTGAAGGCCGTCGCCTGCGCCAACTCCGACACGGGGTCCAGAGTGAGTTTGCCGTAAAGGGGATAGTTGGCGTCGGCGCTTTGCAGCTCTACACGTAGAAAAGCGCCGTCCGGCCCGCCCAGCATGGTGTCCAATTCCGTCACCAGGGAGATATCGCCCCGCGCCCGCATCCAGTCCAGGGTCTCCTGCGGCAGCGGCGCATTGCTGTCCACTTCCAGATCGCCGCCCAGCAGCATGCGGGTATCCGCCAGCAAGGCGGCGCTGATCATGCGGTAGAGTCCGCCAGAGGCGGCCACCAGCGTCACCCCCAGCAGCAGACACGCGCAGAACACCCACAATGAGCGGCCGCTGGCGCGCAGGTCGCGCCAGGCCAGTTCAAGCAGGAAGTGCATGAGGCTCCTCCACCAGCTTGCCCTCATGCAGACGCAACACCCGGCTGCAGCGTTTGGCGATGGCTTCGTCGTGGGTCACCATCAGCAGAGTGGCGCCGGCTTCGCGATTGAGATCGAACAGAATATCGCTGACTTTTTCGCCGGTGCGAAGATCAAGATTACCGGTGGGTTCGTCCGCCAGCACCAGTTTGGGCGCGTGCACCAGGGCGCGGGCGATGGCGACCCGTTGCTGTTCGCCGCCGGACAATTGCGACGGGTAATGATTTTCCCGTTGCGCCAGGCCGACCTTCGCCAGCATCTCGCGCGCCCGCTCGCGGGATTGCGAGTGTCCGGCGATATCCAGGGGCAGCGCCACGTTGGCGAGGGCGGTAAGGCTGGGAACCAGATGAAAAGACTGGAAAATAATACCGAGTTTGTCGCGCCGCATATCCGCCAGACCGTCTGCGTTCAGCGTCGACAAGACCGCTCCGTCCAGGCGGATTTCGCCCCTTTCGGGTTGCTCCAGACCCGCCAGCAGGATCAACAGGGTTGTCTTCCCTGAGCCGGATGGCCCTATAATGGCCACTGTTTCACCATCGGCGATGGCGAGGTCCACGCCGGATAGTACGTTCACGCGACTGCTCTCCAGCGCGTAGGACATGGTCAGATCGTTTAGTTCAATCATCGGTTCACCGGTCAGAAGCCCCTTAGCGGTAATCACTGACTGACGGGAGCGCGGGCATCGAATAAAAAGCCAAGTCGACAACTGCGCCCTTTAACTATGCAGCCATGTTAGTAAAAATAGACCTTACACCTCTAGAGACCAAAAAGTTCCTTCTACATACGAGAAACCATTATGGAAATAATTAAGACCCTGGGCGAGTTCATCATCGATCGGCAGAAAGACTACCCGGACGCCAGCGGCGAGCTGACCTCGCTGTTTTCCTCCATCCGTCTGGCGGCGAAGATTCTGCACCGTGAAATCAACAAAGCGGGTCTGGCCGATATCACCGGCGCCGCGGGCGACGAAAACGTGCAGGGCGAGCAGCAGCAGAAACTGGACGTGTACGCCAACGAGCGCTTCAAGAATGCGCTGGCGCAACGCGGCGTGGTATGCGGCATCGCGTCTGAGGAAGAAGAACAGTTTGTCCGCTTTGAAGAAACCAAGAACCTGGGCGGCAAATACGTGGTGCTGATCGATCCGCTGGACGGCTCCTCCAACATCGACGTCAACGTTTCCGTGGGCACCATCTTCTCGGTATACCGCCGAGTGTCTCCGGAAGGGGAGCATGTGACGGAAGAGGATTTCCTGCAGCCCGGCCACAAGCAGATCGCCGCCGGCTATATCATCTACGGTTCCTCCACCATGTTGGTGTACACCACCGGCAATGGCGTTAACGGTTTCACCTACGATCCGACTATCGGCGTATTCTGTCTCTCGCACCCGAATCTGCGCATTCCGGAAGACGGCACCATTTATTCCATTAACGAAGGCAATTACATTCACTTCCCGGAAGGAGTGAAGAAGTACATCAAATTCTGTCAGGAAGAAGACGACGCCACGCAGCGCCCTTACACTTCGCGTTATATCGGCTCTCTGGTGTCCGACTTCCATCGCAACCTGATCAAGGGCGGTATTTATCTGTATCCGACCTCCAGCCGCTATCCTGAAGGTAAGTTGCGTCTGCTGTACGAATGCAACCCCATGGCGTTCCTGATCGAACAGGCTGGCGGCAAGGCCATCGCCAATCCGGGCCAGCGCATTCTGGATATCGAACCGACAAAACTGCATCAGCGTTGCCCGCTGTTCGTCGGCTCGCCGAAGATGGTGGACAAACTGGAGCAGTTCATTAGCGAACTGGGCTGATTACGGCCTCCGCCTCCTTCAAAACGGTCCTTTGCGGGCCGTTTTCTTTTGTGCAGCCCTATAGATACAGACTGGCGTACCGCTGCGGCGCGACTAAAGCCTTGAGCATATCCATGAATACGGTCTTCAGGTAAGAAGAAAGCATCCCGTCACCGTGATCGACGGCGTCAAGGGCGCGGGCGTAGACGATCAACTCCTGTTGCACTGCGTCGTCCAGGGCGGCGACCTTTTCGTACAGTTTATCCGCTAGGTAATAAAGCCAGATATTCTCGACGCTGTCGTCGTTAACGGCATCAAGTTGTGACGCGTCGACCTTCTTCGCCCAGGTTTTCGCTTTCGCGGTCAGCCATTTCAACAGGTTTTCAAACGCTTGCTGGGCGTCTTTGGAGAGGTCTGCGTAGTGGCGTTTCTCTTTCTCCCTGGCCACTTCCAGGAAAGAAGGCTTGAGGGGCCCGGCGGCGCCTGATGTTTGCAATAACGCGACGATCGCCTGATGGCCCCGTTCTGACGCTTCTGATAACGCTGTGGCGCCCCCGGCGTCCTGTAGCCCGGAGTTTGCGCCATGGGCGAGCAACACTTCCACGATGCGGATATGGCCTTTGAAGCACGCCGCCATCAACGGCGTGCGCCCGTTGCTTTCCTGATGGTCAGCCTCTGCGCCGTGCGCCAGCAGTAGCGTAGCCACTTCCTCGTTACCGGAATGAGACGCCAGCATGAGCGGCGTCCAACCGTCACTTCTGCTGTGATTGGCTTTGGCTCCGTGTTGTAACAGTTGCTTCGCCAAATCCGGCAGGCCATAAGCGGCGGCTTTCATCAGGGGAGTGGTTCCATCGTCCATGGCGAGATCGACGTCGGCCCCTGTCTCCAATAAACGTTCGAAAATATCCGAGCGCCGCCACTCCACCGCCATGGCTAGCGCCGTGGCGCCGTTCTTACCCTGGATATTTATATCGGCGCCTTGGGCCTGTAGAAACGTGAGCATTGCTGCATCCCCGTTGCCGGCGGCGATAATCAACGGCGTATTGCGTTCTGTTGCTGCGAATGGGCTGCGCGTATCCACGTCGAGCCCGGGATTGTCTTGCAGAAGTTGCTTCAAGCCGTCCAGGTCTTCCATGACCGCAGCTGTTATCAATGCTTTATTCAGATCCACTGATGACCTCGCCTTATCCGCCTGTTGGCGTCATCAAAGCGGAATCTCGCGCACTGCGCAACCCAGTCGCAGAAACTATTTGTATTCCCCTTTGCGTGACTCCTGCAGATAACGCTCGTAACGACCGTCCTCGATTACTTTCTTCAAGCCCCGGTTAAAGGCGTCAAGCAGGTGCTGAGCATTGGGCGTTTTTTTACTGATGAGAACAGAGTATTTGCGTGGCTCCAGCGTTTGGGGATGAGGAACCAGTTTGTCCGCAAAGCCGAAACGGGCAATGCTTTCTATGCCGACTTCAGTGTCCTCCAGCACGATGTCCAGACGTCCGGCGGCGAGCTTCTTGTAGTTTCCCTCTTCGTTACCGATGCGGTCGATTTTGACCACGCCCTGTTTTTCCTGCTCTTCAATCCCATAGGCGTAGCCGATAATGCCGCCGACTTTATACTTGGCCAGATCTTCCGGCGCACTCCAGTCGATGGGGTTGTCTTTGTTGTAAAACAAAGATGTGCCCAGCGTCGCCACTGTATCGGAGTAATGGAAATCCTTGGCGCGTTCGTCGTTATAACCCCAGATCAGCGTCCCCTCGAATTTGCCTTCTTTGGCGTCCTCATAACCACGCTTCCAGGGGAGAAATACATAATCCACCTCGATGCCTTCCTCTGCAAATGCATCCTTGACGATCCGGGACATGAATCCGTGATGCTTCAAATTCTCAGACAGATAAGGCGCCCATTCACCGTTCGCCAGGGTAATCTTCTCCGCCTGAGCAAAGGAAGTGATTAGACACAAAACAACACTGACAATTAACGCTTTCATATCATTCTTGCCTAATTCAACGTGCAGTTAGGAAACAAGGAAGCCGGAACGGCCGCCAACCTTCAGCGCCTTAAACTTGGCGTTATTAGGAAAGTATAGCTATTAACCAAGAAGGCGAGCGCAAGCTTCTCTGGTGCTGTGCAAATATGGCTGCCGTGTGGTGAGAATCGATCAATGCCGAGTCATAAATACGCTTGTACCCATGATTCGCGCCTGCCTTTCCATAAACAAATTAGTTCGCAAAGTGTGAAGGGATACCTGGGCGAAAAACGCCATCCTCGTACAAGCATAGGGAATAACGCGTATCTCTCTATGCGATAAAAATAACACTTACAAACTTAACAAGGATCTATGGAATGTCAGTTCACAGAATAAATGGAATACCCGAATTTTTCGCATATATGAATACCTGGGCGGGTGCGGATGGCTGGTATGTGGTTGGCGGCTGCGCAGCGTGGATGCATATCGCCAGAGCGCCCAGAAATATGTCTGAAGGGGCTGAAGAGTACAGATCTATCTTTCCTAACGACATTGAAGTGGTAGTGGCGCCAGCGGCCAGGGAGAGAATTCTCAAGTCTTTGGAAGGTAGGGAACTCGTCGTCGCTGTTGGCAGTTTCGGCGATCTGGCTGTTGACCTGATCGGCGGCGCGGACGGGATGGTCGCGGAAAAAGTGAAGGATTGCGTGCATATCGCAGGGGGAAATGTACTCAAT
Source organism: Hahella chejuensis KCTC 2396 (assembly GCF_000012985.1). Classification (NCBI taxonomy): domain Bacteria; kingdom Pseudomonadati; phylum Pseudomonadota; class Gammaproteobacteria; order Oceanospirillales; family Hahellaceae; genus Hahella; species Hahella chejuensis. Next base: position 6,578,770 of record NC_007645.1, on the reverse strand, counting down.
ATCGATGACATCATTAGAGCATATGAAGGGTCGGGCAACCCCGCCAAACTGGCCAAGCGCAAAAAACGCATCGCTATGCTGAAATGCATCAAGAACCATCTTGAACTGAATCAAGACAATATTGATAGCCAGAAGCCAGCCAAAACCTTGTTTGAAGAAATGTTTGCGAGGACGAAAGGGTAACCTTTCAACGTTCGCAGTTCTTTTTATGGAGCCCATGCGAGAGCTGGCTCCATTCTTCTTTATTGAACAAAACCATATAGATATGCTTGGGACATACAGGCAGTGTAAGGGCTTTGCTATGCGATAAGAGAGATAAAATGGCGCGCCCGAGAGGATTCGAACCTCTGACCTTTGCCTCCGGAGGGCAACGCTCTATCCAGCTGAGCTACGGGCGCTTTAGGGCAGGTTGTGATGTGGAGCCCATTCGAGACTCAACAAAACAGGGTGCATATGATAGGTAGATTGTCGTTTTCTGTCTATGTCTGAATCGCGTTTGGCTCGATTTTTCTTGGTTTCTCTTCTCTTATTCCGGTTCACGCTGAAGATTCTGGCCGTACGTTGATATGGCCGTTGGGTCTGGTTATGGATGTCCCCCTTCTTTTATTTATGTGTATCTATGCACCACTTTGATAGTTTGCAGGCGCTTTAGTGACGCGAATGAGGGCGTCAGCAAGGACGTCTGCGGCTTGCCAGTTTGATGCTTCTTAACCTGAATCAGTAGGTTAAGGCATGGCATATTTTATGCTGAACAATTATGGAAGCTTGGCATTGATGCTGTTGGCCGATGCGCTGAGGGATGGGTGCTTTTTACTGAGACTAAAACACTACCGTAATAGTGGGAGTGGACAATGCAATCAGGTCTGGTTAGTACTTGGCAAGACGCAACCGCCTCTTTTACCTTTGCCGATAGCTCCGGCGTGTCTTTCCTTGCAGTTTTGGCGTTAGGAACGATGGCTTACGCAATGGCGCGCGCCGCCTCCGCACGGCGAGCGCAGAAAAAAGTCTATGTAAAACGCCGGGACGATTGAAGCGATCAGGCAGGGCGAGCTTGTTTTCCCCTGCCTTTTTTGGCCTGCGCCAGTCAACCATCGCGTTGACGTACGCCCAGCAAAAGGAGTTTAGGGATGGTTGATTTTCAGATGACCCACGCCGCCGCGAATTTAGGTTTGCAGGTGGTCGCAGTGGCGCTGGAGGATGTGAATAACAAGGACTATACACCTTATTTACATGCCCTTAGGAAGGTAAAGTTGGCGCAAGCGGTGGCGGCGTATCAGGGTTGTGATTTGGATTCAGACCCCCATATTGGCGGCTACCGACGACTAAAGGCGTCGATGGCGCGATCCTGGAAACGCTTCCCGGTTTCAGTTGAAAATCTGATCGGAACCCTGCGGCGTAATGGCGATATTCCGTTAATCAGTCCTGTGGTGGATATCTATAACCTGATGTCTTTAGAGCGAAGAATTTCCATTGGCGCTCATGATATCGACAGGTTGGAAGGCGATGTGCGCCTGGATATCACCCGGGGCGTGGAGAGGTTCGCGCCGCTGGGCGCAGAAGAGCTGGCGCGTGCGCCGGCGGGGGAGTTTGCTTATCTGGACGACGCCGACCGGGTGTTGTGCAGGATGGATTGCCGTCAATCCAGGGAGACTTGTCTACAGCCGTCAAGTCGCAGGATTTTGTTGATCGTTCAGGGACATGCCGATATGGCGGCGGAGAGCGTGCGCGCCGCCGCCAACAGTTGTATCGACCTTATCCTGACCTACTGCGGCGGTGACTGTACGCAACGGTTCGAATGTCTGCATGAATGAGGTTTATGGGGTATTTCCATGGCGGAAATATATTCCTTTTGGCGCAGTGCAACGGCCCGATATCCACTTTACAATCGACTTATATTCATTGCAGTCCATATTTACAGACACATACTGGAGTAACGCATTCATGGATCTTAGCTGTTTCAAAGCCTATGACATCAGAGGCCGCGTGCCTGACCAGCTGAATAACGATATCGCGGAACGGATTGGCCGCGCCTATGTTGAGGTGACCGGAGCTAAGAAAGTAGTGGTTGGCTATGACATCCGCCTGTCCAGTCCGGCTATGGCCGAAGCCTTAAGCAAAGGCCTGATGGCGGCCGGCGCCGATGTTTACGACATCGGTTTATGCGGCACAGAGCAGGTGTATTTCGCGACTTTCTATCACAAAATGGACGGCGGCATCATGGTGACCGCCAGCCACAACCCCCAGGATTACAACGGCATGAAGCTGGTTGGCGTGGATTCCCGCCCGATTAGTTCCGATACCGGCCTGTTGGATATCAAAGGCAAAGTGCCGGGCGAGTTCAAAGACGCCGAAAAGCCAGGCTCCTATCACAAGCTGGACACTCTGGAAGCCTATATTCAGCACCTGCTGACTTACGTTGACGCCTCTGCATTGAAGCCGATGAAAGTCGTGGTCAACGCCGGTAACGGCGGCGCGGGTCTGGTTATCGATGAGCTGGAAAAACACCTGCCGTTCACCTTCGTCAAAGTACATCACGAGCCGGACGGACACTTCCCGCATGGGGTGCCTAACCCTCTTTTGATGGAAAACCGCGACAGCACTCGTTCTGCGTTGCTGGAATCTGGCGCTGACTTCGGCGTGGCTTGGGACGGCGACTATGACCGCTGTTTCCTGTTCGACGAAACCGGACGCTTCATTGAAGGTTACTACATCGTAGGTTTGCTGGCGGAGCAGTTGCTGAGCAAGCACCCTGGCGCGGGCATCATTCACGATCCGCGTCTGGTCTGGAACACCATCGACGTGGTTGAAGCGGCAGGCGGCAAAGCCATCCAGAGCAAAACCGGACATGCCTTCATCAAGCAGCGTATGCGTGATGAAGACGCGGTATATGGCGGCGAAATGAGCGCGCATCACTACTTCCGTGACTTCGCCTACTGCGACTCAGGCATGATCCCCTGGTTGATGGTGGCGGACCTGATCAGCGCTACCGGCAAGTCGCTGTCCAGTTTGATTGACGACCGCATGAAAAAGTATCCCGCCAGCGGTGAAATCAACCGTACCCTGGAAGATGCGGGCAAAGTGCTGAAAGCCATCGAGGAAGAATACGCGCCCAAGGCGAAATCCGTGAATTTCGTGGATGGCCTGAGTGTGGAATTCGACGACTGGCGCTTTAACCTGCGTATGTCCAACACCGAGCCTTTGGTGCGCTTGAACGTTGAGTCTCGTGGGGATCAGGCGTTGATGGAGGCCAAGACGGCGGAACTGCTGGAAAAGATCGACAGCATCTGATTCGGCTGAGCTATCGATAAAGAATGAGATACAAAAAAGGCCGGCGTTCTTCGGAGCGCCGGCCTTTTATTTTATGCGTTGAATGAATCAGGGTGCGCGTTTCCAGGAAATATCCACGAGCTTGCCGGCTTCAAACTGCAGGATGAACAGAGTTTTGTTTGGCTGCCGATAAATCCAGCGCTCGATTTTAAACTCTCGGGTTTTATCATCCGTCAGGCCGTAGCCGATCAGACTGATATGCTCCGGCGGGCCGCATTTGGCCTGAACTTCGTAATCCAGATCTGATTCTGAGACCAGATCCTTGCCGCATCGCAGCGCCCAGCTGGAAGCTGACACAGAACAGAGTAAAAGTGCTAGGGTGAGGCGCTTAACGCCTGATGAGAGGACCATGCTTGAGCCACCGCCATAAACCAGATGATATATAAGGAGACTATCAGCAGATATATGAACACTCGCTGAACAGGTTTCCCGCCTGATGATTGTCCATCTGTCTGGCTGACGCTCTCCACCCAGCGGATATAAAGATTGCCGCAAAAACCTGAGATTACCAGAAAGCTGGAAATAATAGGTATTAGCCAAAGTCGGGGGGAAACCACTTCGCCTTGCTTCGCCATCTGGGCGAACAGGTACATGGAGCCGATCAGGAAGGCGAGGGCGACGAACTCCGTAATGATGAGGTGGCGTCTATAAGGTGCGAGGCGCATCGGCGTTACCATGACGTTGCTGGATTGGAATGTGCGCTGGGAAAAATAAGCGCGGCCCCTCCGCTTTTGGCGTCGGGGTAGGCTCGAGCCTTGTGAGCGCGAACAAGTGCGCTCGGTTAAGCGCGTCGGGCATTATAGCGAGGCGGTAGAGGCGAATCCACTTTTCATCCCGAGTTGTGGAAGCTTATCGAGAAAGCGCTTGGGATGGTCATTTGTGGGGGTTCTAAAGCTTTCGCCCGGGAACTGTCATGGATCAAAAATGCGCGCCGCAGGTCCTTTGATAACCCGGAGCCTCTGCTTTATTTCTGCGGCGATGCCGTTATAATGCGCCATTAATAATTTTAAGCTGCTGATGAGGATGGGTCGTGAAGACAACCGTGAAAGCGATTACCGCAATGTTGGCGATGGTGTTTGCGGGCACTGTGTGGTCATTAACTCCAGCTGAAGAGAAGATTGCAGAACGCATTAAGCCTGTGGGCGAAGTGTGCGTGGAAGGTCAGGAGTGTAAAGCCGCTCAGGCTGCTGTAGCCGCCGCTGCGCCGTCCGGCCCCCGTGAACCGGCTGATATATATGCCAGTAAATGTTTCGCCTGTCACGACACTGGCGTCGCCAACGCGCCGAAAAAAGGCGATGCGGCTGCTTGGGGTCCACGTATCGAACAAGGCATGGAAACGCTGGTGACCCATGCGATCAATGGCATCAGAGGCATGCCGCCGCGCGGCACCTGTGGCGATTGTTCCGATGATGAAATTAAAGCCACGGTTGAGTTTATTGTTGAGCAGAGCCAGTAAGCTTACCCACCGTAGCAAAAGAAACCGCCGTAGGGCGGTTTTTTTTCGCCTGTCATTTGCCCCTTCCTGATATACACATCCCTTGTTATTCCGCATCCATGGAGGGAATCCTGTAACGTCAATGGTTTACCTCTTTGTTTTAGGTCGGGTTAAAGTTTTTGAATGTAAAATGAATGCAAAACGTATTCAAAAAGGATTTTTTGTGTAAATATGATCTTTCGATAGCAATTCAGGTCTCCCTGAACCAACAAGAGGTGCAAACCCAATGAAAATAAGAAGACTCTGTTTATCCTTTCTGCTTTCGTTATCCGCATCCACTGGCTTCGCCGCCACTAAGTGGGATATGCCTACCCCCTATGCGGACGGGACTCATCACACGCAGAACATTCGCGAATTCGCGACGGATATTGATAAAGCCACCGGCGGCGATCTGAAAATCGTGGTGCACTCCGGCGCTTCTCTGTTCAAACACCCTGAGATATTCCGCGCCGTGCGCACCGGCCAGGCTCCCATTGGCGAGGTCTTCATGGGGCTGCTGGGCAATGACGATCCCATCTATAAAGTCGATAACATTCCATTTCTGGTGACCAGTTTCGACGGCGCCAAAAAACTCTATGACGCGAGTCGCCCACACATTGAAAAGAAACTGGAGAAACAAGGGCTTAAGCTGCTCTTCAGCGTGCCTTGGCCGCCCCAGGGCATTTACACCAAGGAAAAACTGGCCGCTATTGATGACCTTAAAGGTCTGAAGATGCGCGCATACAGTCCGTCAACTTCGCGCCTGTCCGTACTGTTAGGCGCAACGCCCACTACTGTGCAGACTCCGGAAATTCCGCAGGCGTTCAGCACCGGCATCATCGACGCTATGGTGACCTCACCTACGACAGGCGTTTCCAGTCAGGCCTGGGACTTTTCCCGTTATTACATGGATAGTCGCGCCTGGATTCCCAAGAACATGGTGTTTGTGAATCTGCGCTCCTTCAAACGTTTGAGCAAGGAACAACAGGATGCGGTGCTGCAAGCAGCCAAAGAGGCGGAAGAGCGCGGCTGGAAAATGGCGGAGCAGGAAACCACTGAGAAAACCGCTGACCTGGCCAAGCACGGCATGAATGTGACTGAGCCCACGCAGGCGTTTATCAGCGAGTTCAGCAAAGTCGGCCAGACCATGGCGAAGGAATGGCAGGACGAAGTCGGCCCTGAAGGCGTTGAAATTGTGAAAGGACTCAACGGCGGCTAATTCCCTTTCCGTCCGCCCTTCAGGCGGGCTCACGAGAGTCCGCCTCACAAATAAAAACAATACCCATAACACGCTGTGGGAAGATGAAAATGCTGAGACTTACGCTTGATCGCCTATACAAGGCGGGCCTTGTCCTGGCGTCCGTGAGCATGGTGCTGATCTGTCTGTTGATGACGATGCAGATAGTGGGACGCTGGTTTGGTCTGATTGTTCCTTCCGTTGAAGATTTCGTCGGTTACTTTCTGGCCTCGGCCACCTTTTTCGCCCTGGCGTACAGCTTTCGCCATAACAGCCATATTCGCGTGACCTTTCTTACCCGTCAGGTAAAAGGCGTTGCGCAGCGCTATGTGGAGCTGTTCAACCTGACGGCGCTGCTGATTCTGGTTGGTTTTATTACCTACGCGGTCGGTGGCTTTGTTCTGGAAACATACGAATTCGAAGATGTCAGCACGGGCTATATTGCAGTGCCTTTGTGGATGCCTCAAAGCGTCATGCTGGCGGGACTGGCTTTATTTTTTATCGCCGTGCTGGACGATTGGGTCGCAGCGCTGCTTAAACGCAAACCCAGCTACGTGACGGCGCAGGAAGCCGGCGAAGCGGCGGTGGAGTAAGCGTTTATGGATACTTTGCAATTAACGATGTTGCTGATGGGGGTGTTGTTCACCTTCCTGGCGTTTGGTTTCTGGGTGGGATCAACGCTGTTCACCGTGGCCTTTGTCGCCATGCTGCTCAATGACAATGCGCAGATCGGGGCCATTATGGCGAACACGACCTGGGGCGCTTCCTCCAACTGGACGCTGTCCGCATTGCCGCTGTTTGTTTGGATGGGAGAGATTTTGTTTCGCACCCGCCTGTCGGAAGACCTGTTCGAAGGGCTTTCTCCCTGGCTACAGCGTCTGCCAGGCGGACTGCTACACGTGAATATTCTGGGCTGCGGCATATTCGCCGCTGTCTCCGGGTCCTCCGCGGCGACCACCGCCACAGTCGGCAAAATGAGCCTGCCGGAGCTGAAAAAGCGCGGCTATGACGAAACCATGGCGATTGGGACCTTGGCTGGCTCCGGTACTCTGGGATTACTAATTCCACCTTCGATAATTCTGATCGTGTACGGCGTCGCCGCGGAAGTGTCCATTGACCGTCTGTTCATGGCGGGAGCGATCCCTGGACTGATGTTGATCTGCCTGTTTATGGGATACACGGTGATCTGGTCCCTGCTAAACCGACATAAGGTTCCAGCAGCGGAAGGCAAAACGGATATGAAAACCAAACTCACTGCGTTGAGGCGTCTCCTGCCTGTGACGTTGCTGATCGGTTTTGTCATCGGCTCCATATACGCTGGCGTCGCCACCGCTACGGAAGCCGCCACTCTTGGCGTTATCGGAGCGCTGGCGTTAACCGCCCTGACCGGGTCGCTGAGCTGGGATATGTTTAAGCGCAGCCTGATCGGAGCGGTCTGCACCTCCTGCATGATCACTTTTATTCTCGCCGGCGCTTCATTTCTCACTGTCGCCATGGCGTTTACGGGCATTCCCCGGGAGTTGGCTGAATTCATTGGCGCCATGCAACTGTCTCCGGCATTGCTGATCGTGGCGCTGACCCTGTTCTTTGTTCTACTCGGCTGTTTCCTCGATGGCATTTCCGTGGTGGTGCTGACCACATCGGTCATCCTGCCATTGGCGGAAAAGGCCGGATTCGATTTGGTCTGGTTCGGCATCTATCTGGTGCTGGTGGTGGAAATGTCGCAGATCACGCCGCCGGTCGGTTTCAATCTGTTTGTTATCCAATCCCTGACCGGCAGGGATATTTTCAGGGTGGCCCGCTATGCGACGCCGTTCTTCCTGATTCTGGTGGCGGCGGTGGCGCTGCTCAGTACGTATCCGGAAATTGCGTTGTGGCTGCCGCAGACTTTGAGCAATCGCGGCTGAGCGGGTTAAGAGATTTTTTGAGGTGACAGACATAATGACAACACAAAAGACAAACATGGCGGGTGCGGGCAAATGGCGTTTCTGGGTGGACCGGGGCGGAACGTTTACAGACATCGTGGCGCGTAATCCTGCAGGAGAATTGATCACCCATAAGCTGCTTTCCGAGAACCCTGCGCAATATCCTGACGCGGTGCTGGAAGGCGTGCGCGTACTCATGGGCGTTCCCCGAGGCGCGCAGGTGCCGGAGCAGGATATCGAAGAAATCAAAATGGGCACCACCGTCGCCACCAATGCATTGCTGGAGCACAAAGGCGAGCCGGCGCTGCTGGTGGTGAGCAAAGGCTTCGCCGATGTTCTGCGCATCGGTTATCAAACGCGTCCGGACCTGTTCGCTCTGGATATTCGTTTGCCGGACATGATCTACGCCGAAGTAGCGGAAGTGAATGAACGCATCAATGCCCAAGGCGAAGTGTTGACGCCTCTCGACGTGGCGGGCGCCGAAAAGTCGTTGCGCGCGGCCTATGAGCGCGGCCTGCGTTCCTGCGCCATCGTGTTTATGCACAGTTACGCTTTCTGCGAGCATGAAAGCAAAGTCGCGCAACTGGCGCGGGATATTGGTTATACCCAGGTGTCGGTGAGCAGTGAATTAAGCCCGCTGATGAAAATCGTCAGTCGGGGCGACACCACGGTGGTGGATGCATACCTGTCGCCGATCCTTAAGCGTTATGTCAACCAGGTATCAGGGCAGCTGGGCTCCATGGCCAGCGAACCGGGACGGCTGATGTTCATGCAGTCCAATGGCGGACTGACCGACGCCCGCGTATTCAATGGTAAAGACGCCATACTGTCCGGCCCCGCCGGGGGCGTGGTGGGCATGGTGAAAACCGCCGAAGCGGCGGGTTTCGAGCAGCTGATCGGCTTCGACATGGGCGGCACCTCCACGGATGTGTGCCATTATCGCGGCGAATATGAACGCAGTTTCGAAACGGAAGTGGCCGGGTTCCGCCTGCAAACGCCGATGATGTCGATTCATACGGTGGCGGCGGGCGGCGGCTCGGTGCTTAAGTTTGACGGCTCACGTTATCGCGTAGGGCCGGAGTCCGCCGGCGCTTATCCGGGGCCGGCCTGTTATCGCAATGGCGGACCGCTGACGGTGACCGACTGCAACGTCATGCTGGGCAAACTGCAGGCGGATTATTTCCCGAAAGTGTTTGGTCCCGAAGCGAATCAGTCCCTGGACGCAGAGTGCGTGCGGGAAAAATTTGCGGCGCTGGCCCAGCAGATTCAGGATCAGACCGGCGATACGCGTACGCCGGAGCAAGTGGCCGAAGGTTTCCTGGCGATTGCGGTGGATAACATGGCCCACGCTATCAAGCATATCTCCACTCAGCGCGGCTACGATGTGCAGGACTACACCCTCTGTTGCTTTGGCGGCGCTGGCGGCCAGCATGCCTGTCTGGTAGCGGACGCTTTGGGAATGAAACGGGTATTCCTACACCCCTACGCCGGCGTGTTATCCGCCTTCGGCATGGGGCTGGCGGATGTGCGGGAAATGGCGGAAACCACAGTAGAAAAGCCCTTGTCGGAAGCATTGATTGCGGAGCTGACGCCGCTGGTCGAGCGCATGAGCCAGGACGCCGCCGCCAAACTGACGGAGCAACGGGTTCCGGCGGCGCGTATTGAATCCTCCGCGCGACTGCATATTAAGTATCAAGGTTCCGACACCTCTATTCTGGTGGCGCTGGACGCAGTGGATGCGGTGCGTCAGGCTTTTTCTATCGAGCATGAAAAGCGCTTCGGATTTGTCGTCGCCGATAAAACGCTCATGGTGGAAGCAGTGCAAGTGGAAGTCTCCGGGCGCGGTGACGCACAGGTGGCGGCGACCGCGCCTTGTCAGGGGGGCAAGCTGACCCCGGATAAACTGCTGCCGCTGACTACCGGCGGCGAGCAGTATCAGGCTCCTTTTTACGTGCGTGAAAATATTCCCCAGGGACGCGCCATTGACGGCCCCGCTGTGATCGTGGAGAAAATCGGCGCGATCGTGGTGGAGCCAGGCTGGCGTGCGCAGCTGACGGATCGCAATGACGTGGTGCTGGAGCGCGTCGCCGCGCGTCCGCAGCGCCATTCGATAGGCACTGACGCCGACCCGGTGATGCTGGAGATCTTCAATAACCTGTACATGTTCATCGCAGAACAAATGGGGCTGGTGCTGCAAAACACGGCGGTGTCGGTAAACATCAAAGAGCGACTGGATTTCTCCTGTGCGATTTTTGACGCAGAGGGCGAGCTGGTGGCCAATGCGCCGCACATGCCGGTGCATCTGGGTTCTATGAGCCACAGCATCAAGACAGTGATGGCGCGCAATGCCGGAACCATGCGTCCCGGTGATGTATTCATGCTCAACGATCCCTATAACGGCGGCACTCACTTGCCGGATATCACGGTGATTAAGCCTGTGTTCGACAGCGCTGGGGAAAATATCTGTTTCTACGTAGCGTCACGGGGACATCATGCGGATGTGGGCGGCGTGGCTCCGGGCTCCATGCCGTCGGATTCCAGTCATATAGATGAAGAAGGCATTCTGCTGGATAACGTCAAACTGGTGGATGCAGGCGTATTCCAGGAGAAGATGACTCGGGAGCTGTTCCTGTCCGGTCCTCATCCGGCGCGCAATATCGAGTTCACCATCGCGGACCTGCGCGCCCAGGTGGCGGCGTGCGAGGCGGGGGTGCAGGCGCTGCAGAAAGTGGTGTCCCAGTATGGCCTGGAAGTGGTGCAGGCTTACATGAAGCATGTGCAGGAAAATGCGGAAGAGTGCGTGCGTCGGGTCATCGATGTGCTGTCCGATGGCGAATTTGAATACGCCATGGATGACGACCATAAGGTGCAAGTGAAAATCCAGGTGGATCGCGACCAGCGCACGGCGACGGTGGATTTCACCGGCTCCAGCCCACAGCACCCGCGTAATTACAATGCGCCGCTGGCGGTGGTGCATGCGGCGGTATTGTATGTATTCCGCTGTCTGGTCAATGATCAGATTCCCCTCAACGGCGGCTGTCTGCGGCCATTGCAGATTATTGTCCCGGAAGGCTCCATGCTGAATCCTTGTTATCCCGCGGCAGTGGTGGCGGGCAATGTAGAGGTCTCCCAGCTGGTGGTGGATGCGCTGTTCGGCGCCTTGGGCGTGAAAGGCGCTGCCCAGGGCACGATGAACAACCTGACCTGGGGCGACAATGAGTTCCAGTATTACGAAACCATCTGCGGCGGTGACGGCGCTACGGCCAATGCCGACGGCGCTGGGCCGGTGCATACGCACATGACCAATTCGCGCCTGACCGATCCGGAAGTGCTGGAATGGCGTTTCCCGGTATTGCTGGAGGAGTTCAAGGTGCGGCGCGGTTCCGGCGGCGGCGGGCGGCATTGCGGCGGCGACGGCGTATGTCGCAGTCTGCGATTCCTCAAGCCTATGCAGGTCAGCATTCTGTCCAACCGGCGGGAAGTGGCGCCCTATGGCGCATCCGGCGGCGAACCTGGACAAGTGGGCGTAAACCGGGTGATTCGCCGTGACGGCGGCGTTCAGTCTCTGGGCGCTCAGGTTAGCCTGCAATTGGAAGCGGGGGACCGCCTGCAAATCGAAACCCCCGGAGGCGGCGGTTTCGGCGAGTCGCAAAAGGACTAGACAACGCCTGACGGAGCGGCTTTCGGCGGCAGGATTAGACATTGCCCGGCGCCGAAAGTATGCTCTGGCCCACATTGGCGAGACCAAGAAGGAAACAACACACACCATGACAAAATCAAGAATCGTCTCCTCCAGCCACCTGCTCAATGAGCGCAGCGTTGAGCTCAGCGAGTTTGAGTACGCATTGATAATGGCTGAAAACACATTCCAGCGCTGGTTGGTGCACTGCATGTCCGCGGCGGGCAATAAAGAGCTCAGCACCATCGATATACTGGTGCTGCATAACGTGTATCACCGCGAGCGGCCCAAGCGCATTGCCGATATCTGCTTCATCCTGCACATCGACGACACCCATACGGTGTCATACTCCCTGCGCAAGCTGGCGAAAATGGGACTGGTGACCAGTGAAAAAGTCGGTAAGGAAACCTTTTACTCCGCCACGGAAAGCGGCGCGGAGCTTTGTCTCAAGTACCGGGAAGTGCGCAATGACTGTCTGGTGGATACGCTGCTCACCACCGGCATCAGCAATGAAGAAATCGGCGAAGTGGCGCGGGTGTTGCGCACCCTGACCGGCGTCTACGATCAGGCCGCCAGGGCGGCTGCTTCGCTATAACGCCAGAGGTGAATAGCGAACTGCGACAAAGCGGTCGTTTTCAGCGTGTTTATTTGGGTATGATGCCGGACTGGCAGTGTCAATCGGAGAAGGATGATTCAGATGAAGTGCGTCGCCATCAGCGATACCCATGGCATGTATGACAAGATTGATATTCCCGACGGAGATGTGTTGATTCACGCCGGGGATATATTCGGGCAGGGAAAATTAAAGGAAGTGGAGGCGTTCAATGCGTTTCTGGGCGCTTTGCCCCATCGGGTGAAAATCATTATCGCCGGCAACCATGACTGGTGTTTCGCGCGGGAAGAAGAAGCCTGTCGCATGCTGCTGACCAATGCGGTGTATCTGCAGGACGAGGCGGTCACCATTGATGGCGTCAAGTTTTACGGCTCTCCCTGGCAACCCTTTTTCCATAATTGGGCGTTTAATCTGCAGCGGGGGCGGGAGCTGAAAGCCAAGTGGGATCTGATAGACGAGGATACCGATGTGTTGATTACCCACGGCCCGGCATTCGGCGTCCACGATCAGACCGTTGGCGGCCTGAGGGTAGGGTGTGAGGAACTGACCCAGGCCATTGCGCGTATTCGCCCACGCTTCCACGTATGCGGACACATTCATGAAAGCTATGGCGTTCTTGAAAAAGACGGTTGCACCTATATCAACGCCAGCATCGCCAACCACCGTTTCCGACCGGAGAATGCGGCGGTAGTGTTTGAGGTTTAATCCCCAAGGTCCCGCAATAGCGCATCCAGGGTAGCGCGGCCGCGCGCCTGATTGCGCTCTTCGTTGCGCTGTCCCAGGCCTTCCCACACCAGGTCTTCCTGCGGCATTTCGTCGAGGAAGCGGCTGGGAATGGTCTCGATTTTCTCGCCGAACTGCTTGCGTTCGGAGCAGAAGGTCAGGCACAAACTGCGTTGCGCACGGGTGATGCCCACGTACATCAGGCGACGCTCTTCCTCGATCTGGTTGGTCTCGATACTGTTGCGGTGAGGCAGAATGTCCTCTTCCAGACCCATGATAAATACATGGGGAAATTCCAGACCTTTGGACGCATGCAGTGTCAGCAAATGGACTTTATCCTCGTCCTCTTCTTCCTTCTGCTGATCCATGATATCCCGCAACAGCAGTTTGCCGATGGCGTCTTTGAGGGTCATCTGCTCGTCCGCCGCGGCGTCGTACTCCAGCATGCGCGCCACCTGGTCCAGCAATATCCATACGTTGGCCATGCGCCGCTCCGCCTGTTGCGGCGAGGTGCTGTTCTGCAGCAGCCACTCTTCATAATCTATGCGCGTGAATAGCTGCTTCAGTACAGGAACCGCGTCGTGTTCCTCTTCGCACTTCTGGCCAGTGTGCAGGATGATCTCCGAAAATTCCCGCAGATGATCCAGTGTTTTGCCGGTCAGCACGCTTTCCAATCCAAACTCGGAGATGGCGGAAAACAGACTGATTTTGCGTGACTCCGCATAGGAAGACAGCTTCTCCAGAGTCACCGGCCCAATTTCCCGTCGCGGTACGTTGACCACCCGCAGGAAGGCGGCGTCGTCATCCGGGTTGGCCAGCAGGCGCAGGTAGGACATGGCGTCCTTGATTTCGTTGCGGGAGAAAAAGGACGTGCCGCCGCTGATGCGATAGGGAATCTGGTACGCCTGCAGTTTGAGCTCCAGCAGACGGGATTGATGATTACCCCGATACAGCACGGAGAAATCTTTGTACTGGGCCCGCTTTTTCAGGCGTGTATCGATGATTTCCGAAGCAATGCGCTCCGCTTCCGCCTCTTCATTGCGTACGCGGATAATGCGAATTTCATCCCCCATGCCCAGCTGGCTCCACAACGCCTTTTCATAAACGTGGGGGTTATTGGCGATCAGCGTATTGGCCGCTTTCAGGATACGGGCGGTGGAGCGGTAGTTCTGCTCCAGTTTGACCAGCTTCAGGGTCGGGAAGTCTTTTTGCAGACGCACCAGATTTTCCGGCCGGGCGCCGCGCCATGCGTAGATGGACTGGTCGTCGTCGCCCACCACGGTGAAGGCCTGACGCCCCGCCACGAGTTGCTGCACCAGCTCGTATTGGCTGAGGTTGGTGTCCTGATATTCGTCCACCAGCAGATAACGGATGCGCAGGCGCCACGCGGCCAATATTTCCGGATGATTGCGGAACAGCATCACCGGCATAAGGATCAGATCGTCGAAATCCACCGCATTGTAGGCGCGCAGATAGTGGTCGTAGCGCTCATACAGGCGCGCCGCGGTCAGATCCTCGGCGGTAATCGCCTGCTTGATCGCCTGCGCCGGCGTCAGCATGTCGTTTTTCCAATTGGAGAAGTGCGCCTGTAGTTGGTCGACGTCTTCCTCCGCTTCATCGAACTCTTTGAACAGCAGGTCTTTGATGATGGCTTTGCAGTCCTGCTGATCAAAAATGGAAAAGCCGGGTTTGAGTCCCACGGCTTTATGCTCCAGGCGAATGATATTCATTCCCAGGTTGTGAAAGGTCGAGACCGTCAGACCTCTGGCGGCAGGTCCAGATACCAACGCGCTGACCCGCTCTTTCATCTCACGGGCGGCTTTATTGGTGAACGTCACCGCGGCGATATGCTTGGCCTTGAGGCCGCATTCTTCGATCAGATAGGCGATTTTTCGCGTAATAACGCTGGTCTTGCCGCTGCCGGCGCCGGCGAGCACCAGTAGAGGGCCGTCGATGTATTTAACGGCTTCACGTTGACGGGGATTGAGTTGCGACACGGTTTGCTCATGGCTGGGAAAAAACTGGGCGGCATTTTATCAGACATTCGCAGCCTGGTTGATAACGAATGCTTATAACGGGGAAGCGCGCCCGCACAATATTAACCAGGCAGACAAATAGCTTCCTTCTATTTGTCTGCAACGACAGGGCCTGCACAGGTCAGGCCCTGTCTCCCGCGGCTAGCCGCCGCGCAGGCGCACCCATGCGCCTGATGATTAACATGCCAATATCATTGCCATGTTAATAATTTCCGAGGCGGACAGGAAAAAAAAACGAAAATGGTCTAAATGTTAAGTGTTGTCACTAAAATTCTAACATTCTATATAAGCTGCAATAACGTCATGGCTAAATTACCGTAAAAGTTGGCGCTAGTTGCAAATGTTAACCGCCGCCGTGAATAAGTTCTGTCATCACACTGCGTTAAATCGCGGTTGAGGGGATTTACTGCATGAGCGAGCATGTCGGACAATCTCTTATGAATCCGGATCAATCTGGCGTTCGGGCCGTCTCCTGCACTGAAGACAATGTGGATGTGCTGGCGATAGTGAAGTCACATTGCGACTTTCTCTGGCTGCAACACCTGACCGCCGCTGAGTCGGATATCCAACTGTACTGGTGCAACAGCATTCCCATGGCCATGGACATACTGCGCAAACGCAAGTTTGACATGGTGCTGTGGGAGGAAAACCAGTTTGACGGCGACAAGGACAGTTTTCTACGCATCCTGTCTCATCATGCCGATGCGCCAGTCATTGCGTTGGGGCCCTTCGCTGAGGAACGGCGCGCCCGGAGCCTGATTCTGGCCGGCGCCGCGGACTACTTGTGTAAATCCTCCCTGGACGCCTCTTTGCTGGTGCGGGCGCTGCGTCGGGCCTGGTATCGCGAGCTGTATCGCCTCGACTTTGAAATGCGCGAGCAATTGGACAGCCTGACCGGCATCCTGGATCGCGCCCGCTTCTATGATCGCCTGCATCAGGCGATTCTGCGCGCGGAGCGGGTTAAGCATCGGGTTGGCCTGATATTCGTGAATGTGGATGAATTCCGCACTGTGAATCAGTCCCTGGGGTATCGGGCGGGGGACATTCTGATCAAGATGATGGCGGCGCGATTGCGCCAGGTGTTGCGGCGCTCCGACTGCCTGGCCCGGGTGGGAGGGGATGAGTTCGCCGTCATTCTTGAAGATGGTCAGGAAAGTTTCAGCCTGATCAATGTGGCCAAAAAAATGGCTAACGTTTTCGAACAGGCCTTCGTCGTCAATCAGCATCCGGTGAATTTGACCGCATCCATGGGTATGGCGGTGTTTCCAGAGTCTGGCGACAGCGCGGATTTACTGCTTCGCCGCGCCAATCAGGCGATGTTCGACGCCAAAAAAGAGCATGGCGTCAGTTATCGCTTTTTCAATGATCGCATGAATCGTGAACTGGATATGCGCCTGGAGCTGGAGACCGAGTTCCGGCAGGCGCTGCGCGGCGACAAGCTGGACCTCTACTATCAACCCAAGATCGACGTGCGCAGTGGCGAAGTGGTGGGCATGGAAGCGCTGGTGCGCTGGCCCCATCCGCGTCTGGGCGTGCTGACGCCTGCGGCTTTTATCGCCGCCGCCGAGCGCAGCAGTCTGATAATTCCCATGGGATATTGGGTGCTGGAGCGCGCCTGCCGGGATCTCAATATGTTGCAGACAATGGGGTATGACGACCTGGTGTGTGCGGTGAACCTGTCGTTCCGACAGTTTTTCGACAGGCGTTTGTCGGAAACAGTCTTCCGCATTATCTATAACGCCAATATCGACACCACCAAGTTCGAGTTCGAGCTGACCGAGTCCGCGATGATGTTTGACCGGGACTACACGCTCAAATGCCTGAAAGAGTTGACTCATCTGGGGCTGCGCTTCGCGCTGGACGACTTCGGAACGGGCTACTCCTCGTTCACCAACTTGCGCAACCTGCCTATCTCCACGGTGAAGATAGACAAGTCCTTTATCGAGAACGTCTGCACGATTGCTGAAGACGCCACTCTGGTCAGTGGGATGATCTCGCTGGCGCATAGTCTTTCCATGACCGTTGTCGCCGAAGGCGTAGAGAAACCTGAGCAGTTGGAATTTCTGCGCCAGCATAACTGCGATCAGGCCCAAGGCTACTGGTTCGCGCGCCCGTTGCCTTTCCATGAATTCTGCGATTTTCTGCAGGTGGCCGGCGACCTGCGCCGCTTGCGCAAGCAGTAATGAGTAAGGACTGGCCTGTCCAAACCGCATTCCCCCTGTCTGTTTTGGCTCTTCTTGTTTGAGGCCTGATCTATATAATGGGACGCCCGGAATATAAGACTGTCGGCCGTCCCCCTGTGTCGAAGGCGTCGCCCAAGGCCTGTTGTAACTGCAATGGCCGTTGATTGATAAGGAATTTCTTGAGTAAAAGGACGGGGCTGCGCAAGACTTCGACCCCTATAGACAATGGGAGAGCGAGCTGGCGAAATTCAGCAGATATTATGCAAAGAACTGAGTAAACAGGTTTTTAATGGAAAAGATTTATCGCGTTATCGCCCAAGAACTCAACGCCAAAACCGAACAGGTTGCGGCGGCCGTCACGCTGCTAGATGAAGGGGCTACCGTTCCATTTATCTCCCGTTATCGTAAGGAAGTCACTGGCGGTCTTGATGACACCCAGATGCGTCACTTGGAAGACCGTTTACGCTACCTGCGTGAAATGGAAGATCGGCGGCAGACTATCCTGAGCAGCATTGAGGAGCAGGGCAAACTCACCGACGAGTTGCGCGCGCAGATCATCGATGCGGACACCAAGAACCGCCTGGAGGATTTGTATCTCCCATATAAACCCAAACGCCGCACCAAAGCGCAGATCGCCAAAGAAGCAGGATTGGAGCCGTTGGCGGAACAGCTGCTGGCGGACCCCACGCTGGTTCCTGAAACTCTGGCGGAAGGCTTTGTTGATGCGGATAAAGGCGTCGCCGATGTTAAAGCCGCGTTGGAAGGCGCGCGTTACATCCTGATGGAGCGCTTTGCGGAAGACGCCGAATTGATCGGCCGCCTGCGAGAACATCTCTGGGGGCAGGGCGTATTGAAAGTGGCCGTCGTAGAGGGCAAAGAACAGGACGGCGCCAAATTCCGCGATTACTTCGAACACCAGGAGCCGCTGAAAGGCGTTCCCTCACACCGCGCGCTGGCGGTTTTTCGCGGCCGCAACGAAGGCGTGCTGAGCTTTCAGATCGTGTTGCCGGACGAGCCTGAGTCCCGGCTGGAGCCGCATCCCTGTGAAAACATCGTCGCCGCGCACTGGCGCATCTCCGACAAAGGCCGCGCCGCCGATGGCTGGCTCAAGGATGTGGTGCGCTGGACTTGGCGCGTCAAGCTGCTGACGCAGTTGGAAACCGACTTGATGGGTAGAATTCGCGAGCGTGCGGAAGAAGAGGCCATCAATGTATTCGGCAGCAATCTCAAGGACCTGCTGCTGGCGGCGCCGGCGGGCGCCAAGGCCACCATGGGGTTGGACCCCGGTCTGCGCACAGGCGTTAAAGTGGCGGTGATCGACGCCACCGGTAAGTTTGTCGATCACGCGACGATATATCCTCATGCGCCGAAAAATCAGTGGTCGCAATCCATCGCGCAATTGGCGGCTCTGTGCGCCAAGCACAAAGTGGAGCTGGTCAGTATCGGCAACGGGACGGCTTCCAGAGAAACCGACAAGCTGGTCGCCGATCTGATCAAACAGTTCCCGCAACTGAAACTGACCAAAATTATGGTCAATGAATCCGGCGCTTCGATTTATTCCGCTTCTGAATACGCCGCAAAAGAATTTCCGGATCTGGACGTTACCATCCGCGGCGCGGTCTCTATTGCGCGACGCTTGCAGGACCCGCTGGCCGAACTGGTGAAAATCGATCCCAAATCCATCGGAGTGGGCCAATATCAGCACGACGTCAGCCAAACGCAGCTGGCGCGTACCTTGGATGCGGTGGTGGAAGACTGTGTTAACGCGGTGGGCGTAGACGTCAATACCGCCTCTGCGCCGTTGTTGGCGCGAGTGGCGGGTCTGAACCAGACGCTGGCGGGCAACATTGTGGCCTATCGCGACGCCAAGGGCGCGTTTCTGAATCGTCAGCAACTGCTTAAAGTACCGCGTCTGGGAGACAAGACCTACGAACAGGCCGCCGGCTTCCTGCGCATCATGAACGGCGACAACCCGCTGGACGCCTCGGCGGTGCACCCGGAAGCCTATGTAGTGGTAAATAAAATCGCAGAAAAAAATGGCCGGGACTTGCGATCCCTGGTTGGCGACACCACATTCTTACGCAGCCTGAAAGCGAATGACTATGTGGATGAACATTTTGGCGTTCCCACGGTCAAAGATATTCTGACCGAGCTGGATAAACCGGGCCGCGATCCGCGCCCTGAATTCAAGTTCGCGCAGTACCAGGAAGGCGTTGAGGATATTAAAGACCTTAAGCCCGGCATGGTGTTGGAAGGCGCTGTCACCAACGTGACCAACTTCGGCGCGTTTGTGGATATCGGCGTGCATCAGGATGGCCTGGTGCATATCTCCGCTCTGTCGCACAAGTTCGTCAAAGACCCCAGGGAAGTGGTCAAAGCGGGCGACATAGTGAAGGTGAAGGTTATCGAAGTGGACGCGGCGCGTAAGCGTATCGCTTTAACCATGCGCCTGGACGACGAAGTGCAAAGCGGCGCCAGCGCAGGCGCTCGCGACGCCGGACGGCAGCCTCAAAAACAAAAGAGGAATGCCGGTAACGAATCCGCTGCGGGAGGCATGGGCTCGTTCGGCGCCTTGTTGTTGAAAGCGCAGAAGCAGCAACCAGGAAAGAAAGGCTAGTATTTAAATATAACTGCCGTGATTCCAGGGACGGTCGCATCTGCGGAGATTTTTGCGCGCTCTCTGCGGGTTTCGCCGGGAGCGACGCGGCGGCGAAGGCGGGGAGAGTGTTCTCTCCTCCAATATTAGTTCCTGGAGCAAGGAATCGTGCATGAGTGAGAAGTTAGCGGCGCGACTGGAAAAGTTGAGACGTCGTCACCCCCAAGCGCTGGCGGATATCTATCGCGGTATAGAAAAGGAAGGTCTGCGCGTCGACAGTAAGGGCTTCATCGCCCAGTCCGACCATCCGCAGGCGTTGGGCTCCGCATTGACCCACCCGAATATCACCACGGATTATTCTGAAGCGTTGCTGGAGTTGATCACTCCGGTGACTCGTGAAGTGGATGAACTGCTGACCTCTCTGCAGGAAATACATCAGTTCGTACACGCCAATCTGCCTGCGGGCGAATCCCTGTGGGCGGGCAGCATGCCCAGTCTGTTGGATGGGGATGAAAGTATTCGCATCGCGGAATACGGCGAGTCCAACCTGGGTAAAATCAAGCACGTCTATCGACGCGGGTTGGCTTATCGTTACGGCCGCATTATGCAGAGCATCGCCGGCGTGCATTTCAACTTCTCCTTGGGAGATGATTTCTGGCGCGCTTATCAGGAAGTGCTGGCGCAAAGCGCGCCGCTGCAGGAATTTAAATCAGAGAGCTATTTCTCATTGATTCGCAATTTCCGCCGTTGGTCCTGGCTGTTGATGTATCTGTTCGGCGCCTCGCCGGCGTTGGACCGCAGTTTCCTGAATGGTCGCGATCATAAGCTGGATCAATTTGGGACCGACACCCTGGGATTACCTCATGCGACCTCTTTACGGATGAGCGATCTGGGGTACCAGAATAATGCGCAGTCGTCGCTGAAGATCTGTTTTAATCACCTCAGCACCTACGTCAAAACCCTGTATGACGCCACGCACACGCCGTTTCCTCGTTACGAGGCGATCGGCTTGCAGCGGGATGGCGAATACATTCAGCTTAACGCCAACCTGTTGCAGATCGAAAACGAGTACTACAACACCATCCGGCCCAAGCGGGTGACTCAGAGCGGCGAGAAGCCGATCCAGGCGCTCAAGCGCCGCGGGATTGAGTACATTGAAGTGCGCTGCCTTGATTTGGACCCGTTCTCGCCTATCGGCGTGAGCGAGTCGCAAATCCGTTTTCTGGACGCCTTCCTGTTGACCTGCTTGCTGTCTGACAGCGCTAAGATCGTGGATGAAGAATGTTCGATCATTGAAGAGAACTTCCTGACCGCGGTCTCTCGAGGGCGCGCCACAGACGTTGAGCTGGTGCGTTTGCTGCAGAATGATTACGTTCAGGGCGGCCTCCAGGAATGGGCGTCGCGCATTCTGGAGCAGGTCGAATTATGCGCCAGAGAGCTGGACGCCATTAAAGGCGGCGATAGCTATGCAGTGGCTGTACGTGACGCCAGGGCGAAAGTGAATGACCCCAGCCTGACGCCGTCCGCGCGCACCTATGCGGCGGTCTCCAACGGTCAGAGCTACGTTGACTGGACCCTGGCGATGTCGCAAGCGCATCATCAGACATTGATCGCAAATCCGTTGTCTCCAGAGCGTATGCAGCACTATGTTCGCGCCGGTGAACAGTCCTGGGCCGACGAAAGAGCGCTGCGGGAAGCGGACAACCTGTCTTTCGACGCCTATTTGAAACAGTATCTGACGTACGTCTAATCCTATCTGGTCTACTTTAAGCATGCCGGGATCGTGCAGGTCCCGGCTTGATTGATCTCTCCAGGCTCCGCGCCTCCTGCTTACCCTTGCTGAAATTGTCCGATCAACCATCGCGTCAACCAGTGCACATTTCCGAGCCATTCACCTTGTTCTACTCCTTTTGGCGTGCTACTTTTTGCCTGCTGTAACATAAGTTTACAATTTGCTACACTTTTTAGGCGTCAGAAGCTTTTTGTTATTGGTGTGTTGGATTATTGTTGTAATGCGACTAAGCCTATTGGCCTAATCCTGGGTCGCGAAGTAGCCAATGAATAAGCTCGCAGCCTGCTGCAGGGATTACTAAACAAGTCATCCACGACGCTGGCGGCGATATAACGATAAAAGCAAATCTGAACCATCAACTTAATTTGGCATGCGAATTGGGAGGCCGGGTATGGCCGCAGATCTATCTCTGAATTGGAATCTGGAAACGCTAAACAAGGCTTATCAGCAAGGATACATGGCGGGCGTCCTGGGTATGGAGCGGGTTAAATGCCCGTACCGAGGTGAAGTTGTCATCGCAGCCTGGGAGGCGGGCTGGGAAGACGGCGCTCAAGCAGGCGACAAGAAAGGGAAGGCGAGAACGGCCTGAGTCTGTCGAACCGAAGGGTCTCGCCGACGTCGCTGGTAATGGCGACGTCGGGGTCCGGTGCTTAAGAGGTCAGCGTTGCACTACAAAGTTGGTGAACAGCAGATCCTCCACCATTTTGCCTCCGGACTCTTCCTGCAGGAAGTCCTGCAGCGCCTGCAACGCTTCGGCTCGCAACTGTTCGCGGCCATCATTCGAGCCCATCACCTTTTCCGTTTGACGACTGAACATCAACACCAGCAGGTTGCGTAGCGCCGGCATATGGTGTTCCACCGCCGACGCCGCAGTGCGTGTGTTGACTCGTACGGAAACATCTATTTTGGCGAACTTCAGTTTGCTGCTGGGACCGTCGTAGTTAAGTACGAACGAGGGCTTCAGATCGATATATTGCACCAGGTCATCCTGACCTTCCGCGTATGCGCCGGACGCCGTCGCCAGGGCGATGATCGCCAGCAGCGCAAGCAGACGGATGTCCCGCGGAAACGCGTGCTTGAATACCATGGAAGGCGTCCTCTTGATTAAACTTTGGTTATTTCGAGCCTAGACAAGGCCTTGGAGAGCGTCAAATGGTTTTCGCGTCTTGCAAGCAAAGTTTATTCTCAGCAAAATCGAAAACCGTTTTGACACGCTACTCTACCAGGAGAACAGGAGATCTCATGCCCGCATGGCTCACTAACCGAACGATTTACTTCCTGTGTTTTCTGGCTATCGCCGGACTAATGGGATTCGCTTTCTACCTGCAATACGTGAAAGATCTTGAGCCGTGTCCATTGTGTATGGCGCAGCGTATCGCGTTTGTGCTGGCGGGACTGGTGTTTCTTGCGGCGGCGCTGCATAACCCGAAGAACACGGGAACAACGGTTTATGCATTCCTGGGTTGGGTGACCACATTGGGCGGCGCGGCGCTGGCGACGCGTCAGTTATGGCTGCAGAGTCTGCCGGCGGATCAGGTGCCTGCGTGCGGTCCCGGTTTGGAGTATATGCTGGAGGCTTTTCCATTCTCGGAAGTGTTGACGATGATGCTTACCGGCACTGGCGAATGCGCTGAGGTGCAGTGGACGTTTCTGGGGTTAAGCATACCCGGCTGGACGCTGGTCGCTTTCATTGGTTTTACCGCCGTCTGGGCTTTCGCATGGGTGCGCAGGCCGCGTTGAACGTGGTTTGGTAAAACATTGAAAAAGGAATTCGGTACGCTTGTTTAGCAAACGAGTGATCGCGTATAGTTGGAAGCCACTATTAAAAATACTTATAACACTAACGGCTAGCACAGATAGATAGAGATAAGGGTGAGGTCATGCTGGAAAATTGCCAAAACGCCAAAGAGCGATGGGGTGGCGTCAGTGAAATAATCGACCGCTGGCTTAAGGAGAGGCAAGACCTGATCGTGCGTTATTGCGATCTGGTTGGTAAGAGCAAGTTTGACGATGTGGAATCAGCGGTAAAAAACTTTAAGACGTTCTGCCAAGTGCTGTTGGATTACGTTTCCGCAGGCCACTTTGAAGTGTACGAGCAATTAATCGAAGAAGCTCGCGAGTTTAACGACGGCGGTATGGAACTGGTGAAAGAGCTGTATCCTAAGATCCAGTCCACCACTGAAGCTGCGCTGGACTATAACGACCGGTTTGATAAAACGCCGGAAGAGTTGTCGGAGCTGAATGCGCTGTTGCCTGAACTCTCCAGATTGGGCGAACGCCTTGAAGAGCGTTTCGAACTGGAAGATATGCTGATCGAAAAGCTGCATAACGCTCACGCTGACCAAGTCGCCTGAACCGGCCCAAATCATGAAAGCCGGTCGCCTCAGGCGGTCGGCTTGTTCTAAGCTGTTAATTTTTCACAAATAATTTTGCCTATCATATAAGGTTGTCTAAACTTCCTTAATCAACCTTGAATTCAGTCTCGACCACCTGACTCAGTATGCGCGCCCCAAGGACTTACCTGTGGAAATCCCTGTCGCTGATTTTATCAGTCTTTTTGCTGCTTTCCGGCTGTGGCGGCAAAGGCCCTGAAAGTTCATTAAAAGTGGCGCAACAAGGGTTGCTCAGCGCCGGGCTTTCCGCCGACGCAGGTTATGCGCTTATCGGCTCGTTGCAGCATGGCGGTAGTTTGTGGGGGGTGGGCAAAAATGAGCGGCTATACAACTGGAATCATGAACAGGGAGAGTTCAGCACCATCCGCGCAGTAGCGATGGCGGACGACGCTAAGCTGGCCATTACTGCTGTCGATGCGGATCTGGCTGTTTGGAATGTGTTGGATGGGCGCTCGCTCAACTTTTGGCGTGCGCCGGATAAAATCTCCAGTATCGCCATTGGTCCGAATAATAAATACGCTTTGCTTGGCATGCGCAGCAACCAAGCGGTGTATTTTGATCTGGAAAAAGGTCAGGCCCGCTATGAGTTTCCTCATAAAGCGGAAGTAACGTCGGTGGATATTTCCGGCGACAGCCGTTGGGCGATTACTGGCTCGGATGATCAGAGCGCGCGCCTGTGGCGCTTGGACACGGGCGCATTGATGCATACCTTCTCTCACTCCAACCAGGTAAAAACCGTTGCGCTCTCCAATGACGGCGCTTTGGCGTTTTCCTCCGCACAGAGAGAAGACGCGGTGATCTGGGACACCATCAGCGGCGACGCCAAAGCCAAGCTTTCCTATCGCTATGAGAACTTCACCAGCGCCCGATTTTCCGAGGACGGACGTCGTCTATTGCTAGGCACTTTCCGTGGCGATATCTACCTTGTTGACGCCGTGAACGGCAATGAAATCGGATACTGGTCCGCCAAGGCAAGACGTATCTGGGGCCCCGCAAGCAGCGGGGCGGTGTTGGACATGGCGTTCGCCGCTAATGGAGAGGTGATCGCCATTACGTCCGACGGCATGCTGGAGCGCTTCAAGCTCTAGCTTCGTCACCTTACAAGGATGGACTGTACGCCTTTCACTATATCTTCCGGCTCTGCGCGCTTGGGAATTTCGATGCCTTTCTGCACGGCAGGCCGGGCGGCGATTTCCTGCACCCAACGAGTCAGGTGAGGCAGATCGACGATATCAACGCCAGACCAGTTATGCGTGCGCACCCAGGCCCAGTTGGCGATATCTGCGATGGAGTAGTCGCCCGCCAGAAATTGGTTTTCCGCCAAATGTCCGTCCAGTACGCCGAAAAGCCGTTTCACCTCATTCTGATAACGGTCTATAGCAGGTTGCAGCTTTTCCGGGAAGTAACGGAAGAACACGTTGGCCTGTCCCATCATGGGACCGATGCCCCCCATTTGAAACATCAGCCATTGTAGAACCTGTGACCGCTGCTTGGCGTCAGTGGGGTAAAATTCGCCCGATTTCTCGCCCAGATAAACCAGAATAGCGCCGGACTCGAATACCACAAAGTCATCATTATCCCGGTCCACGATGGTGGGGATGCGTCCGTTGGGGTTCAGCTTCAGGTATTCCGGCTGTTTCTGCACGCCGGAGCTCAAATCTATTGCGATCACAGTGTAGGGAAGAGCCATCTCTTCCAGGGCGATGCTGATTTTATGCCCGTTGGGAGTGGCGGCGGTATACAGGTCTATCATGAGATTGCTCCTTATGCGTCGCCCATGCGGCGACGTTCGCTATTTAAGCTTTGCTGGACGGCCGCGCAGCAACCGCGTCATACCAGCGCTGCAAATGAGTATGCTCTGGTTGAATTCGCTGTTGGATGACCTTGGCGAAGTCTACCGTACAGAACGCGCTGATATCGGCGATGCTGAAGTAATCGCCAGCCAGATAATCGTTATGCTCAAAATGGTTGTTCAATAGATTGAAAAACTTGGCGGACTTCTCACGACATAGCTCGCCCCATTCGGGAACCTGGCGCTTGAGCCCTTTGAAATAGTCGGATGTGTTTTGGAAACACATTCCGGTGGGAAACATGAAATAGAAATCACAGCGTCTGATCCACATCTCGACGATTGCTTTCTCTTTGGCGTCTCGTCCAAACAGTAGCGGCTCGGGCTGGACTTCTTCGAAGTAGCGGCAGATGGCGATGGATTCCGACAAGTGGGAGCCGTCGTCCAGCTCCAGTACGGGGAGCAGACCCAGCACATTTTTCTGTTTGAATTCAGGGCTGTATTGTTCTCCTTTCTGAATGTCGACTTCGACATACTCCATCGCAATGTCTTTTTCCGCCAGGAAAATTCTTACTCTGCGAGGATTGGGCGCGATCCGTGCCTGATAAATTTTCATTGTTCCGCCTTTTATTTTTGACTGATCGTTTAGAAATATAGATTTTTTCTAAATGTTCAGTCAAGAACTGCTTATAATGTAGACGACCTTTGTTTGAAAATCCGCTTAAGAGCCTGAGCAATCAGAAGAGATTAATGGGAAGACCTACCGCATTTGACCCACAAGAAAAACTGCATATCGCCATGAAGCTGTTCTGGAGGCAGGGCTTCGAAGCCACTTCGTTACAGCAGTTGTGTGACGAACTGGAATTGAACCGCTTCAGTATCTATAACACCTTTGGCGACAAGCGGGCCCTGTTTCACTTAACGCTTGACCATTATTTGAATACGGTAATACGGCGTATCGCTGCGCCTTTATTGCACGATGAGGCTGCGCTGGAAGCGGTCGTAGAGTACCTGGCGGGGTTGAGCGCAGTGCTTTGCAGCGAAGGCGGCCGAGTTGGCTGCTATGTTCAAAATGCGGGTTCTGAGATGGGGGGCGTGGACGAACTAGTGCAGAAAAAAGTGGATGACTGGCTGCGCCAGTTGGAGATGCTATTGGCTCGGGCTCTGGTCCGTGCGCGGGACAATAATGGCTTGCGTGGGGATGTGGATGCGGAAGCCGCCGCCTGTTACCTGGTGAGCGTGACTCAGGGGCTGATCGCTCTGCGCCGCACCTGCAGCAGACAATGCCGGGTGGAGAACGCATTCACATTCCTTATGCAGGAAGTAAAAGGCTGGGCGGTCTAGCGCCGCTGAGGACGGTTAATAATCAGACGTATGGATGCGCCTGCGCGGCCAGCCGCGGGAGGCTGGGCCTGACATGGGCAGGCCCTGTCGTTGCAGACAAATAATAGTTGGCGCAAGTTCAGTTAGCATTCAGGTTGACTGCATTAATCTGACCCCATCAGATAAGCGCAAGGAGATTCATTCATGAAAATCAAAACACTGGCCGTCGCCGCACTTTCAGTTACCCTGGCCACGCCGGCTCTTGCTGGCGGCCGTCACCACCGCGGCGGCGCTGAATACGATTACGCCAAAGTGGTGGATGTAGAGCCTATCACTAAATCCGTTGAGCATCGCACGCCTCGCGAGTCCTGCTGGACTGAACAGGTTCGCCACGAAGCGCCGCGTCAGTCTTCCGACTCATACACCGGCACTATTCTGGGCGGCGTGATCGGCGGAGCCATCGGTAATGCGGTAGGGCACAAGAAACGCAATAAGCAGGTTGGAACCGCTGTCGGCGCGATACTGGGCGCGTCCATCGGACATGATATTTCCAATCGGGGATCAACCTCTTATTCCCAGTCCTACTACACCAATGAAAGACGCTGCGAAACCACCTACGACGTGGAATATGTGCAGGAGACTATGGGATACTGGGTGACCTATAAGTATCAGGGACGCGAATACCGCACCCGCATGGACCAATACCCGGGTGACCGCATTCGTATCAGAGTGACTGTGGAGCCCGCCTGATTGGTTGGCGGGCGGCCCTCTACGAGAAGCTGAACCATGACCAGAACATTGCTCTTAACATCCATTTTACTGACAGCCTGGCTGCATACCCCGGCTGCGTTGGCCGCTCCGGCCTTCGGTTATTCACCCTCGCAAGCGGACACCTTGTTGCTGGCGGACGTGAGTGAGCAGGACGCCGCCAGTCTCGTGCGTCAGGTAAGTGGAGGACGGGTGCTGAAAGTTGAGTCCCAGGGCGATGTCTATCGGGTGAAAGTTTTGCTTCCCAACGGAGTGGTGAAAACCTACGTAGTTGAGCGCAGCTCGGGAAGAGTCAGCTAACGGGGCGTCAACTCCGATAAAGCGACAGGGTATAGGAAGTTAGCGGGAATCAAGCATGCGAATATTATTGGTCGAAGACGAAGCGTTGTTACGTGGCCAATTACGGGACGAGCTGGTTAAACATGGCTATGCCGTAGACACGGCGGAAGACGGCGAGGTCGCCGCTTATCTGGGTAAAGAAAACCCTTATGACCTTGCCGTCGTCGACCTGGGCCTGCCCAAACGCACCGGCCTGGAGGTGATCCAGGAGTGGCGCGGCATGGGCAAGGAGTTTCCCATTCTCATCCTTACCGCTCGCGGACACTGGCAGGATAAAGTCAGCGGCCTGGAGGCCGGCGCTGACGACTATCTGGTGAAACCTTTTCACGTCGCCGAATTAATGGCGCGGCTGGGCGCCCTGCTGAGACGCTCTTCCGGGTTCAGCAGTCCAGTGATTCAGGCTGGCCCTATGACCCTGGATACCCGCGCCAAGCTGGTGCAAATCGACGGTTCCGCTCTGGAGCTGACGGCTTACGAATACAACACGCTTGAATATCTGGTGCATCGCGCTGGTCAGGCCGTGTCCAAAACTGAATTGACGGAGCATCTGTACGCGCAGGACTTTGATCGCGACAGCAATGTCATAGAAGTTTTCATCGGCCGCTTACGCAAAAAGCTGGACCCGGATGGGGTCAACAAGCCGATCACCACCTTGCGCGGACAGGGCTACCGGTTTAACTGGTCGCCACAGAAGACCGCCTGATCACTGTGCGGCGGCTCTCACTTCGCGCCCGCTTCTGGCTGCTCACCCTGGTAATTCCCTTTTTCGTGGTATCGGCAGGGTGGGTTGTTTATGTCGCTTATCAGGAAAGTCTGGAGCGGGCGCACATCGATCGCCTCAGCGCGCATCTTTATTTGTTGCTGGCGGCGGCGGAGCCTTCTGGCGACAGTCTGCACTTACCGGAAGAGCTTCAGGAAAGCCGCTTTAATCAGGCCCAGTCGGGTCTGGTCGCGGTTGTGCGCAACAGCGATGGATTTATCGTCTGGCAGTCCCGTTCCAGTTTAGGTCTCCCGCAGACATTACCCTGGCTGGCGCCGGAGACCGAGCCGGGCAGAATTTCCCATCGGCGCGTAGACGCCAGGCCAGGCTATCTGCAAGTGCAACTGCCTGCTCTGTTCGCTGTGGACAGCGGCCTCGTCGAAAATGGCTTTCGTCGCTATGTATTCGAGGTTTGGCAGCAGGCGTCTTTGCTGGAGCAGGAGTCCCGTTCATTCACCAGGACGCTCTCTATCGGTCTGGTGATTGTCACAATCGCCTTGTGCGCCATCGTTGCATTGTTTCTGAGCTGGGCGTTGCGGCCTCTGCAAAATGTGACCAGAGAATTGGGGGCGATTGAAAAAGGCGAGATGGACACTCTGTCGGAAAACTACCCCAAAGAAATCGCCGCGTTGACCCACGCGCTGAATACGGTCCTGGATGTGGAGCGGCGACAACGGGAGCGCTATCGCAATAGTCTCGGCGACCTGGCGCATAGTCTGAAGACGCCGCTGGCGGTGCTGCGCGGCGCTATTGACATGAATGAGGAAGAACGTCGGCGCACCCTGGGTGAACAGGTGGCGCGGATGGATGACGTCGTGACTTACCAGCTCAAGCGAGCCAGCGCCGGGGGGGAGGGGGTTTGGCATAAACCAACGCCTATCCTGCCCTTGGTTAATCGCGTCACCTCCGTTTTACAGAAAGTCTATGCTGATCGAGGCATGTATTGTGAAATCAACGTGCCCGAAGATGTGGCGTTTCTCGCGGATGAAGCGGACTTGATGGAGATGCTGGGCAATCTGATTGATAACGCTTTTAAATACGGCGATGCGGAAGTGTCTATTCAAGGTTCTGGCGAAGTGGACGGTTTTGTGACGCTGGCGATCAGGAACGATGGTCCCGGCATTCCCGCGCAGGATTGGGAAAAAGCGCTACAGCGCGGCGTGCGCCTGGATAGTCGCCCGATTGGTCAGGGCATTGGGCTTTCCGTCGTGCGCGAACTGGTGGAAAGTTATCGTGGCGAACTGAAACTGGCTTCGGGCGTCAGCGATGGCGTGACAATTGAAATGATCATGCCCGGGCGGGTTGTTAGCTAAGGTCTTGATCAGCTATAACATGGCGGAGTAAACGGAATAATTAATGGTTGTATAGCTAGAATCAATCATGATTTTAGTTTTAATAAAATTTATTGCTTATCGGGTTGAGCATATCATCTCCTCAACCACTTTAAGTAACCAGGAATGGAGACGACCATGTCGGATATCAATATCGGATTAACTGAAAACGCCCGTCAGAATATCGCGCACTCATTGTCTAGCTTGCTGGCGGACAGCTACACCCTGTACCTGAAAACACAGAACTTCCACTGGAACGTCACCGGTCCCCGATTTCAGGAAGTGCATGCCCTGACGGAAATGCATTACACCGATCTGGCGGCCGCCATTGACGCTATCGCCGAACGCATTCGCGCACTGGGTGAATTCGCTCCCGGCAGCTACTCCAGCTACCAGAAACTGGCGACGCTGAAGGAAGAGGCCGGCGTACCTGCGGCGAATGAGATGCTGGCGGTGCTGGCGAAAGACCACGAGCAGATCGCCCGGAATATCCGCGAAGCGTTGCCTGCGGCCCAAGAGGCGACGGACGAAAGCTCCGCCTCGCTGCTGTCTGACCGCTTGAGCGTCCATGAAAAGACCGCCTGGATGTTGCGCAGCATGGTTTGACCTATCAGCTCCTCTCTCTGCATTAGGAGGGAGGAGCATCCCTCCCTCTTTCTACGCCCCATTCTCGTCCCCCCGGAAGGATAAATTTTCGTCTGATAGGTGATATTACTTGGCGCTATATCATTAGCGGACTTCTCGCCCTGAGCAATCTTGGCGGAGGTAAGCCCGCACCTTATGTCGAGAATAAAAAACGGGGAAGCACTCATGCAGTTGAACAAAGCGGCGGCCATACTGTCGTTCAGCGTTTTCATGGCCGGATGCAGCGGTGGCGGTGGAAACAGTTCCGGCGGCTCCACGCCTGTCGAGTCAAGTTATCAGCCTTACGCCTGCAATCAGGAAACTTACGACAAAGCCAAAGAACTACGGATTTATCAGGTCATGGTGGAGTCGTTCATTGACGGCGATCTGAACGCCAATTACGGCGCGGGATATGGAAGCAGTCATCATCGCGGCGACCTGCAAGGCGTTATCGACTCCCTGGACTACATCAAGAATCTGGGCATGAACGCGATCTGGTTGACCCCAGTGTTTCACAGCGCGCCTATATCCGGCCAGGATGAATGGGCGGATCGCCTCGATGCGACGGGATATTTCACCAGCGACTATTTTTCCATAGACCCTAATTTCGGCACGATGGCGCAAGCCCGGGAGCTGGTGGAGCAGGCGCACGCGCGCGGCATTTATGTTTTCTTTGACGGCGTGTTCGGCCATTTCAAGAATAACGCCGGAGACTTCCCCTCGCCGCAAGGGCGTGTGGTCAGCGCTAATGGCGTCGCCCAGGCGGGGACGGGAAGGGAAGCGGTTTATCCTAATGATCTGGACTTCTTCAAGGAAGTCGCCGCCTATTGGGTGAAAGAACTGAAGATAGACGGATGGCGTTTGGATCAGGCCTACCAGGTTCCAACCGGCGCCTGGGGAGAAATCCGCAAGTCTGTGGAAGATGCCTCAAAAAGCGTGACTTACACCATGAACGGAGAGCAGGTGAATCCGCTGGGCTATATGGTGGGCGAAGTCTGGAAAGGCGAGGCTGAAATTGCTGCACAGGCATATGGTTCAGAAGCGCAGCCCGGCTTGTGCTCCTCTTTTGATTTCCCCATGCGCTATCGGATTGTCCAGACGTTAGGGGTAGAAGAGAGCGGGCATCGCGCGTCCGCCGTTTCAACGCTCAAGGAAGGATACGCCACGCAGGCGGCCTATCCGGCGCATGCATTACCTAATGGGTTCCTGACCAATCACGACCTGGTGCGCTTTGGCGACTTGTTGCAGCGGGGCAGGATCGCCAGTCCGGGCGAGGAACGTTATACCGACCTGCACAAAGCCGCCTACAGTTTCCTTGCCGCTTACACCGGGCCTATCACGCTGTATTACGGCGACGAAATTGGCGATGATGTGGTCGGCTTCTCGGATCGCGTCCCATGTGAGTCGGACAATGGCGCCGGCGCTAAAGCAGGCTTGTGCGACGATCATGTCTCGCGCTCCAGCGCCAAGGTGGAAGGTTTGCCGAGCGGGGAAGATGGCGCGCTGTTCGCGGCTGACGCCAAACAAACGGAAATACGCGACTATATTCGTGACCTTATGGGGATGCGCGCCCTCCATCCAGCCCTGTACGCGGGAACGCGGACGTCGGTCAATCATGGTCAGTCAGGCAAGGTCTATGTCGATCGCAAGCAGGCGGGTAGTGAAGTGGTGTTATATCTACTGAATATTACTGGCGATCCTGTCACCGTTGAGTTGGAGGGAACGACTATTGGTAGTGAAGGGAACTTGAAAGACCTGATGAGTGATGCAGAAATTGCTTTATTGTCCGGTTATCACAGTATTGTCGTGCCGCCATACAGCGCGCGCTTTATGTTGGTGACTGCGCCAACGCTATAAATCGTTGCAACCATGTCTGGGGTAACCGGCTTTTCGGTCCGGTCACCCCAGACTTTCGGTTTACTCTTCCAGGTAGGTGTAGCCAGTCAGACCCGCCTTCAGTTCCTGCAGGTAATCCTGCTTTTGCTGCTCTTTCAGATCCGCCGCCGCCATTTTGCCTTCGAAGGCCCGTAATAACTGCTCTGGCTCGAAGTTCACGTAGCGCAACACTTTGTCCACCGTATCGCCGCTGATCGGATGTTGCAGTGACACCTCGCCCTTCTCATTCAGGCAGACGTCAACGGAATCGGTGTCGCCGAACAGGTTATGCATATCGCCCAGGATTTCCTGATAAGCGCCCACCAGGAAGAATCCAAGAAGGAAAGGCTGATCCTTTTCCGGTTCGGGGATCGGCAATGTGGTTTCAATGCCATGGCTGTCTACGTATTGGTCGATACGGCCGTCGGAGTCGCAAGTGATGTCCTGAATGACGCCGCGACGCGTTGGGCGTTTGTTCAGTCCGGCCAGGGGCAGAATCGGAAAAATCTGGTCGATGCCCCAAATATCCGGCAGAGACTGGAACAGGGAAAAATTCACGAACAGTTTATCCGCCAATTTCTCGTTCAGCTCGTCATAGATTTCCCGGTGCGCGCGGATTTCCGGTTGCAGATGTTCGCGGATGTATAAGCACAATGCTTGATAAATGGTTTCCGCCTGCGCCCGATCGCTGAGGCTCAGCACGCCATGAATAAACAGGGTTTGCGCTTCCTGCAGGGCATG
This sequence comes from Hahella chejuensis KCTC 2396, assembly GCF_000012985.1. Lineage (NCBI taxonomy): Bacteria > Pseudomonadati > Pseudomonadota > Gammaproteobacteria > Oceanospirillales > Hahellaceae > Hahella > Hahella chejuensis. Next base: position 6,545,242 of record NC_007645.1, on the reverse strand, counting down.
GGCGGCGTCGTGATAGATTTCAATTACCGAACGACGGTTATTGCGGTCCTTTAACGCCTCCAAGTCCTGCCACAAATCGCGAACGACAGATGGGGCCTCCGCATCCGGTTGCCTGACGGCGTCCGGTTGCGCCACGCTTTCTCTATCAATGACGTCGGTGATCAGCACGGCGTGATGTGCGGTGATGGCCCGGCCGGATTCAGTGATCACATTGGGATGTGGAATGCCTTCGCGGTCGCACTCTTCTTTGATCGTACGCAGAACGTGGAAGGCGTACTCGTGCACGCTGTAGTTAACGGAGCAGGCGCTGCGGGAGCGGGTGCCTTCATAGTCGATCCCCAGACCGCCGCCCACGTCGACGATTTTTACGTCAGCGCCCTGGCGACGGAGTTCGCCGTAAAAACGTGCGCATTCGCGCAATCCGGTTTGAATATCCCGGATATTGGCGATTTGTGAACCGAGGTGGAAGTGCAGTAACTGGAGAGATTCCAGTGCGTTGGCTTGTTTCAGCGTGTCCAGCACCTGCAGGATTTGCACGGAGGACAGACCGAATTTTGACTTTTCGCCACCGGTATTCTGCCAATTGCCCTTGCCGATAGAAGCCAGACGGGCGCGTACGCCAATGCGCGGGGTAACGCCCATACTGCGGCTTTCTTCCAGCACGTAAGTCAGTTCGTTCAGCTTCTCGACCACGATGTAAACCTTGTAGCCCATCTGCTGGCCCAACAGGGCCAGGCGTATGAACTCACGGTCTTTGTATCCGTTGCAAACAATAGTGGCTCCGGGGTTGCTCATGGCCAGGACGGCGATCAGCTCCGGTTTACTGCCGGCTTCCAGACCAATCTGGCCATTGGCGGCGGCGGGTTGTGCTGCGACGATTTCTTCAATGACGCGGCGTTGCTGGTTCACTTTGACCGGATAGACCGCAGTATAGCGGCCTGAATACGCAAGTTGTTCGGCGGCGCGGTTAAACGCCTCGCATAAATGGTTGACCCTGTGATGCAGAATATCCGCAAAACGCACCAGGACCGGCAACCCTAGATTGGCGTCGCGTACTTGTTGGGCGAGTCCTTTCAGACTCACGCTGGCGTTATGCTCTGAGCCTTTGGGGCGGATGATAACGTCGCCATTGGCGTCAACATCTATATAACCGTCACCCCAGAATGGGATGTTGTAGGTGGACAGTGCGTGATCGCGGGTCCAATCTTCCATCAATGCGTCTCCTCGGCAATATGCCCCCGGATAAAATGTTAAGGTTATCGTCAAGGGGCGCCATTTTAAAGCAAGCGGAATCCCTAGCGTTAATAAGTTATGGGCTTTATATCTTTCTGTGTTTTATGGGAGCGGAGCAGTGCAGGCGACTCCTAAAATAATGCTGTGATCTTCACGCCTTGCGCCTACAATATGCTGCTTTAGCCGCAGGCGCATCGCGCCGACAAATAATTAACCGAATCATTGGGAGAACATAATGAGCGAGCAGATCCCCGGGTGGTTTACCGAAATCTTTCAGGACCAGGGCACCGGGTTTTCCCTCAAAGTAAAAAGTAAACTGCACGAAGAGCAGAGCCAGTATCAAAAGATTGAAATCTTTGAGACGGAAACCTTCGGTAATCTGATGGTGTTGGACGGTTGCGTCATGTTGACTGACCGTGACAATTTCCTCTACCACGAAATGATGACCCACCCCGCGCTGTTTACTCATCACGCGCCGAAGAAAGTCGTGATTGTTGGCGGCGGCGATTGCGGCACATTGAAAGAAGTGCTCAAACACCCTGGCGTAGAGGAAGCCTGGCAGGTGGAAATCGATGAGCGCGTCACTCGCGTTGCAGAGAAGTATTTCCCTGACCTGTGCACCGCCAACAATGACCCGCGCGCCAACTTCTTCTTCGGCGATGGCATCAAATGGATCGCTGACGCGCCATTGGAATCCATCGACCTGATTATTGTTGACTCCACCGACCCGGTTGGACCTGCTGAAGGTCTGTTCGCCGTCGACTTCTACCGCAACTGTTTCATGGCGCTGCGCGAAGGCGGCATGATCGTGCAGCAGACGGAATCCCCTTTGCTGCACACTTCCAGCATCATCAAGAAAGTGCATGACGATATGCGTCAGGCTGGTTTTGACGGCGTCAGAACGCTGCCGTTCCCACAGCCTGTATATCCTACCGGCTGGTGGAGCTGCACCATGGCGGGCAAGGGTAAGAAGCTGGAGTTTTTCCGAGAAGAAGATGCGGCGGAGCGTCCTTTCGTCACCCGCTACTACAATGCGGAAGTGCATAAAGCAGCCCTGGCCCTGCCTGAATTTATGAAGAATGAACTTGACTTAGATTAGTCCGAACGTTTATTTCTATACATCTGTATTTTAATGCTTAAGGCCAGATGCCATAAGGGAATCCGGCCTTCCGAACAGGGTGCGAACCTACCTTTGTCCAATAGACGTACTTTTTTCGGGCGCACTAACATGCAAACCATAACTCCTGTCAAGAAACGGCAATACAGCCGGTATATGGTTGGCAGGCTATTGGACGTGAATAGAAATCGGAGTTAACTGCGTGCACGCAATAGCAGAAAACCATGGAGTGAAAGCTTCATATACGAAAGAAGAACTTCAAGCCTGCGGACAGGGACGGTTATTTGGCGAGGGCGCTGCGAAACTTCCCGTAGATCAGATGTTGATGGTCGACCGGGTGTCTCAAATCTCCGCAGAAGGCGGAGCATACGGTCACGGGATCGTGCGTGCGCAGTTGGATATCAATCCGGATCTGTGGTTTTTTAAGTGTCATTTCGTGGGCGATCCGGTCATGCCGGGTTGTCTCGGATTGGACGCCATGTGGCAGCTGGTAGGCTTTTTCCTTGCGTGGAAAGGTCACAAGGGACTGGGCCGGGCGCTGGGGGTCGGCGAGGTTAAATTTACCGGCCAGGTGCTGCCGTCCGCAAAATCAGTCGAGTATGTTCTCGATATCAAAAGAGTAATCGCTCGTAAGTTAATTATGGCCTTGGCTGATGGAACCGTGTATGTCGACGGTAAAGCCATTTATACTGCCAAGGATTTACGAGTGGGCTTGTTTGACCCGGCCGCTATGAGCGGCGCGGAAATCAAATAAGTTATCCTTTGCAAATGTAAGAGGTTTCTGAATGAAACGCGCCGTCATAACCGGAATGGGAATCGTATCCTGCTTGGGCAACTCCAAAGAGGAGGTGGCCGAGTCACTGAAAGCTGGCCGCTCAGGCATTCGGTTTAACGAAAGCTATAAAGAAGCGGGCTTAAGAAGCCAGGTCAGTGGTAGCGTCCAGATCGATTTCGCTGAACACATCGACCGCAAACATCTGCGCTTCATGGGCGACGCGGCTGCGTACGCCTATATCGCCATGAATCAGGCCATCACGGACGCTAAAATAGACGACGAGCTGTTGAGCAGCACTCGCACCGGCATCGTGATGGGGTCTGGCGGAGCCTCCACCAGCAACGTCGTCGAGTCCGTCGATATTCTGCGTGAGAAAGGCGTCAAGCGCGTGGGGCCTTATCGCGTACCCCGCACCATGAACAGCTCTGTAAACGCCTGTTTGTCCACCGCATTCAAAATTCGCGGCGTCAACTACTCCATCACTTCCGCTTGCGCGACCGCCGCTCATTGTATCGGTCATGCTTGGGAACAAATTCAGTTGGGTAAACAAGACGTTGTATTCGCTGGCGGTGGCGAAGAAGAGCATTGGAGCCTGGCGGTTCTGTTCGACGCTATGGGTGCCTTGTCCAGCAAGTACAACGACGATCCTTCCCGCGCTTCACGTCCATACTGCTCCACCCGTGATGGTTTTGTCATCGCTGGCGGCGGAGCTGTGGTCGTCGTAGAAGAGCTGGAGCACGCGCTGCGTCGCGGCGCGCCGATCTACGCTGAGTTGGTGGGCTACGGCGCCACTTCCGACGGCGATGACATGGTGGCTCCATCTGGAGAAGGCGCTGTGCGCTGTATCCATCAGGCGCTGTCTACCGTAAACACGCCAGTTGACTACGTCAACACTCACGGCACCAGTACGCCAGTCGGCGATATCATTGAGCTGAAAGCAGTGAAAGAAGCCTTTGGCGACAATCTGCCGCGCATCAGCTCCACTAAATCGCTGTCCGGCCATTCTTTGGGCGTCGCCGGCGTTCACGAAGCCATTTATTGCTTATTGATGATGGAAGGCGGTTTCATTGCGCCTTCACGTCACATTGAAGCGCTGGATGAGAGAGCGGCGGGCTTCCCGATTGTCACAGAACCTACAGATGCGGAACTGAATACCGTTCTGAGCAACAGCTTCGGTTTCGGTGGAACTAACGCCTGTCTGGCTTTCAGCAAATACAAAGGCTGATTCCAGATACTGCGAAAACATAAAAAGCCTGCGCTCGGCGCGGGCTTTTTTGTGCCTGTTTTCTGGTATTTTCATCAAACACAGTTGGCATCTTTTTGATTGTGTTGTAAAAAACGCATCATATGCATGGCTGAGATACAAATAGAAGGCGTTGGTCACAGTTCGAATCTGTGTAGTATTTCTATGTTTGCTATGCTTTTAAGTAAGCGTCATCCATTCGATTTCTAAAGGGTCTCATGCGGAAAGGTTTTTTATTTCTGACGGGTGTTCTTTTTGCGTGCAGCGCCGGAGCGGAGCAGGCGCAGACATCGTTGGCGTTGTCTGAGTCCGCATACATGGCTCCCCTGGTGGATAAAGTGCAGGTTAAGAAGGCGTCCAGACTTTTGATTCTATTGAAAGAAGGGAAGCCGTTTCGGGTGTATCCGATTGCCTTGGGCGACAAGCCGCTTGGCCATAAGCAGTTTGAGGGCGACGAGCGCACTCCTGAAGGCACTTATTCTCTTGACTGGCGTAATCCAAACAGCGCCTTTCATAAATCCATCCACGTTTCTTACCCCAATGACCAGGACATTGAGTATGCAAAGAGTCAAGGACGTGAGCCTGGCGGAATGATCATGATCCATGGTTGGCCCAATGGCTTTAATCATGACCGCGACAGCATCTGGCTTTACGAGTTTGATTGGACGGATGGATGTATCGCCGTTAACAATCAGGCGATGGATGAGATCTGGTCTTTGGTGCCGGATGGCACGCCTATCGAAATTCTTCCGTAGATAGACGCACGGCGGTTAGCCATGTTTCAGCTTCAGCGCAAGCACTGTGGACGCCAAGGCCAATGTCAGGGTATTGGCGATAATGATTGGCCACGCCACCATCATGATTCCATAAAGCAGCCACAGAAATACGCCCAACGTAAAAATGCTGTACATGCCCAGAGAGATGCCGGACGTGTTTTTCGTTTTCAACGTTTGTCTGACCTGGGGCAAGAACGCCAAAGTGGTGAACAACGCCGCCAGTGTGCCGATGATGGATGCTAACATCTTATTAACCCTATAGAATTGCGCGCATTTTAATCACGCTATCTGGCAGCGTAACTAGGGGAAAATATGTACGCCCCGTCGTTATGGCCGGGGGCGCAGACTTCTAATACCACCGGCATCTGCCCACACGAAAAAGGGCCGCCGAATGGCAGCCCTCTTGGAGGTCGTTTTGGAGATCAGTCGCGGGTGAACTCAGGATAGGCTTCCATCCCGCATTCCGCCAGATCCACGCCTTCATACTCTTCTTCTTCGCTGACGCGGATGCCCATGATCACTTTGATCAGACCCCACACCACCAGGCTGGTTGTGAACACCCACCCGAAGATGGTAAACGCGCCAGCCAACTGAGCCAGGAAGCTGACGTCAGTAGTGAAAGGCACTACCAGCAGACCCAGCAGACCACAAGCGCCGTGTACGGAGATTGCGCCAACAGGGTCGTCGATTTTCAGTTTATCCAGGGTCACGATGGAGAATACGACCAGCACGCCAGCCACTATGCCAATCAGAGAGGAGGCCACGGGGGACGGCGCGTCAGGATTGGCGGTGATTGCCACCAGACCGGCCAGTGCGCCATTCAGAAGCATGGTCAGATCTGCTTTGCCAAACAACAGGCGAGCGGTGATCAGAGCGGCTATCGCGCCGGTGGCCGCTGCGGCGTTAGTGTTCAGGAAAACAATTGCCACGGAGTTGGCGTTGCCGATATCGCCCAGTTTCAATACTGAGCCGCCGTTGAAACCGAACCAACCCATCCACAGAATGAAAGTGCCCAGTGTCGCTAAAGGCAGGTTGGCGCCCGGGATAGCGTTAACTTGTCCGTTAGGGCCGTATTTGCCTTTACGTGGGCCAAGCAGCAATACGCCAGCCAGAGCCGCCGCAGCGCCAGCCAAGTGGACGATGCCGGAGCCCGCGAAGTCTTTGAAGCCCATTTCATCAAGACTATATAGTCCGAATACTGGTTGAGTTCCCCAAGTCCAGGAGCCTTCCATCGGATAGATGAATGCTGTCATCACTACAGCGAAAGCCAGGAACGCCCATAGTTTCATGCGCTCTGCGACAGCGCCGGATACGATAGACATGGCGGTTGCGACAAACACAACCTGGAAGAAAAAGTCGGATGCGCCAGAGTAGATGGCGGTGCCTGAGAACCCACCATCGCGTTCAGCGAAAGCATTCAAGGTATCGTCGACATAGGTCTCGCCGGGCATGATGCCGGTCAGGAAATATCCGCCGCTGCCATACATGATTTCATAGCCGCAGATCAGGTACATGATGCAGGCAATGGCGTAGAGCGCGACGTTTTTGGTAAGAATTTCAGTGGTGTTCTTGGCGCGAACCAAGCCGGATTCCAACATGGCGAAACCGGCGGCCATCCACATGACCAATGCGCCCATCACAAGGAAATAGAAGGTATCTAATGCATATTGTAAGTGAAAAACATTGTTTTCCATGAAAAGCCCTCCGCACTACGCTTGTCAGTTACCAGTTGTTGTTAGTTTTGATTAAATCGCGTCTGTACCAGTCTCCCCGGTCCTTATGCGGATGGCTTGTTGCAGATCCACCACAAAAATTTTGCCGTCGCCGATCTTGCCGGTGTTTGCGGCTTTGGTGATGGCTTCTACGACTTGATCGAGCAAGTCATCGCCGATAGCGACTTCGATTTTCACCTTGGGGAGAAAGTCGACGACATACTCTGCGCCACGGTACAGCTCGGTGTGGCCCTTTTGACGACCGAACCCTTTTACTTCGGTTACGGTCACGCCCTGAACGCCAATCTCGGAGAGTGCTTCACGCACATCATCCAGCTTGAATGGCTTGATAATGGCAGTTACCAGTTTCATTTTTTTCTCCTTTGTATCTACCCGCCTGTTATAGAAATCGCACAATCAGCAAGCTCAACCACGCACAAAAATATGTGCGGAATTTGTGCGTGATGTAGCATCTGCTGTGCCAATGATAAAAAATTTATTTAAAACAGTTAACTAGATGAATATTTCTTACCTTGTGGAAAAACCAGGGCACAATTATAGCGCAGCACGCCCCTGTTTGAGGTTAATTGGCGCCCGTGGCTGGTGCGCATTTATAAAAATGCACAAATTTTGTGCAAAAAAGAAGGCAGGCAACGTTATAAACAGGATTTGTTGTCACTTTCACTTCGGTTCTATAGCCAATGGCGGGAAACGGTGAGGATTGCATAAACAAACCAGGATCGCCGTGGTACAATCGCCGCTCCGAAAAACGGAGGACTTTCCATGTCGGTATCACCAGTAGATTTACTTAACGCGTTTAACCAGCATTTCGGGCAGTTTCTGCCGGATGTCGCTAAATCGGCGCATGAAGATGTGCAGCAGCAAGCCAAGGCGGCTTTATCCAGCATCATCTCTAAACTGGATCTGGTGACCCGGGAAGAGTTCGATGTTCAATTGGAAGTGTTGCGCCGCACCCGCGAGAAACTGGACAGCCTGGAAAAACGCGTGGTTGAACTGGAGGCGGCTTTGCAAGCCAAGAGTGAGCAAGGCGATCAAGCCTAACGGACTTTTTATTAACCGGCGATGAGAATCAAATCGCCGGTCTCGCTTTAATATCTACACACATTAGCGCCTCAGGAACGAGGCTGAATTTATCCAAGGAGGGAGTATGTCACTCGCAATCGTCAACACGCGCGCCAAACTTGGCGTGGAAGCCCCGCTGGTAAAAGTCGAAGCCCATCTGTCGAACGGCTTGCCGGCCCTGTCTATCGTTGGACTTCCTGAAGCCGCAGTCAAAGAAAGCAAAGATCGGGTCAGGAGCGCATTACTCAACAGCGGCTTTGAATTTCCCGCCCGCCGCATCACGATCAATCTCGCCCCCGCAGATCTTCCTAAAGAGGGAGGTCGTTATGATCTCGCTATCGCCGTCGGCGTGCTGGCGGCTTCAGGGCAATTGCCTGATGAGGCGATTGCAGGATATGAGTTCTATGGCGAACTGGCGCTCTCTGGAGAATTGCGGCCGGTAACGGGAATGTTGCCCGCCGCGCTTCGCTGCGCCCAGTCTGGCGCCAAAATTATACTGCCGCCGCAAAATTCCCAGGAGGCCAGCCTGGTGTCTGCGCTGGACGTATTTGCGCCGGCCACTTTGGGGCAGTTAGTGGCCTTTCTGCTGGGACATGAGCGCATGACGCCGATACGCCAACAGAAGTGCGCCGCCTCCGGGCGTAAAGCGCCCGATATGGCTGACATCAAGGGGCAGTTTCAAGCCAAGCGAGCGCTGGAGATCGCCGCTGCGGGCAATCACAACATGCTGATGTTCGGCCCACCGGGAACGGGTAAGACCATGCTGGCGTTGCGTTTGGTGGGCATCTTGCCCGAGTTGACGGAAATGGAAGCGCTGGAAACGGCGGCGGTCAATTCCGTGGCGGGAGTCAGTCTGGATATGACGCAGTGGCGGCAGCGACGCTTTCGGGCCCCGCACCATACCGCTTCTGCGGTCGCTTTGGTTGGTGGCGGCTCCAATCCCAAACCGGGAGAAATATCATTGGCGCACAATAGTGTGTTATTTCTCGACGAATTGCCGGAATTTGACCGAAAAGTCCTGGAAGTGTTGCGAGAGCCAATGGAATCTGGAGAGATCGTGATTTCCAGAGCGGCGCAGCAGACCACGTTTCCAGCCCGTTTTCAGCTGATTGCTGCGATGAATCCATGTTGATGCGTTGCCAAAATGCCAGCGTTTTGGGGAGTGCTATTGCACTTTGGGGTGGGGGTTGGGGCGTAGTAGAGCTCGATCTCAACTTCCTCCTTGCCAATGATCAGGCGGTCGGTAATTGCTTCGACGATCTGTCGTTTGTCGTCGCTGGTGAGATTGTCCCAGTGGGCGTATAAGTCTTGCGCGTGATCGACAATTTCGTTCTGTGAGATTTGGGTGATCTTCAGAAAATCGACTTCTGCTTGGAGTTGCGGAAGCTCTGCATCGATTTGTTCCAGGCGTTCCTGCAGTGGCTTATAGCGTTCTCCAAAGCCTCGTTTATCAATTCCTCCTTCTTGGTATAGCTCGTATAGTTTGTCTGTTCGAGTAACTACTTTCTCACGCTCTTTTTGGAGGACTGTAAGCACGTCCTCTTTCGCTGCAATACTGTTTGAGAATGATGAGAGATGGTGCTCGATTTCGTCTGGCGAACAGAAGAAGTCTCGCAACTGTTCGTGGAATATGGTCTCTAGATCTTCAGTTGGTATCTTGTTCCTGCAATTGGCGCAGATGTATTTCGGGCTGTTTGATGGAACGTACATTTTTGAACCGCATTCACAATAGGTGCGGCCTGCAAATAGGTGTCGTACACGTTTGGCGATAGGTCGGGTTCCTTTGCGTGTCGTGAGTATTGCGTTGCACTCCTCCCATACCTCTTCAGAGACAATAGCGGGCACTTCATGGAATACCCACTCATGCTCTGGCTTGTGTGTCCACGCTTTGGTTGAGTTTGTGGACTTCGTGTAGTTAGCGCGACGCATGCCTTTTGCGGTTGGGTCTTCTATGAGACGCCCTATCGTTGTGTCTGAGAACTTTGCTCCTTTTCGGGTGCGGTATCCGCGTTCGTTCAGTATCCGTGCAACGGTCTTCTTCCGCTTATGCTCCCGGAAAAGTTCATACATGAGTTTCCGTATCGGAGCTTCATCAGGGTGGGGGATGAGCTTGCCATCCTCCCATTGATACCCAAATGATGCTTGTCCGCCAAGTGGCTTGCCCATCTTGGCGCGGATGGGTACGGACGCGGATATGCGCTCTGCGATCTCTTCTCGTTCCCACTGTGCCATTGCGGCAATCATGGTGTAGAAGAGGCGGCCTGCGGGAGTTGATGTGTCTATGGATTCGGCAAGCGATATGAGATCCGCGCCACAATCACGAAACACCTCGGCAAACTCAAGAAGTTCGCGGGTGTTTCGCGCAAGGCGAGCAAGCTTTGAGAAGATGAGACCTGTTATGTGTCCGGTTTTAATATCGGCGAGCATCCGTTTTGTTTCCGGATACTCTTTAACGGTCTTTCCTGAAAGAGCGTCGAGGCGATACACCTCAACGACCTCCCACTCCTTTGCTTCGGCGTATAGACGACCGCGCCGTTCGTGGTGTTCTGGACTTTCTCCTTTTACCTGATCCTCGGTAGAGACTCGAATCCATATCCCTACTCTCTTATGCGATGTCCGCATGATGTACCTCCACTATTTCTATGAGGTTTGTTGGAAAGTGTAGCTGATTAGCTTTCTATCTTAATCGTGTGCCCGTGCTCCGTATGAAGATACACGAGCGCGAGAGAGGCCGCGTCGAAAAGTCCTTGTGCGTATGACTCTGTATGCCATACAAGGCGTTTGCGTGGCATACGCGGCTTTAGGGCGGGGAAGGTAGCCATGATGACATGATTCATCTGGTGTTTGTTTGAAGCGTTGGCCGCTTTAAAAAGCTGTTGGATATCTTTGCGCGCATAGCGATGCGTTGGGATGCTATGACGCGTCGCGAACTGTATAGCTGATCGGCATACAGACCATACCCATTTGGCACGTGGTGCCCCTTTTTGTTCTGTGACGAGGGTGTCTGGTTTGTATTGCTCTATAAGCGTGCGCGTGATTTTTCGTATCTTTGCAGTATCTCGTTTTCGCACTGTTTTGGTGCCCCAGTCATGCGGGGTGGTTCCAAGCAGGAACACGAAAGAAACTCCTCGCCGGGTGATATACAGGGCGAGTGTTGCTGATTTCTGGTTGGTCATAGGAACTAAGCGTCAGTTGTTTCTAATGTTTCAACCTGCTCCTTGGCATGCATGAGGAACGCGTGCTTCTCTGTTTGTTTGCAGTCGCTATTCTTCGTGCAGGTTGTCCGCATGAGCTCAATATCCTCCCAGAGCCCGTTGAGGGTACGGGTCCAGGTGGTTGGAATGAGTTTCTGCATTGGCACGCCGAACAAAATACGGAAGCGTAGTAGCTGATCTAATCGGGGGATTCGTTTTCCTCGTTCGACTCGGGAGAGTTGTGAGCGGCTTCTAAAGCCAAGCAGACTCGCAAACTCCTTTTGGGTAAAGCCATTGCTGCGGCGGTAGTACCGGAGCATGTCTTTTGGGGTTCTCTTTGGCATAGGGATGGATAGTTATTGATAAATGCCTTGTTCGTCGCTGTGTGCGAATGAACGGGGGGATTTTGGCATGGAGGATACGATTCTATGAGACGCAAAAATGTGCGGTGGGTGCACATCTGAAAAACATGAAAATTCTGCCGGTATGTGAGCAGAATGCGTGGACGGGTGTAGTCTTGCCTTACTGTCTATGGATCAAAGCGCTTCGTATTGCTGTGAGAGTGTGTTTAGCGAGTGCTTTGATATCTTCACAGTACCATAGGTTACGTTTAATAAACGCTTTTTATTCACAAGTTCATCACTTCTTGTTTTTATAACTTATACGTAAACGGTCTCTGCATTAAGAAGCATGAACTGAAAGAAAAAGTGTCTGGGCGATTGCTATAACAAGAATACTCAGTTCAGATTGTGGCTAGCATGTAAAGCTTGATTTAATAAGGTATAGTCATTTCTCGTTTTTAACGGAATTGCCCCCATATCTCTCACCATCATTTCAGGGCCAGCGCTATTGAGTCCAAAGGGGTTTCTAGGCTGCGGAACCACCGCGAATAATGGATGCTTCTCTTGAACGCAGAATTTGGCGTGTGTTGTTGTACCGCTCTTAACGTCTGACTCAATAATTACTGAGCAGGCAGAAAGCCCTACCTGAATTCTATTCCTCGGTACAAAATACTGCCGTGCGGGTGGGGTACCTTCAGGATGTTCTGAAACCCACAGTCCATCAGACTCAAGAATGGCGTCACCCAGTCCTGCGTTTTGCCGGGGAGTGGCTATGTGTAGTCCGCTCGCGAGAACAGCAATAGTACGGCCTCCAGCATTTAAGCAGCCTTGATGGGCGGCAGCATCAATGCCAAGAGCTAAACCACTTACAACAATTGCACCTTTGCTGACTGCATAAGCTGCAACCCGCTTTGTAATCTCCAAGCCGTTTGCCGTGGCGTTTCTCGTGCCGACTATCGCTATCCCTGGTGCCTCGTATAGCAGATCGAGATTTCCTCTGGCGTACAGAGTCGCCGGAGGGTTCGCAATGCTTTTGAGGTGTTTGGGGTATTCTGACGAGTTAAGTGGTATGGCGATAACGCCAAACTTTTTGTGCATAGGGAGTTAGGTTCTTGCTGTTTTAGCGAGGGCTATTGCCCCTGTAATCTTCTTGGCATTTGCCTGTTGTAATAGCTGAATTGCGGCTTTGAAGCTATTTCCTGTTGTAGTGACGTCATCCAGTACCAATATCTCTGTCGCTGGAGACTGTATAGCGTTGATCAGGCTTGGTTCAACTGCCATGGTGCGCAAGTGTACGCTTAAATCCCTGCTGCCTCCAGCGTGTGACTTTTCCTTGGTCTCAATTCGATTAAACAAATTCTGTTCCAAATTGAGTATCTGAAACTGGTTGGAGATATTGCGGAGCACGTGTGCAAAGCCTTGGCTCTGCGATCCCCTTTCTGATGGCGGGACTACCGCAACATAAAACGGCGTCGTTGCCAGAGACGTGCGGGCAAGGAAATAGGAGAGTGCTTTGGTGAAATACTGAATTGCGTTTTGCTTCGCGTCTTTAAAGTCCAAGATTAGGCGGCTGAAATCACCGTGGTTCGATGAGCGGATTGGGTAGTATTCGCTCATGGAGAATACGGGGACTCCGCTTTCGTGATATTTGGGTATTTTGACCTGATTCCAGTCTAGTCGAGTGCCATTCACTCTCAGGCTCCTTCTGTAAAATTAACGGTATGCGCTTAAGAAAGCGATATTGCCAGCAAGAACCCGTCATGACTGTTTTATGAAATTGTGGTTAAGGTGTGGTCGTTGTTTTGAAGTGATCGGAGAGACGATGTGTTCTGACGGAAAAGTGGGTAAAAATGGCTGGGCTTACAGAATTTTACAGAACCGCGTCCAGGTTTATTTTTATACAAATCAGAATGTTATGGCGTTCTGCTTGGATACGTGAAAAAGGGAAATTTGGTCTTTTTATAACCTATGCTACTATAAAGCTTAGAAAGCCCATCTTCTTATGGGGTGGCATTGCGGGTCCAGAATAGTTTCTTGGCCCTCATGTCCATCTGATGAGGAGTGTAGGGTATGAGCAATACACAGCGGATTATTGATGTGATCCTACGAGAATTTTCCACGCTTTCTGTTGATGAGCAGCAGGAAGTTATTGAAGAATTAATTCATAGAAACAAGTTGGGAGAAGCTCTAATGACTGATGTTAAAAAACGTGCTGGTCATGGAACTATGACTACTAGTAAGAGCGGGGAGGTTGATGAACAACAACCATCTCGCCCATACGACTTTGATAGTTCACCATACGACTTTGATAGTGCTGCAAGAAGAGCGGCGGATGCAGTGTATGCAGCTTTTGGTGTGTTGCCTAAAAAGCACAATGCTGCAAAAAACCTAGCTAAAAGCACATAAGCATTAAGGGAGGAGCCAATTCTATTTGGCTCTTTTTCATGGATAGTCCCCTATATAATTCCAGTAACAAGCTGTATAACGTAAAAAATGACTGTAAGCGTCAGGATGGAAGAGCATACGGCAATAAAGAAAGACAAGAGAAAAGTAAATTAGGCCGTACGCCATTCCAGAAAGACTATGCACGTTTACTCCATTCCGCATCTTTCCGCCGGCTGCAAGGAAAAACCCAGCTTTATCCTGGGCACGAGGATGACTTTTTTCGAAATAGGCTGACTCATTCACTTGAAGTTGCGCAAATTGCCTTTGGAATTGCTCAGTATCTAAATGTGCGCGAACTACCCAAAAAAATTGGCGAACAATGTCAAATAGATTTGGATCTTGTTCAGTTTGCCTCTCTAGCACATGATATAGGGCATCCACCATTTGGGCATAATGGAGAAAAAGCTCTTGATGAATTGATGAGGCTATATGGCGGGTTTGAAGGTAATGCTCAAACGCTCCGAATACTATCTAATGTGGAGAAAAAGTTATTAGATTTAGAGGACGGTACAGTTGATGCGCCATATGGACTTAATCTTACCTATCGATCATTGGCATCTATTCTAAAGTATGACGAGGAAATTAGCCCTTTAAGGAAAGACGCAATAGAGCCCAGAAAAGGGTTCTATGGGGTTGAAAGAAACCTTGTTGATCAAATAAAGAAACATGTTGCACCTGGGTATACAGGAGAAAATTTTAAGACAATTGAATGCTCCATCATGGATGTTGCTGATGATATTGCATACTCTACATACGATTTGGAAGACTCTTTTCACGCCGGATTTATAACGCCTTTATATTTGCTTAAATCTATAACAATTGGTGATGGAGCCGGCATACCACCGCTTAAATATAAGTTGTTTTCGGAAATAAATAAGGCTTTAAAAAAAGAGAAATATAAGGAACTTTCTGATCCTGATGATATAGTGAATATTGTGTCTGATCTGTTCGAAGTTGTCGAAATAAAAAAATACATAGATAAATCTTCTGATAATAATGTTGCAGATAATGTGCTCTGTACGCTGTTAACCTATATGTTTGATACAAAGTTTACAGAGCAGCCTCTCGAAAGAGTGAAGTTTACTGCTAGAAGAGTCGGAAAGCTAATTGAGTCAGTTGAGTTCTTGCCTCATGAAAATGAGAATTACCCGCAGCTTTCTAGGGTTAGGCTGAAAAGAGAACAGCTTATAACGGTTGAGCTATTGAAGAAGTTGAATTTTATGTTGACGATCAACTCTCAAAGACTTTCTGTTTTCGAATTTAAAGGAAAAGAATACATAAAACAAATATTTAAATCCATTATTGATAGTGAGGGTAAGCTTTTGCCTGGGCCATGGAAGATAGATTATGATAGGGCTAGAAAAAGGAATATATCTGATGCACACAGAGTAGTCTGTGATTATGTTGCTAGTATGACCGATAGACAAGCTGCTGAATTTCATGGTCGTCTCTTTTCCGATGGAATATCAATATTTAAACCTCTTCTTTAAAAACAGAAATCGTCTACTTTTTATCCATCCTTTTGTGTTCTTTCACCATCTCATCCGTTACATCAGATATATAACAGATAGGGGAATATCCTCCCGGCTTGCTATACGCGCTCCGTTTTCCGCACTTCCTTCCGGCTCGATCTCGGTTATACGGGCAAGGACAATTTCCCGGATAGCTTTGTATAGACAGCTCAATTATTTTTCTTTTTATATCCTCGTTCGCATCGGCAGACAATGCCGGGGAGACTAGCGAGAGTATGAAGGCGCCAGACCAAAGAAAGCATCGCGCCTTCACAGGATCTTCCTCATGCTTTCTGGGCAAACATGAGCTATTTATTTCTGTTTACGTTGTCTTTCTTTGAGTTGTCGGGATTGTCCCGAACGTATTTCTGGCCATTAACTTCAACAACATGGGCTCCAGGATGCTTCCCTTGCTCAACCTCTTTAACAGCTTGTGCTCTTGGCACGTTAGGTCTGTTGCCAATTTTGTATGTATCGTTGCGTCCGCCAGGACCGTCATTGTTGCCGATGATTTTTGTCATAGCCGTGCCTCCATGGGTGCGATATAAGTACGGGTAATATACCCATTAGAAGTGTAGATTAAATTTTGATCTTAATGGTTGTGTGCTGGCTATTTTCGGGCTCATGAACGGTCTGAGGCGGCGCTATCTTTCCCAACCCCATACCGCACACAAAGTCCATGTACCTGCTCCTTTACCTTTTCAGTAACTGGGATCACAAACACGCCATGCCGCTTGTATGTCGGCAGGTATAGACGGGTACGCACCAAGCTTCCTACATATCGAGAGGTGATAGGGCGATCGATATCTGCGTCATGCTTTTCGAGGAAGGCTGCGGTAAGTTGCTGGATCGGAATGTCCTGCTCTGTGTACATGAATGAAGCCAGGATAGGTAAGAGCATTGCCTCGTGTGACCGTGAGCGAAGACTTTGAACGCGCTCGTCCATTACGCGGCCAATGTCGAGAATGTGCCCCTTCGCTTCCTCATCCTGTGCAAGTGAAAGCAGCGGCAAAAGCATTTGTTGCGTTCGGGCGGAGAGTGTTGGGTGTGATGTGCTGTATGCGGCGATATTGCCGGATCGCGCGCCCTGCATGTGCCGAAATCGAAACATTAGCAACATGTTGCGGAGTTCCTTTGCCTCGTCTTTGTATGTGTTGGGGAGACTAATGGGGATATCGAGTCGAAGCGGGTGCGTGCCCATTTCTTCAGTGATAAAACGGGACTCAAGCGCTTCATCGCTAAAGTTGCGCCGCATGGCTACGATTTTCGGACCAAAGACAGAGAACGCACGCGGATTGTACTCATTATCCTTGTTCACGATTGTTCGCAGCACTGGCAGTCCACGTGACGTGCCGTTGTTAAATATCTTCACGATATCGCTACGCTCATCCGAATAGCGAAAGTCTGTTTCGTCGAAAACCAGAGAACCGCGAAAGAGATCCAGAGTATGAAAAAGCGGGGAAAGTGTAGAAGCGCCGCTGGCGAAAAACGGCTTGTATAGGATGCTCCCTAGGACTTGTAGCGCTCGGGTTTTCCCACTTCCAAAATCACCGCGAAAACGCAGATACGGGACTTCATTGAATGCGTCACTCACCCAAGAAAGAAGCACATAGACAGGCGCAATAGAGCGGAATTGATCAGAAAGATGGACATATCGATCGATGTACGACCGGATTGCGTCGATTAACTGTTTAGTTGTTCCGTACTCCTTTGCTCGCTCAGGCAGCAATATAGCCTTGTGGCGGATAAGGTTATTGCTTCCCTTGATCGGAACGAGCGTCTCGCCATTCGGCAGGGATAGAGATTCTTGATAGGTAACCTGGTTGCCGTCCCATATTGCAAGCTCGGTGCGTCGCTCGCTTGATCGGTACACCATCTCAACAATGCCCCCATCGCTTAGCCGACGAGAGACAGTTGGCTCTGACTTCTTCTTTTGATTTTCACGCATGCGCCAGATGGTATCGCTTGAGGCGAAAACAAATAGACGGGTAAAGGTGCGCATTGCGCACTCTTATTCCGCTATGAAGTTATCCTGCGCGCCTGCAAGGTACGGGCATGCCAGAAAAAAGAGAAACAAACATCTCACCGTTGGTTGAGATGCAGATGCCGAATGCATCGTTGGAGGAGAAGCTTGTTGCTCAAGAAAAGCTGCGGGCTTTTCTCAAAGCCTTGATCTCGCTCAACCGTAGTGTGCAAAGTCGCAAAGAAAATGACTCACATGGACGGGGGGACATGGGGACGAAGGATGACAATACCCCTTAATTTGATAGGCTGTATTCATAATCAATTCATCATATGAGGAAATATTTCGCATACATACGAGTCTCAACGCAAAGACAGGGTGATAAAGGTTCCTCGCTGCAAGAACAGCGAGCTGCTATCAATGCATTCGCAAAGCGCGAAAACCTGACCATTACGGAATGGTTTGAGGAGCGAGAAACTGCAGCGAAGCAGGGCAGAACTATTTTCCGAAAGATGTTTCAGGCTCTTGAAAAGGGAAAGGCGCATGGAGTCATCATGCACAAGATTGATCGCGGAGCCCGCAATCTCAAAGATTGGGCAGATCTAGGTAAACTAATAGATAGCGGGATCGAGGTACATTTTGCGAACGAGAATCTTGATCTTCAGTCGCGAGGCGGACGTCTCTCCGCTGATATTCAAGCGGTGGTGGCTGCTGACTATATTCGAAATCTCCGCGAAGAAGTTCGAAAGGGAATGTACGGTCGGTTGAAGCAGGGCTTCTATCCTCTCCGGGCACCTATTGGATATCTAGATAATGGGTCTGCAAAAGCAAAAACTATATGTCCGAAACTTGGACCACTAGTTCAAGAGGCTTTCGAGCGTTATGCGACAGGAAGTTATACTTTATTTTCTTTGCTGACAGAGCTCAGTAAACGTGGCTTGGTTAATCGCCAGAACAAGCCTCTGTCTTTGAATGGCATTTCGTGCCTGCTTCAAAATCCATTTTACTATGGACTCATGCGTATCAGGCGTACGAATCAAGTCTTCCAGGGAAATCACGAGCCACTTATAACAAAAGCACTTTTTGATCGGGTTCAAGAGGTTATGCGTCGTCCACTCAATAGTAAGCGGCCTGTGAAGCGCATTTACGCGTTACAGCGTCTAATACGCTGTAAAAATTGCAGCTATGGTCTCTATGCCGAAACACAACGGGGAATTGCATACTATCGTTGCCATACAAAAGCGTGTGCCGGTACGTGTATTCGAGAAGATGTTGTACTTAGAATTATTGCTATGACCCTCCGAGCTCGGGGTATCTTCAGAAAAGGTGTGTTAAAAGCATTTGCTGAAGAGTTTACTTTTGTTATTAATGAGTTAAATAGAGACGTAGAGAGCCAGAGAGGATATCTTAAACTGAGACTTGCCACATTAAAGGAACAAGAAGTTCGTTTAACCGACGCATATCTTGATCGTGTTATCGATGAGGTGATGTTGCAGGATCGGAGAAAAGCCATAATTGACGAGCGATTAGATATAGATCGGAGGTTGCATGAGCTTCAGCAAAAAACCGTATTTGAAGATAGAGAGCGGATTTTCCTCGAACAAGTAAATAGCTTGAAAAATATAGATAAATTGAAGCCATCAGACGAAATTCGAGTAATTTTAAAATCTGCAATCTCGAACATCGAAATACAGCGAAAAAACGTTGAAATTACTTGGGATTTTCCTATGTCGGCAGTCTTTAAT
This sequence comes from Hahella chejuensis KCTC 2396, assembly GCF_000012985.1. Classification (NCBI taxonomy): domain Bacteria; kingdom Pseudomonadati; phylum Pseudomonadota; class Gammaproteobacteria; order Oceanospirillales; family Hahellaceae; genus Hahella; species Hahella chejuensis. Next base: position 6,526,104 of record NC_007645.1, on the reverse strand, counting down.
GACCGTAAATTTTACTATGGTGAGCAACGGCCGATCTGCTACCGACGTTTTACTTGGACAAAGGAGCGTGTGCAGGTTGCTGCACGTAGCATATTACTCGGACGAGATGTGTGGAAGGAAGATGGGGGAGCATAATGTGTAACGTCCCCATGTCCCCTCATCCAATATCAAAATGAAAGCTGTGACGGAAATGTCGTTTTCTACTCATGAGTTGAAAGGTGAATAATAGATATATTTCTATTATAAATCAGGTAAGTAGATGTTCATGTGACGTCATATACTTATCTAAAAATAACGTAATGTAGAAGTGGTTGGTTGTTTTTTGATCTGTCTGGTATGCTGATTATAAGTAAGATGCAGTAGGTGACTTCTTATGAGACGACGAACGACGAGCAAGCTCCTGATATACGGAGCGACGTGCCTGATTCGATCGAGCATGATGATCGAATCGGGGCCTGACAATATTAGAGATACCCACACCCGCTTATAAGACAGATAGATGTTGAGAGCGGGTTTTTTGTGTCTGTGTGATAGGGGAGGAATGGCTTGCGACTAACCATTAGTGTGACGTCATAAAAAACCCTCCAAAGGGAGGGTTTTCGAAGAACAGGCCACATGTAGCATCAAAACTTTGGCGAGTAGACATGCTACAAGAACCAAGCTTGAGTATACGCTCGCGTTGAAATTTGTCAAATTCCAACCGATGACACGACATACATACTCCGGTTCGGTGGCCTCAATACTTTTTCTTGTGAAGAGGAACCGGATATGAGCATATTAGTTGCGCTGAAAGTACTGGTGGGTGTATGTCATTTTCTCGTACTGATTCTGAAGGCCGAGATATGTCGCGAAAGAATGTATGAGGGCGAAACCTATCAAGAATGGTTGTTTGAGTATAGCCTACTCATTATTGATTGGCTTTGGTTTGCTCGCTTCACTTTAGAGCCATTTTTATCGGGATGATATAGTCATACCTGATTAATAAAGAAGAGGGGATGCCCTCTTCTTTTTCAAATATTTACTTTGAGAGATAACCTTTAGGGCATTGCGTCCCGCATAGATTCGCTTCGATAATTGAGAAAGTTTGCGTAAATAGAAAAAATACGCGAATATTGCTACGCTTGCCTGAACATTAAAGTTCGATGGAGAGTTTAAGCTAACGGAATTTGTAGCGAGGTGCAGTAGTGACGAAGATGGACTCCTTCGATCAATTTGACTTTCCCGAATCAAAACTCCAAATCCCCCTTGTTAAAGATCTTGAGCGGCCAGAGCTGGATGCGGTACCAGCAGTACTCATCACTGAATATTATGGCCTTGATGCAATTGCCCAAATGCGGGTGAGCGCTCGAAATCGCTTCCGGTGTTATTTTTGTGACGAGCCAGTACAGCTAACCGCACGCTTAAAGAAGCAGGATGGTGTAGCTGGCATACCTCTGAACGCAATGAATTCACATCTCTACTTTTTTAAGCATCGGCGCGGTTGTGGTCAGCATTGTCAATGGAAATCTGATAACTCTAACCGAGCGTTAGTCTATAAGGGAATAAAAGAAGGCGGGCGCCACCGTGCACTCAAGACCTTAATTAGCGAAACACTTCGCCAGCTCCCTAATTGGAGTGTTATTGCTGTTGATGACCGATTTATTTTCAGTCCTGACCGACGGCAGAGAGGCAAGCCCGATATCTTAGCGAAATATAAGGGGCGTCATGTCGTGTTTGAGATCCAGCTGCGCAGCGAGTCGCCTGAAATAATTGGCAGACGACAACAACTATATAAGGATATGGGCTATCAACTAATGTGGATATGCTCGTTTGACTCCGTTGCGGTGGCACAAGAGGAAATGAAAATTGATGCGGAGATACGGCAAGTTCATAAAGATATTGGGTTTAATAGCCGAGGCAATCTTTTTGTCTTTAATGAAGAGCTTCAAAAGCTAACAGTGATTGCTTCAGAGCTCCAGCTTATTGTTGCATATTTTAAACCGCGCCTTTCAAACGGAAAGATCACATTTTCTTTTGAGACAGAGAGGGCTTCATTCAGCCAAATACGATACGAGGATGGAGATTCTTTCTTAAAAGACTACCACGAAGAGTTGGAGGAAATGAGGGCTTGTTCATATCTTGAAGCAAGAGAAAAGGCTAAAGAGTATCTAAGTAATAATTGGATGAAAGGTCTGGATAGTGTAGAAGACTTCTATACTTTGGCAAAAAACTACTGGTATCCAGAGCCAATGCTATCCGAAAGTGAGAAAAATGTACTTAAAGAAATCTACGATGATAAATATGTTGAGTCTGTAATTAAGCTGAAAAGAATTGTTCACAGTCTATGCCTTTCTGGAAGTATGCATGAAATCGAAATTATCAGCAGGTGGAGAGAGATTGAGGATCAGTTAAAAGATAAAGGATTTGGGTTTTATTCTGGCATGAATGTCAATATTTTAAGAAATGGAATAAGGCTATTAGGATATGACATTCTGGGAAATAGAATGAAGGAATCAGAATATCAGGAAGCGTATCTTTACTTCTATTTTAACTTGAAGGCTAGGCATTATACCTCACTATGCGAAAGAATATCTGAAAATGGTCCTTATCCAGACGTGATAAATAATGACTATCAAAAAAACATTCAACACGATGCCGCGTACAGATATGTCAAGCAACACTATGACCTAGACGAATTCTTTGACTGGTTCATGTCTTATCCGTTTGTATATCCCAAGTTAGAGAGAGTTGTAAAGGTAATGCCTACTGAATTTTAGACATGGTGAATAGTGGTGAAAGGGAGAAAAATAGGTGCGCAAAAACTCAACTTTAGCCGCTTTCCTAAGATGGATTGGAAGTGAATGGAGCGAAATTAAATATTGCTACTCGTAGTAGGGTTGTTTGTAATAAATTGCTGTTTTTTCTAGTATAAGAGGTGGTTTGTGGAATTCTTTAGTATGGCTTTCTGGCAAGGTGTTGCTGCATCTGGTCTTGTTGTAGTCCTGGCATATATTTGTACTCCATTGAAAAACAAGTATGTTGATTATAGGAATGGAAGGAGAATTAAAAGATATGAAAATAAGATGCGAATTCTAACTTGGGAAAAGGAGCATTTGGCTGAGGTTAAAAGGTCGAATGCTGCGTTAGCTAGAGCTGTTTATTCTGATATATTTTTTATTCTTTTCTTTATGAATATTGGACTTGGTTTGATTATAGTCAGTCCAATCATAATTTCGGTTGTTCCTGTTCTTGAGCCAGTGACTAAATTCCTCTTGCCGCTGTCGGTTCCTGTTTGGGGTGTGACAATATTGGTTGCTTTCGATAATATAAGAAAGTTTAGCAATTTGAAGAATTATTCTAAGGCGATCAAGAATATAGAGCGTAAAATGTCTGATGTGGAAGAAAAGCTAAATAAGATTGATAAAAATGATTAGATGTGAACTTTGTAATGAATTTTCATGTTTGAATAGTTTTATGTATTAATGGATGACTAAATGGACGTTTTTTCTGATGTGAAGTTTATTGCTGCATTGGTTAGCTTGGTTGGAATATTGCTTGCTGCTGTTATAAGCAGTGCTGGATACTTTTATAAGAACTGGACGGAGAGTAAGAGAAGCGCACGTAAGGTGCTTTATTTTCTGCTCGAAATTAGATATGCAGTCAACATGTCTATATTTAACCCTAATGCTACTGCCGAGAAATTTTTATTACATTATTTTAAGAGAGTAGAAGAAAGAGGTCTTCCGTTTGATTCGGAAGATATTAAGGTATCAGTCCTACCTCTTATTATCCAGTCACTCACTGATATCTCGAATTCGTTAAAAATTGATATTGAGGAAAGACTTGTTACACCGCTTGACGATGCGCTTCTGGAGTTGGCAACAGTGAATCCTGTATTGGCATATCAATTAAGAGGAAAGGACAAGTTCGAGACGTTAGCTTCTCATGTGTTTCGCTACACAGATTCAATCCGAAATAATCTATCCGTAGATGTTCTTTGTGAAAATACAATAGATATGATTGTGAAAGAAGCTGGCGTAGTAAGTAGTGGCACTATATCAAAGTTGGTTTCAGACCTTGAATTAGACATTCTAGCGCTTGCTAAATATTGTGGTCGGCGTGATTATCGTAGTGCGAAAGACTGTATTGATCTTGGATTTTCAGCTACTAACGATATTGATCTTTCAAAGTACGATGAAATGATAGATGAAATACTCGATAGACTTCTGGAGGAGTATGCTAAACAAGAGTTTATCAGGATATGAAGTGTCGAAAAATAGCGAATAGACTGAATCTGTTATTAGCAGCATACAAGTGTGGGTATGAAAATTGTAATGATAACTTAAATCGCTGTGCAGTCGCATACTAATGATGTGAGACTTTTGTTTCTAGAAGCGTTATCAATAATGCGCAGAAGTACTAGTAAAGGGATGTTAGATGAGAAGCCATGACAGTTTTACGGGGCAGGGCATAGCCTTTGCGATCCTTCTTTTTGTGTTATTGTTCTCTGTTCCTATATATATAATATTTTGTCTGAGTTATGGTAGTTTTTGGCCGCATATGTGGGCCGAACAAGATGGCTACTGGTTTTTCCTTGTTATTGGTGGTTTTTTCCAAACTTCAATTATTAACTACTTGCATGCAAGTAAAAGGATTGATGTTGATAAGATAATGGAAGAAATATTTTATATGGATGAGTATAAGCAAAAGAAACCTGCTGATGCAATACTCGCTCATTATACGGACATGGCAAGTGCTGCACTTATCCTTGTTATTGTTGTCATTTCTATAAAGCCATTGGTATCAGTTGTTAGTATATATATTGTAGCTCCGATTTTATCTTTTTTAGTGTTTACTATTTTTGGTATGTATGGTGTTTTACTTATGAAGGCGTTGTGTCGTTTTGATAAGAGCAGTATTTATATTAAAGTTCCACTTTTTATGCTGATCCTCTTGATAGATTTGCAAGGATTTAAGCTGTTTATAAGTAGAAAAATAAAAATTTTCTAATAAAATAGGCGACTTACGACCACTCAATTTGATCATATTTTGCACCGTGAAGTACGTCAATCATCTTAAGCCCGCTGAAATAAAGACTCTTACCGATGGGTTTCGCTACAGCCCGAGCTCCCGCTTCCGTATTCGCTGTCACGCCATACTGCTCAGCAATAAGGGGTATAAAATCGATAAAATTGCCGACATTATCGACTTCCACCGCAACACCATTTCGATCTGGATTGAGCAGTGGGAAAGCATGGGAATATGCGGCCTCATTAGCGACGCCTCCCCGGGAAGACCGCCCATTTACACGGAGCAGGAACAAGAAAAGGTTTGTAAGTGGATTGACGAGCAGCCCCAACAACTACGAGATGTCCAGATACGTCTGGAAAAAGAAACTGGAAAAAGCGCCAGTCTGGAGACCGTTAAACGGAACTTAAAAAAAATCAAAGTATAGCTTCAAGCGATTCCGCTTTTCGCTGCGCGCGCTTCGGGATGAAGTCGCCTTCCGCCAGTTTCAAGGCGTTGTGAAAGATCTTCAATCCTGGGAGGATGCAGGCGAAATCGAGCTTTACTACTTTGATGAATCAGGGTTCAGTCAGCGTTCTAACTTACCTTATGGCTGGAGCCCTGTGGGGAAGCCGACGCAAATGAAATCCTATCCACACAATAAGAGACTGAACGTTCTGGGGTTTATGAGTCGCCGCCAGAAGCTGATATTCCATGCCACAGAGGAGCGGGTGGACTCCGCCAAAGTCGTAGCGCTTTTTAATAAGCTGGCGGAGAGTAAAGATCCGCTTAAGCCTGCCGTGGTGCTTCTGGACAACGCCTCCATGCATCGCTCTGCGGAGTTTCGCCGACATAGGTTGGATTGGATAGATAAAGGCATCTGGCCGATCTATTTGCCGAAATATTCACCGGAGCTAAACCTGATAGAGATCTTGTGGCGAAAGGTGAAGTACAGCTGGCTGCCTTTGGATTCGTATGAGACTTTCGACAGGCTGAAAGAGTCAGTGAACGACATTCTGTCAAAGTTTGGACAGGAATATAAGATTAATTTTGTTTAGGTACTTATTAAGTGTTCCGAGTTCTTGAGGAGTGACCTTGGCTTCTCGCTATGTTTTTACATGGTCATCAAAAACACATAAGGAGATTTGTATGGAGACTATTAAACAAATTGACTCCAGTGAAGGGTGTGGTATTGCTTCTTTCGCAATGATTTGCAAAGACATTGAAAGCTTTGAGCAAGCTGACAAATGGATAGATAATAAAAATATTATAAAGAGAAAAGGATTTATGAAAATCTCAGAAATGAAGTTGGCCGTTAAAATTAAATTTGGCTTAGATCCTATACTTAAATACTCACTGAATAAGACTAATAAAACTGCTCTTTGTTATGGTAGATACAGAGGTGATAAAAATTTGAGACATTGGTTTGTCTATCATAATGGCCTATTCTTTGATCCTTGCCCAAGTACTCCCTCGCCAAAGAAGATAACCAAACATGAAATTACTCGTGTTTTGGTAATTGAGAGTTGAGTGGTTTTAATAATATTACTTTCATATTATTAACCTTCCTACAAGTATTAGGTAAAGAGAATGGGGAAATTCAGACTGAATTTCCCTGAGGAGTGTGTGTCTATTCCGCACAAAGGCATGCCGTGTCAGGTTGTGTCTAGGATGTTTATCTCTCTGCATGGCAAACAATCATGCAGTTTCATATTTTGGGCAAACGAACTGGCGGCCACCGTATTCTCGATTTGGCATAAAGCAGCCAGACCGGCTTTTCCATATGTACGCCATAGGGAAGACAGGTGCCGGTAAATCTACCCTTCTCGAAAACCTCATCCTGCAGGACATCCATGCTGGGCGTGGCTGTGCTTTTATCGACCCCCACGGTGATATAGCAGAGCGTATCGCTCAGCGTGTACCGAAGTCTCTTCAGGATAACTTCATCTATTTGGATGCAGCTGATCCAAATCAGCCGTATGGATATAACCCGCTGCGTGGCGTGGGAACAGCGTATATTCCTATGGTCGCGTCCAGCATTATGGACGTCTTGCAACAACTATGGGGGAAGGGAGCTTGGGGTGTCCGTATGGAGCATTTGCTCCGTAATACTCTGTTTGCGCTCCTGGAATATGGAAAGGCTTCATTTCCCGATATCACCAGACTTCCAGGAGATAAAGAGTTTCGAAACCTCGTTCTAGCTCATGTGAAGAATGAGGCGGTTCTACGCTTTTGGACAAAAGAGTGGGCGCGGTACACGCCAGCTCAAAAGCGTGAAGCATGCGCGCCTATTGAGAACAAGGTGGGGGCGTTTCTGGCTGACCCTCGTCTATACCGCATGCTGACAAATCCACCAGTCCAGCTTTCGATTCGCAAAGCGATGGATGAGGGGAAGGTGCTCGTTGTAAACCTTGCTAAAGGAAAGCTTGGAGCGGACAGTACACGTCTCCTAGGCGCGTTTCTCATAAACATCATTCAGAGTGCTGCCTTCTCTCGTGCAAATATCCCAGAGCATGCACGTCGCCCGTTCTATCTCTATGTCGATGAGTTCCAGCACTTCACCACAGAGGCGGTTGTGTCGATGGTGTCTGAGCTTCGGAAGTATAAGGTTGGGTTGGTGTTTGCACACCAGCATCTCCATCAGCTTGAACCAAAGATTAGCCAAGCAGTGTTATCCAACATGGGAACACTCATTTCGTTCCGCCTGGGGCCGCTGGATGCGCCGATTATGGCGAAGCACTTTAATCGAGTATTCTCTGCGGATGATTTGATGAGCTTGCCGTATCACTCGATTGCGCTCTCACTCATGATTGATGGTACTGCGAGCAAACCGTTCAGTGCGAATACGTTACCGCCGCGTACGAACTTTGTGAAAAAGCGAAAGCTTCATTAGGTATGCTCCAGCTACTTTGTTGGGAAATGGTTACCGATGGTATTCCTATATAAGGCGCTGTCCATGTTCAATATAGGCTGAACGCTGGTAATGGAAATATACACCAGTAAATATAAATAACTCGGTGCGTTTTATTTCTGATCGTTACCAACGCATATACATTAAAAAGTAATTTTGTCATACCGACTTCATTGAGATATGCGCTAGGTCACACTACGCTTTTTAACGTTGCAAGAAGAGCGCATAAGACGGCGCAGTACGCGCGTGTTATGCAGTATGCGTTTACCTGCAAAGGGAGGTTAAGTATGCGTACCATTCCTACCGATATCATTTCTAACTGGCATTACCGAGTCGAAGGACTACAGCAGTCCACCAATGAATTCTACGATGCCGTCGAGCACAAGCTTAAAGAGCACGATGCGCCGCGAGTACGGACTGAACGAGTCCGATTCTCTGAAGGTGGTATCGGCTCCTCAAAGCGTGAATATCTCCAAGTCCGTCGAGGGGAGCATGTCTTCCATGTATGCGCCGCGCCGTTTGGTAATGGGTTCTTTATTTCGTGGTGGCTTGGGTATATCGACTCTGGCTTTTTTGCGTGGTTATCCCGCCTCCCGGTTATAGGCTTCGTTATCAGACACCTCATAAAGCCGATCACGTACTACCGCTTGGATACCGCGAACATGTTCCAGTCACTCACTGCCGGCTGCGTGTCGCAAGTACTGGACGGCATATTGGAAGCTAGGGGAATGCATGCCCTTGCGCGGGAGGACTATAAACCAACTATTCGGGATCTATTAGGGCGTGGTCGGTAGTGTGCTGTGTCGCAACTCATAGAGGAGGCGCTGACGAAGAGCTTCTATGCTTGGGAAATGCGGGGAAGGGGATGGCTTTCTGCCGATGAGGCAGTACAACTTGAACCTCCATACCGCCCCTTTTTCTTGCTACCCGAGCATGAAGCTCCGCTTGTTGCGCCGTATGACGATGGAGTCCATTTGTCGTTCTGGCAGCGGTTATTTCAGCGGAGGCCAGATCGACAGATACTTCCCCAGAAAAGCTATGAAGAACAGCCGCCATTTCCAAGGGCGCTTCCGTATGAGCCTGTATCGTTTCAGCTGTGTATTCCTCCAGAATACAAAACAAATCACGAGCGCATGTGCGCCATGCTCCGAACACTCACCGGCGCAATGGAGACAATCTCCTTTGAGCTGGTCGGTACTGATGGTGTTGTAGAGTGCGCGCTGACGTGCCATCAGATTGATGCGGAGTATGTCGGAAGCACGTTACGAGCATTTCTTCCAGAAGGGTCAGTACACGCGGGAGATGATCTGCTCCTAGCTGCGTGGGACGGCACCAATACGCAAGCACGGATAGACTTTGGGTTGTTCCGTGAATTCTTTATTCCCCTTGTCCATGTCCGCAACTTCGCTATCGATCCATACATCGCGTTAGTGTCCGCACTCTCACGTGCAGGAGAAGGAGAGTGTCTTTGCATGCAGGTGCTCATCGAGCCGGTGAAGAATCCCTGGGCGCGGACAATCATGGATGCGCTCACCGATGAGGAGGACGGGAGTTGCTTTTTTGCGGATGCACCAGAGTTTCTTCAATTCGCGAAAATGAAGACGGCTTCGCCACTCTTTGCCGTATCTCTCAGGGTTGGCGCACAGGCAGATGAATTGCGGATTCCTGAGCTCTTGGCTGGGTTTGATGGGGTGTTTGATCAGTATGGCTCTGTGCATGGAAATGAGCTATTTCCCCTGGACGTCACGTACTACCCAACATATGACGACGACACGCTCTTGTATTCGCGCGCGAGCCATCATACAGGCATGATTCTCTCCCTTGAGGAGCTGGTGGGGTTGGTGCATATACCTGACGAGTCCGTACGAGGACCGTTGGTGAGAGAGATCGCGGGCTTTCCAGAAGAGGATGAAAACGGTCTTGTCATTGGCTCCTATCAGCATGACGGGGAGCGCATACCCGCTACCATTCCGCACATAGATCGATTTGCGCATACGCACGTGGTTGGTGCTTCTGGGACAGGAAAGTCATCGTTGTTGCTCTCTATGATGTTGCAGGATGCGCGTGGTGGTAACGGCTGCATGCTCATAGATCCGCATGGCGATCTAACCGACGATATCTTGCAGTGTATGCCAGAGAATCGATTTGATGATGTGATCGTGTTTGATCCATCTGATGAGCAGTTTTCTATTGGATTAAACATCCTGCAGGCAGAAAGCTCCCACGAAAAAAATCTATTAGTCTCTGATCTCGTATCTACGATTTCGCGCCTTTCTACGTCCTGGGGCGATGTGATGACAACAGTGCTTGCAGAGGCCGTGCTTGCGCTGGTGGAGAGCGATGAGGCGTACTCACTTCTCGATTTGCGGCATTTCCTCTCTGATGCCTCATATCGGGCAAAATGCCTCGCTCCTATCACAGATCAAGCGATACAAGCATTCTGGGAGCATGACTTTCCGCGTATAGGATCACGCTCCATCGGGCCGTTGGTGACTCGTCTCGATTCGTTTCTTCGAGCTCGCATGCTGCGGTATGTGCTTGGACAGCCGAGAGGTGGGATTCATTTGGGAAACATTATGCAAGAAGGAAAGATCCTGCTTGCACGTCTTCCGCTTGGGCTCATGGGAGCAACAAACGCCCAGCTTCTCGGAAGCCTTCTCGTTACCAAATGCCAGCAGTATGCGATAGCCAGGCAGTCGATACCGAAGCAGGATCGCAAACCGTTTTTTCTCTATATCGATGAATGCCAACACTTCGTGACGCCGTCATTGGCTTCTATTTTTGGAGAAGGCCGGAAGTATAAGTTGGGGCTTACGCTTTCCCATCAATACCTTTCACAGCTAAGCCGTGCTCCTGAAGTTGCAGACGCTGTGCTCGGCAATGCACATAGCCGTATTGTGTTTCGGGTTGGCGGCAATGATGCGCGCTCTCTCGCGCAGGGATTCTCCGTGTTTGATCATCAGAACATTGTTTCACTGGGGCGTGGTGAGGCGCTGGTGAGAAGGGGAAACATGGGGAATGAGGTTGCGATTAGAACAGACTATATCGAAGTCCCCGACGCATTCCGGCAGCGAGAAGCGTTGGTGTCCCGTTCCCGCGAGAAGTATGGAGTTGCTGTATCGCAGATAGAGCAACTCTTCCAAGAACGGTATGTGAGGAAAGAGGCGCCGCAAAAGGCCGTCGCACCCTCCAGACAAGAGCCTGCCGAGGATCAAGAGAAGCAAAAACCAGCACAACACATTAAAGAGCCTGAGAGGGCTGCTCCAAAGACTCCCACACCTCCCCCTGCTATCCAGGAAGACGCAGAAGAGAAAGATACAAAGCGCGCCACCACACAACACATATACCTCCAGAATCTCATAAAGCGTCTTGCTGAAGAGCGGGGTTGCAGGGCGGTCATTGAAGAGCCGTGCCCGGGTGGGGTTGTGGACGTTGCGCTGTATCGCGGAAAGGTGAAGGTGGCGTGTGAGATATCGGTGACTACCGACATGAAGCACGAGTTGCAAAACATTGAGAAGTGCCGGGCAGCTGGGACATACACTCAGATTCTTTCGATTGTGCAGAAGGCCAATATGCGTCTCCGCATGGAGCAATATTTCAAGAAGGAAGATGCGAAGAAACTCCCGGTGTTGGTGATTAAGCCAGAGCAGATCCAGGAATATATCGAGTCTCTATTTCCCCCGATTGAGCCTACCACCAGTTCTGTGAAGGGGTATAGGGTGAAGGTGAAGCGAGGGAGTCCTCCTCCTGACGGTGGGCGGTCGGTTATCGCGGAGATTATTGCGAGGTCGGTGCGGAAGATTTAGGGCTATATTATATAGCCTATTAGGAGGGCGATGATGAGCTATCATTTCCAGGGTTCGCAACTTCGTATATTTAAAAAGTATGCGAGGCAGGATAGAAATAAAGCATATCTGAAAAATACAAGGTTCATTATTATTGAACATTTGCTTCCAACAACTGAAGAAATGGTTCGATGCCTGATGGAGTCAGAGGCAGAGATATTTGCCCTATTAGCGAAGCCGTACTCTATTGATTCAGAGGTTCTGATGCGGCTACAGGGTGATGGGATTAAAGTTATACAAAAATCATATCAATACTTAGAAGAAAGTGATTATTTGAAGTATCTTATATTGGAGGCCATAGATAAAAGTAAGGCGGATAAAAAGAATGTTGTATTGATAGATGTTGGAGGATATTTTTCTAGACCATTGAAAGAGATATCTGACAAAGATAAAAAATATATTTCTGGGGTGGTGGAAGATACTACTTTTGGGCACAATAGATATCAGATGTCTGTTAAGCACATAAGCGTGCCTGTATTTTCAGTGGCAAGAAGTGGGCTCAAAGAAATCGAGGCCAGATTTGTTGGTAGAGATGCGGTTTCTGCAATAGAGTATATTCTTCGGAAAAAAGGAATATCACTGGCAGGTCGAAACGCTCTTGTTATTGGTTATGGAATGATAGGTGAAAATGTAGCTAGGGCATTGAGAGGAGGTGATCTTAATGTTTCAGTATATGATAAACATGATCATAAAAACCTTTCCGCTTTTATAGATGGTTATGCTATCCATAAGAAAAGAGAGCTGATTAAGAATGCAGATATTATCTTCTCTGCGACGGGAGATCCAAGCGGATCAATGACATATGAAGAGATTGAGGAGTGTAAGAATAATGTTATACTTGCTAGTGTGGGGTCTAAAGATACAGAGTTTGATATTAAGGAAGTAAAGGCGCACTGCATAGAGGAAAAAGATGTTGGAGAAGAGCTAAAGGGGTATGTATTACCAAACTCAAAAAGAGTATTGGTGGCTAAGCAAGGAGCAGCAGTTAACTTTATACTTCCAAGTATGCCTGTAGAGATTCTTGATTTGGTTTTTTCAGAAATACTAATATGCATTATGCTTATTCTTACAAGCAAAACTAAAGGTAAATATCCACCAGGAATAATTCATGAGCTGCATCTTAATTATCTAAATGAAATTTCTAAGGACTGGCTTAGATTAGTTAATTTGTGATTTCTATGTCAAAAAATATAGAATTAAAATTTTCTATTGAATCAATGTCAGAGTTTGTGGCCATGGCAAAGAAAATTTCCATGGAATCACCAGTTGAATTGATGCAAAAAGATATATTTTACTCGATAAATAAGGGAAGACTAAAGCTAAGAGACGAGAATGGAATAAAAACATTTATTTATTACTTTAGGAGCAACTGTAAGGGGGAGAGACTTTCGAGATATTACCGCTTCAGAGTTGGTCGTTTACTATCTAATATTGTTGAAGTTATTCTGAGCTTTATTCTTGGGGCTCGCGGTATTGTTTCGAAAAGAAGGCGAGTATATTTTTATAAGAACTCTCGAATACACTGCGATAGCGTTCTGGGACTGGGTGAATTTGGTGAGTTTGAAGTTGTAATGAATGGGATAACAGAGCAAGAAGCTAGAGAAGAAGTTGAGTTTCTTAGGAATCACTTTTGTATTAAGGAAAAAAGCCTTGTATCCGTGTCTTATTCGGATATGCTTTTTTAGTAATACTTAATATAAACTCCCCCCTACAATTAGTAGGGGGGGGATGGAAATTTACCCTGCCATATAGCCTCTCTCTATAAAACTCACGGAACTTCCGTCGCTTCCAACCACAATATGATCAAGCACTCGCACGTCGATGAGCGCCAATGAACTCTTCACGGTCTTTGTCATTGCTATATCGGCCACGCTGGGTTCAGACATTCCGCTCGGGTGGTTATGGGCAAGAATCACTGCTGCTGCATTCAGCATAAGCGCACGCTTCACTATTTCTCGTGGATATACGGACGCTTGATCAATGGTCCCGTAGAACAATTTTTCAAAGCTGATGAGGCGGTTCTGGTTATCAAGGAACATGCAGGCAAATACTTCTTGTTCATGTTCTGCGAGCTGGAGCACGAGATAGTACTTGGTCGCGTCAGGGTCGCAGAATGCTTTACCACGGAAAAACCTTCCATCAAGGATATGTTTTGCAATGGAAATGATTTTGTCTGGATGTATTGCCTGATTGAATTGGTATGAGCCGTCTTCGTGGATTGAGTAGTGCTGTTGTACATCTTCGTTCATGTAGCTTCTCTCTATGTGGTATGCAAAAGAACATGAAGAACAGCCAGCAAGGGTGAAGCCCCGTACTGGCGGCTTCACCTCGCGCGTCTCTGTGACGCACGCATACAACATACGCGAGAAGGGGATTGGTCAAAGACAGTGAAAAGTGCAGATTTGCACACGTTGGTGGGGGCATCCTTGCCCGCCGGTTATCCTTGTTATTAGAGGAGAAATAGTAGCGGAAGGGCAGCCAATGCTACCCACCACCAGTTATTTTTGAAACTTGTCGATTCCTGCATGGCGGCAACATTTGTGGTGTAGGAAGCGCAGGCTTGGTCTGCCTGTTTGTACGTTTCATACTCACGGTCGGTCATCTGCTCCAAGCTTTTGTTTTTAAGGGATACATACACCGAATCTTTGCATGGGTTTTGAGTATTCTCGGCCATGGCCGGTGACATAACGAGACTCAGTGCTGCACATATGCTCAGCGCTGCAACGGACTTCTTCATAATCTTCCTCCTGAAAAAACACACAGATACAAGGAAAAGGTTCCCGAGCAATCGAGCGCCTTCTCACACCTTGCAAAATCAAGTGTAGTTGACTTTTTCTAAAACAGAAGAAAAAACAAAAAAAATTCACTTTAGGATGGTGTGCGTACCTCCTCTATGCTGCCTGCATGAAGCCTAATAATGACCCCAGATACGAACTACTTATCAGCCTATTGAAAAAAGCCCGAAAAGATCTGGGTATGAATCAAGAGGAGCTATCAAGCCGCCTTCAGAAATATAAGGTTTTTGTTACCAGATACGAATCTGGCGATAGGAAACTAGATCTTTTTGAGGTTATGGCGATTTGCCAAGTGCTCTCAGTTAACATCCACGAGCTCATCAAAAGGTTTGATAAAGACATGCCTGCATTGCTAGAACATGATGAGCGGTACCTTGATGGCTTCTGCAATGGCTTTTTGCTCGCGAAAGGATACGAAGTGTCGAAAGAGAGTGTGGATGGCTGCTCGAAGGAATAGAGTGCGGTGTTACGATCGAGTGTATCTTGAAAAAATTCAAAGATTGTCAGCAAATTCTCAGAGCTTGACTATACTTACAGCAATTTAGCGATTTTTCCTTGTAAAACAGAGAAAGTCTGGAAAAGAGGAAATCCATTTCCTCAAAAGCGCGTCCTTATGATGATAGGTACAGGAGCAGTGGGATATACACGATACGTAGGAGTTGTTCGTACATCACTACCCACTGGACGAACAGCCTGAATCCTTCTATGATCGCAGGCAGATTTTCGGTTGATCCTGTTATGATCGAGCTAATAAAAATAGCCGTTTCAGCGATCAGGATAATAATCGCCAGGTTGAGAAACAGTTGTGCGGTGAACATGTCTACCTCCTCACACAGTGTTTGTTGTAAGTGTGTTGTAAGTGTGTTGTAAGTGTGTTGTAAGTGTGTTGTAAGTGTGTGAGGGCACACAGCCAACCTTAACTCCTTGGCAAAGGATGATTGCCGTGGTAGTATCGGGTAGGAGGTTCGCGTGCACACCGATTCTTAGAGCGAAGGGTGTGCAGCTAGTGTACCTTCGTTATGGAGCCCTTCCTAAGGAAGGGCTTTCTACGTTCCGTTATTTTTCATGATACCTCCTCGTTTAGCCTTTTCTGGATCTTATACTCTAGAGTTTAACCTGCGTTATTTATCTTGGAAGCATCTGCATAGCCTAAAAAAAAGGCCGCATACGTAAAAAACGTATGCGGCCTTATGTGGAACTTCCCGTTCGCTTCTCAATCAAGTCAAATTTGCTGGCGCTCATACAGACTACCTCTACACGCAGCTCAAAATTCCTTTAACAGTTAGAATATAGCGTTTTGAGCGAATTTTGTCCAGGGTTAGGGGAGGCTGTAAAGCTGGATGTTATGCTTTAGTGCGTCAATATGTCAGCAGGGTTAGGACGGATTGCTGATTCACCAGCACATCCCACATATGTACAATCCACTTGCATTGTGAATGAATGTAACGTGTTTTTGGCTATTCATCGCGCTGCTTGCGGTCTGGCAGGTTCAGCGCCATACAAGGGATGTATTTCTAGATGTACTCTAATCGCTGGTACGAATTTAAGCATTGGTCTGACATTACCACTGCCGACCTTCCGTTCGCTGAGTCTCCGTTCTTTGCAGCACACTACGCTGACCGCTGTTTGAGCTCTGATGCAACGGTAGGTCAGGTCGTTAACAGCCTCGCTGGCTCACATTTCCGCTCCATGTTTGGTACTTTTCCGGGAAGAGGTTCGCGGTATTTCCGAAAGTGGCGTGATGACTTCGTGCGGGATGTTGAGCGTGGAGAAGTGCTGCTTGTATTTAAAGACAAACGAAAGCCTTTTTGCCCTCTGATTGCTGAAGGCGAGAATGGCCTGACACCAACTAACTCTGAACCATCCCTCGCAAATCGGTTGATAGTGCGTGCTAATCCCCCGCCGCCGCCTCCTCCTGCAATTACCGGAGAGGTGAGTGATGTCTCCTCCTTTAATGGGAACCTTGGTTGGTCGAGTGAGAAACGAGATGACGAGAGTTATCGAGCGAGCCAGATAAAGCCAGGAAAAGTTACTTCTACCGGCAACACATCTAACTCAGAAGCGGAGAGTAGCGAGGCCGGAACAATATATAGCGAGCAAGAGGTTAATGAAATTGTTAATGATCCTGCGAAGCGAAAAGAGCTGTTTAAAAAGCACGGTATCACGGTAGGTCCGTATAAAAAGCTGCAAAAAATTAGCAAACCGGGCTATCAGCGTGAGCACTTTGTTCCGCATAGTTGCTTTATGGAGCGTTCGAGGAATGCGGCTGCTAAGGAAGCGCGATCAGCGGTACCCATTAGGCGCGCCTTTGGCAGATATACCGAAGGCGATGCGATTACCTATTTTGTATACGACGACCAAAGCCAGGGAACAGAGCATAGATATCTGACAGAAGCTGAAGAGCAGTTTGGACAAATGCTTGAAGCGGAGGGACGGTACGCGACGGTTACCGAGTGGCTTGATCACATGGAATATATTACCGCAATGTCGCTGCCCATGAATGACATAATGCGTGCTCCAGATGAGTATCGAGCACGGGTACCGGCAGATGAGGCAGCTATTGTTGCGAAATGCATTAGAAGGGAATACGAAGACTACCTTGATCAGTGCGGGTGCGACAAAAATGCACTGTGCTCGAACCTCATTGGGGGCGGTACCGTTCCTGAAGATGAAGACTTTACACGCGACGCGTTCTAGGGATTTGAAATGTCAAACACATATGAAATTAATCATGTTATTGGCGTCTGCGGAGATGCAGACGGAAATGTATACCAACTCTACACCCACTATGATGAATCAGATGCTTTAGCTGCCGTTGGGACTATAAAGAAAGCGACGACAGATAAAAACGGTATTGTTCTCGGTGGGAAAGGGACACGCCTTTTATACGCGAATACTCAAATGAACGCGATGTGGATGTCACCGGAAGGGCATTTGTGGGTAGTGGATCGCAAGGGGAACGTATACACGAATGCCCCTGTGACGTTTGTTAATGCACCATATCAACACCTCGACTATAAAGACTTGGACTCTGGAGTTCAGTGGAACGTTACGTTAATTGATCGCAACTCACTGCAGGGGATTTGGGGATCATCCGACTCCGATGTATGGGTAACGAGCTTCAATGGACAGGCGTTTCATTGGGACGGAAAGAGTTGGACGATGCATGCCATAGGTAACACCTCCAATGGCATTAATGGTTCAGCTTCTAATGATGTGTATGTAGTTGGCTATCACGGAAAAATTCACCATTTTGATGGGAGTAGTTGGTCCGATGTCCCATACCCAGCCCACTTGCCGGAAGGAGAAGTCTTTACTGATGTACGCGTGGTGAGTAAAGAAGAGGTGTATATCACCGGAAGAAGCGGCGGAGTGCTTAAAGGTAATGCTCTTGATGGATTCCAGGATATTGGTTCGCCAGAGTACAAATGGTATGGCGTTGGATATTTCAAGGAGCGGTTGTTTTTTGCTGGCGGGCCAAGCGGAATATTTGAACTGAAAGATGGGCGTTTTGAATGCCTAAAGGACAGGGCTGATATCGTCGGTGTATTTGAGGCAAAGGATGCCATTTATTTTATTCCTGCAGAACAACAACCTAGGCCGTGGGTTGTCCAATATCAACCGGGCGCAGATATGGAATGGGCTAAGATTAACTCGTGATTTGTCTGTATCGGTGGTGGGAGAAGAGGCTGGCCTTTTTGGAATTGCCTCCACGCTTCCTACATACGATCTATTAAATATATGAACGCCTGGGAAAATGAATTCGAGAATGCGGTCAAGTTGTGGGCTGATCGGGAAAGGTTAGCGAAGAGTATGTATGTGGCAGACGCAAGCAAGGCGTCTGCCCTCATGCAGTTAGAAACTTCCTATGAGGAAATAGCGAGGCATCTGGCTACTGGCGTGGGTGACAATGCTGCCGTACTACAGGCGGCAATCAACAGTAAAGGAGCGCGAGGAGAGGTCGCATGTCATGTCGTACTGTATTCCGGCGACTCTGACATGGATTCCATACTCCTGCAAAAGATGGGGGAGAAGGACGGTAACGCGCACTGGAATGTTGAGCCAGCTTTGCGAGTATGTGACGTAGACACAATAAAGCGCTTTGGCCATAAAGCCCTTGCCTTGCAGAAGCCATGGATTCATGACGCGCTTTCAAGCGTTGTAGCTAAGAATATGCTCAATGAGCTAGCTTCGTATTACCGAGTAGACGCCCTTATCTCTAATCCTTCCACATACACCATTTCCATGCTGGGTTACGTTGGTGATTCCAGCTACACCAGTGCTCTCAAAACGCTCATGAATGATGAAGATGTGAGTAGCTATTTCCGCATTGAATGTGCAAAAAGCTTGTTGCTGATGGGCGACGATAGTGGTCTGGATTTCTATAAATTCGCGCTGTCAGAAAGGATGGAAGATGGAACGTTAGCATACCTCATTGGCCGTTACGGGAATCCAGGTGATGTAGTGCATTTCTTATTGAACGAAGCGAAAGAGCAAAGCGATGATGAAGATGACGTCGCCGGGATACTTAAAGGCTTGGGATTCACCGGTGATATTCGCGCAATTGATGGACTGAAGCCTTTCCTTGCGGACGAAAGTGAAGAGGTGCGAGCCGCAGCAAGTACGGCAATCTCTGAGATAACAGGTGAGTGGAATGTTGATCAGTATGCAGATGTGGATGAACTAGCCTCTTTCTGGGATCAGTGGTTGGCGGAAAATATTGCTAAGTTTGATGCTGCAACTCGTTACCAGCGTGGCGTAGCGTTTGATCTCAAGACTCTGGCCAACAAAATGATGAACGCTGATCGTGAGTCTCGTGTAATAACACATGAGCACTTAATGATGTTTTCAGGTCTGCACTTACCATACGACGAAAAGCGTTACTACGCAGATCAATTGACACAAGTTGAGCTCTGGAAAAATGAGCTCGCTACTCAAATCAGTGTTGGCGCTGGGCAGTGGGTGCGTAATGGAAGAGTTCTGTAAGTTTGCAAGTGCATGCTGTTGACTTCACGCAATAAAATTTTCATAATTTTGTGCGTGGGCTCAGGTAGCCTCCCTGCCGCGTTGGGAAATACCGAACTAATCATTCAACATTTGGACTTACTTTGAGGCCAAGCAAGCGGCATGCTAATTGCGGGAAGAACTGCAAGGCCATCGGAGTATCCACATGTTCGCATTCCAAGACTGCATTACCTCTATCAAATATCTAGCAAAAATATCTGACTATGAAGGCACACACTGTCAAAAGATAGATAAGTGTTGCCAAGAATATGGCTTCAACCACTATAACGACCTAAGAAGTGGTCTTCCTGAACTTCCCACGGACAGGTTTGCAAATATATCACTGACATTGATGCGCAAGTATTGCGCGGCCGTCAAACCGAACTTAGATACCGCGTATTACGAATTCCATGCCACTCCCGGTCCTAAAATTGCAAAAATTGCTTTTTATAGCTATTGGATCGGCTGGGACAAGAAAGGACGGGAGGTTCGTGAACCATTAGCGTTGGATGGTAAAGAGTCTGTTGACGGCCTTAGAGAGTTGCTCAAGCGCCCTGTATATGTAGTAGAAAACTCCCAGCAGCTCACCGCGTGGCTGTGTAACTGGTATGGGGTTGCGCTTGTATCGGAAGAGCTTGCGCATGACTCTTTCAGAGAAAAGTTTGATCGGCAAAGGCTGGTTGATGAGAACGTCAACATGGCTTTAGTTCGTGCTCAGCGTGAGAACTATGACGACAATATGGCTACCTAGCTAATCGCTAATCGGGGGTAGGCTTATAGTCTGCTCTGTTAATACAAAGAAAGAGGGTCATAGACCCTCTTGTCATTTCTATGGGTCATGGCGATATGCCATTACCCAAAGCCTCTCTCAGGCTATCTACATATTTCCTGCTCGGGGAGTGCTCATTCCGTGCCCAGCCCAACACTGTGCTCTCATCGGCCTGAATTGCCGCTGCTAGGGCTTTAAGGGTGTATCCCTGATGTATGGCATACACAGAGAGCTTTTCTCCAAATGAGCCCACTGATACACATGGGCAGTAGGTAAGGAACTCCATTATTTTCGGATAAAACCGCGCAGGCGGATGGTGCTTATTATGCTCCCAGCCAAGCACTGTTTCGGTGCATGCGCCGATACGCTCTGCTACCTCTGCCTGCGAAAGGTGCAAATCAAGCCTTCGCGCTCTAATGTGGTCTCCGAGAGTCCGTAGCTCTTTCGGATAGAGGTAACCCTTTGATTTTTTGGCAGTTAATCGAACTGGCAAAAAGGCAATGAAACCATGTCCTTGCGGTTATTCGGGCCACCCTGAAGTGGCGTGCAAGTGCACGGAGATACAAGTGAGTCGCTATCGGCAGAAGATTTCAGGCCCTTTGCTGGATCGTTTTGATTTACATGTTGAAGTCCCCGCCGTCGCTATCAACGAGCTGCAACGCGCCGCCAGATCGGAAAGCAGCGCCCAGATTGCTTCCAGGGTGAACGCTGCCAGACAGGCGCAATTAGCCCGCTCAGGCTGCGCCAACCAGTATTTGCAGGGTGAACCCCTGGAACAGCACTGTCAGTTGGGAGAAAAAGAGCGACAGTTGCTGGAGCGGGCCCTGCAAAGGCTTGGCTTGTCCGCTAGAGCCTACCACCGGGTTCTGCGGGTGGCGAGAACCATCGCTGATTTGTCCGGCTCCCCCCATATCCAGGCGGCGCACTTACTAGAGTCGCTCAGCTTTCGCGCTTTAGACCGGCGCAGGGAGCCTCTGAATGAAATGCTGCAGGCGAAATAAACGTCGGTATAAGCGCGGGGCGCAAGCGCTTGAATCGCTGATGAATAAGCGGAGCGATAAAAAGAGGAGCCCAAGGGGGCTCCTAAATGGGGTTTAGGAAGACAATTTCGATCGCTTCAGATCGAATTTGCTTGACTGGGTGCATAGGCATGGCCCAGTCAATTAAATTGTACAAAAAATGCTCTAATCTATCTATAAAGGAACGCAGCAAGGATTGTAAGCGCTTGTGAACTGAGAGCGTAAAAACGGCTCAGCATGGCGGATTTAGCGGGAGGTAGAGGGATCAGGTCCCGGTATGATAAGAGCTGCTGTTTATCCATGTCTCCAACTCCCTGTCGGTGGCGCTTTTCAGGCGTTTGAGGCCCGCTTTGACATATTGTTTGGCTTGGAACACAAGCTGGCTGCTGTCACTGAAGAACTGATCCGCGAGAAGTCCTTCTCCTGTGCGCCCAGGTGTCAGTTCCTGAGTGATGCGGCGTTCAATGCCCAGCCAGATATCCCCAAGCTTGTACCAGGGCTGTCCAGCCTGTAGAAGCTCATCCACGTCATACTGACCACTGATGTGGTGGCTGGATTGCGTGAAGTAGCGGGATAAAAAACCAAGCCGGTCGACAAAGGCTTTCTCCTTCGCTCCTGAAGCCAGGCAGTGAGTGCCGATGCCGCGAATTTGGGCGGCGGTTTCCATCAGCTCAGGCAGCTCATTCAAGGTCAGGCGCGCCACGGGCTGGTGGGATATGTCTAAATGTTCAAACAAAGGACCGTTCAGAAAGTCCTTGTATAGCTTCAATAACTGCTGAATGAGATGGGTATGCAACTCAAAGTTATGAAAGGCGCTATCCTGACGCCAATGATAGTTCACAGTAAACCATTCTGCGCATAGACTCTGCCAGCTCTCATCGGAGATCAATTCTCCCCGGAGCCGCTGTACTTCTTGTAAGTCTTTGAGTACATAGGGTTTGATGGCGGCAAGGCGGATCTCGAAGAAGTCGTCGCCTCCCAGAATGGCCAGCGTGGCGCCGCGATGTTGCTGAATATGGGTGATCAGTTCCAGCAGCTGTTGGCTAAGCTCCAGGCAGCGCTGCCGGGCTTGGTGTCGTTCATAGGCTTGGCGGACTTTAGAAATAGATATGTTCATCTTCCATTTTAATTATTAGCTCTATGGTTGATGTTTCCGGCACTGCAATAGCCGGGGTTGCTATCTCCAGCCCAAGCAATATAAAGGCCAAGGAGCTTGCTGAAAGGCTCGCCGTTCATGGAGCGTTAGATCACTTATCTTTATAGCTTAGCTTAAAGCCCATGGTATCGGGTGGTGCGGACTGAGGGTTCCGTTTTGCTTTGTATCAGGCGCCGGACCAAAGTTGTGCGTCGCTCATTTTGCGGGGATAAAACGCACCTATATTCTGCTTTATTTTGGTGCGTTGCGATAACGTAATGAGGCTGAAGAACTCTTATAGCGCAAGATCGCGGGAGGTTTCGGTGCGTTATTGCGAGATCTTTTGTTCGGATCTGAGGCGGACGCATATAAAAAATGGGGCGATAAGTCGTTGCGTGTTTTTTATACGGGGCCTATCATTCCAGCCCCTGTTTGCCGATGACGGCGATAGCGTTTCCCTCATTGGTGTGACCAGACTTTCCTGAAGCAGTTAGAGTAACGATTTAGAGTAGCTATGGATAATCAACATTTACGCCCCATTCGCAGTTTTGTTATTCGAGGTGGGCGTATGACGGCCTCCCAGCAAAAAGCCTTTGATCGCCTGTGGCCGGAAAAGGGCCTGGCTGTGGAGAACGGCCTGCTGGATTTGGAAAGCGTGTTCGGCCGCCGCTCAACGGTAGTGCTGGAGATTGGTTTCGGCATGGGACAGTCTTTGGCGGAAATGGCCGCCAGTGAGCCTGATGCGGACTTCATTGGCGTCGAAGTGCATAAGCCGGGCGTTGGCGCCCTGTTGCGGAATATGGAGGAACAGTCCCTGGAGAATATCCGTATTTTCTGGGACGACGCCAACGAGGTGATAGATAAATGCCTTCCGGACGCTTCGCTTGATCGAGTGCAGCTGTTCTTTCCCGACCCCTGGCATAAGAAGCGCCATAATAAGCGTCGGATTGTGCAGTTGGAGTTTGTGCAGCGAATTCGCGCCAAACTGAAAAGCGGCGGCGTATTTCATATGGCGACGGATTGGGAGCCTTATGCTGAGCACATGATGGAAATCATGAGCGAAGCGCCGGGAATGGAGAATATTTCGGGAGCGGGGCAGTTTTCACCACGCCCTGACACCCGTCCCGTCACCAAGTTTGAGAAGCGCGGCGAGCGTTTGGGGCATGGCGTTTGGGACCTCATGTTCCGTCGCGTAGACTGATACTGCGAAAGGGGCGTTTGCGGACGCCCCAGGCCTCAGTTGGATTTCGCCGTCGCTTCCCGGGTGATTCTGATATGCAGGAAGCGCATCAGGCGGGTGAGCAAAAATCCTCCTCCCGTGACCAGCAGTAAGAACTTCAGGCTGGCGAAATAGTAGGCCGCAGCAGTGAGCTGTGGATATAACCAACCTCCCAGTACAAAGCCCAATGCGAAGTTCTCAACGGCGTCGCACATCCCCGCAATCAAAAAGCCCACTGTAAACAAATGCTTCAGATCGCTGTCCGCGCCTCGCGACAGTGCGCAAAGCAACACGGTGTAGGCGACCAAGAAGGGAAAGTCCAGAATCAGGCTCCAAGTGGCCCAGAACTGTCCCTCACGACCCCATGAGTTGAGGATGAGTTCTGCTCGGAATGGATTTTTGGCCAGTTCGAAACTGACGAAGCCCCAGGGCGCGATGTCGTTTTGCAGGTGAGGGTGAATCCAGAAAATCAGACCGCCGAAAAGGACCGTGGCGGCGAGACTGAAAGCAATGCGGTTTTTCTGCGACGGGTGAGGGTCGTCCATAGGTAGAAACCTGTATTATCCGGGAAGTGTCCAGTGTAAAACAAAGCTGTCGGGCTGGGCTAGTCCATAAAATGAGTTAAAACAGCGTTCAAGTGACGATAGCCTAATTCTGTACACTGCAGTCTGTCAGCCTGTAGCCAGCCTTTTTGGCGCGCTTCGCTCAGTTGCGGCTCTAATAGAGAGACGCCAACGCCAGTGCGGCGCACCAGCAGCTCTTCCTCCACGCCTTCCCTTAGTCTTAGCGCATTCATCAGAAAGTCCACGCCGGCTTCATGGGCCGGAGTTATCTCCTCCCCCGCTGTATAGTTGTCGATGCGGCTGAGATAGTGCTGTGGCAAGCGGGTTTTCCAATAGCGGATAACGTCCCCGGAAGATCCCGTCAGCTTGCCATGAGCGCCGGCGCCGATGGCCAGATAGTCGCCAAAGCGCCAGTAATTGAGATTGTGTCTGGACTCCTTCCCCGTTTGGGCGAAGGCGGAGATCTCATACTGGTTATAACCAGCCTGAGCTAGACGTTCGCAGCCGTTCTCATGGATTTCCCAGAGGGTATCGTCTTCCGGTAATTGGGGCGGATGGCGGTAAAACTCGGTATTCGGTTCGATGGTCAGTTGATACCAGGAAAGATGCGTTGGGCCAAGGCTAATCGCTGTGTCGAGATCTTCCATCGCATGCTGCAGAGATTGTCCTGGCAATCCGTGCATCAGATCCAGGTTAAAATTATCGAATCCCGCCTGCCGGGCTTTATCCACGGCGCGAATGGCGTCCTCGCCGTTATGTATGCGGCCAAGCGTTGTCAGCAGTTCAGGCTGGAAGCTCTGTACGCCCAGAGACAAGCGATTAACGCCGCCTTGAAACAGGTCTTTGAACTTGGCCTCGTCAACCGTTCCTGGATTGGCTTCCAGCGTGATCTCAATGTCGTCATGGAAGCCCAGTCGCTGGCGCGCGCCGTCGATAACCGATGCGATAATGTCGGGTGAGAGCAGGCTCGGCGTACCGCCGCCAAAGAAAATGGAGCCAAGAGCTCTTTTCCCGCCGATCTGTTCCAGCCGGAACATCTCCGTATCCAGATCGCTTAACAGCGCTTGTAGATATTCCCGCTCAGGCAGCTCCGATCGGGCGGTGTGAGAATTAAAGTCGCAATATGGGCATTTACGCACGCACCAGGGGATGTGAACGTAAAGCGCCAGGGGCGGCGTATGCAGCCCCGGCGTCAAAATGTCAGCCATATAGGCGGGTCAACTCCGCAACCAGTTGCGCCATCGCCTGTCCGCGATGGCTGAGAGCGTTCTTCTCTTCCGGCGTCAGCTCCGCCGAGGTGCACTGTCGATCAGACAGCCAGAATAATGGGTCGTAGCCGAAACCGCCGCCGCCGCTCGCCTGCTCTGCAATAGAGCCTTCCCAGGCGCCGTGACAAATAACCGGAACTGGGTCGGCTTCGTGTCGCATAAAGGCGAGTACGCAGTGAAAGCGCGCGGTTCTGGCGCCGGTGGGTGTATTCGCCAGCAACTGCAGCAGCTTGGCGTTGTTATCCTGATCTGAAGCGCTTTCGCCAGCGAAGCGTGCGGAATAGATGCCCGGTGCGCCCTGCAAGGCGTCCACTTCCAAGCCGGAGTCGTCCGCCAGAGCAGGCAGGCCGGAGACGGCGGCTGCGTGACGGGCTTTGAGAATGGCGTTTTCGATAAAAGTCTGTCCAGTTTCCTCAATGGAGGGAATGTTCAGCTCTTTCTGAGAGACGACAGTAATGTCGAGGGAGCCGAGCAATCGGTTCAGCTCCTTGATTTTGCCGGCGTTATGGCTGGCTAATACGATCTTTTGCATGATTTTCAGTATGTTTGAATAAGTCGGATGACTGTTCCCGGGAGTTATTGCGGGAACAGTTCTTGATGGAAGCGTAGAGAGAAAGGCCCTTGATTCGGGTCGGCCTGAATTTCCAGCTGGAACGTCAATACCTCTCCCTGGCTGTACCAGAATTGAGCGATTTGATAGAGCGCGTCCCCCTCGTTGATGCGCCGGAAATCCAGGCTTCTGCTTTGCTGTACGGGATTATTCACTTTTCCGCGAATAAACGCCGAGACGGCGCGCATAGAGCCATCCTCCTGCTTTTTGAGCACGGAGATATTCACGAAGCCGGTGGATTTACTGCGTGGCAGCTCATAGCGCGTCGCCACTTCCGGGTCCAGAATTGTGGTGGGAAGCGCTATATAGTGTATTTCATAATCGCCGAAAACCTGCTTTTGTTCAGCCAGAGCCGGGCGACCGACCAGCGTCAACGCAAGCAAGACCAGAGCGGAGTAAAAAGTAGAGCGGAAGAACGTTGTAAATAGTTTCATACGAGCCTCACCGTGTAACGTGGTAGATAGCAATCTGCCCCAATAAGTTTGGCCAAAGCTGGTTCAGCCAGTTGGTCCGATGCTCGTCGTCCACTACGGTCCTGTGCAGAATATGGATGTTCTTTTGGTAGCACAGCTCCTCAAAATCCTTGAATGTGCACAAGTGGATGTTGGGCGTGTTGTACCAAGTATAGGGTAAGGTTTTGGATACCGGCATCTGACCTTTGCGCGCCAGATAGTAGCGCAGTCGCCAGTAACCGAAATTGGGGAACGTGATGATGCTTTCCTTGGCCAGACGCAGCATTTCCTCCAGCAACACGTCCGGCTGCCTGACCGCCTGCAACGCCTGCGTCATCACCACCATGTCGAAGCTTTTGTCCTTGAAGTTGCTCAGGCCTTTACTGTCCAGGTCCTGTTCAATGACGTTGACGCCTTTGCGCAGGCACTCAGTGATATTCTCACTGCTGATTTCCAGACCGTAACCACGAACCTGTTTATGGGTTTGCAGATAGTCCAGCAGCGTACCGTCGCCGCATCCCAGGTCGAGCACTTCCGTGCCGGGTTGAACCCAGTCTTTGATAATGGATAGGTCAGCGCGCATGGGGGATCTCCTTCGCCACACGACCCATAAAACCATGGAAAACATCCATATAGCGCTGGGTCGGTATCAAAAATGCGTCATGGCCATGAGGGGAGTCCACCTCCGCGTAGCTGACGGACTTCTTGGCTTCCACCATTGCATTGACCAACTCTTCCGAGCGATCAGGCGGAAAGCGCCAGTCGGTGGTGAAGGACACCACCAGATATTTGCATTTGGCGGGCTCCAGCGCTTTGCTGAGGTCGCCCTCGTGCGCCCGCGCCGGATCGAAATAGTCCAGGGCCCGGGTCATGAGCAGATAGGTGTTGGCGTCGAAATTCTTGGAAAAGCGCTCGCCCTGATAATGGAGGTAACTCTCCACTTCAAACTGTACGTCCAGTAAGCCGAACTTCAACGTTTGAGCGCGCAGGTCGCGGCCGAACTTTTCACCCATGGAGGCGTTGGAAAGATAAGTGATGTGCCCGACCATCCTCGCCAGCATCAAGCCTTTGTCTGGATAAGTCGTGTGCTCGCCATAACGACCTTCATAGAAGTTGGGGTCTGACGTAATAGCCTTTCTGGCGACTTCATTGAACGCGATGTTTTGCGCGGACAAGCGTGGCGTGGAGGCGATCACTGCGGCGTTATGAACGCGCTCGGGATATTCGATGGACCATTGCAGCGCCTGCATGCCGCCCAAACTACCGCCGATTACCGCCGCCCAGTGTGGAATATTAAGGCGGTCCGCGAGCATAGCCTGACTGCGCACCCAATCCTGTACAGTGACGACTGGAAAGTCGGGACCATAGGCTTTGCCTGTCTCGGGGTTGATTGACGCTGGACCGGTAGAGCCTGCGCAGCCGCCCAGATTGTTCAGACTGACGACGAAGAATTTATTCGTATCTATCGGTTTGCCGGGTCCTATACAGGAGTCCCACCAGCCAGGCTTGCTGTCTTCCATGGAATGATAACCCGCGGCGTGATGATGGCCGCTGAGGGCGTGACAGATCAGCACCGCATTGGAGCGGTCTGCGTTCAACTCCCCGTAGGTTTCGTACATCAGTTGAAAACTGTTCAACTGTTTTCCGCATTCCAGGGTGAGAGGAATATCGAATTGAGCGACTTGCGGCGTGACGATCCCGACAGAGTCAGGTGGGATGACCTCTGGCATTAGTGCGTACTATTCCTTTCAAAAACACATGCTAAGTGGCGCAGTCTATTAATCAATCCGGCGGATAGCAATAACCAACCCGGGATGGCGCAGGAGAATAAGAGAACGGGAGACTGCGGGCGAAGTAAGATGCGCCGCGCGAGCTGGGCTCACGCGGCGGATGATCGGGCGTATCAGCGTTGCATGCCGGGAAGGCTGACTACCTTCTGGGTGAGCATTTGCGGGGCGGGACGACGCAGCTTGCGCTGTATCTGTTCCGCTTCCTGAATCTCCTGATTGATTTCCTCCATCATGCTCACAATGCGTTTCACCTGACTGCGCGTGTCTTTGGCGGTCTTCGCCAAGTCTTTCAGACGACGGATCTGGTGCTCCAGCAACTGCTTTTGCTCAATGGTGTGCTGCAATATTGGCAATAGCGCTTCTTGAGGCCAACGGTCCGTTTCCTTGTGAATTTCTTCGTATAAGCGCCGGGCTTCGCTGACGATAACGGTGAAGAAGCGCTTCACTACTACGGTCTGCTCTGAAACCAGAGTGCGGGGGTTACGGCGGAATTTATCAGCGCGCATCTTCAACCCCTCCAATTCCCGGATCTGCTTGGTAATGGTAAATGGCGTGGGGCGTAGATGACTTGAACGCGCATCATTGGCGTAGCGCTGATAGATAGAGCCCACCATTTTCTGAGCCAGTCTGGCTTCATGGTTGAGGTTGCTGATGTCGTTTTCGATCGCATGGAAGAAACCGGCCATGGCGCGGCCCATGCCAATCGTAGTCCAGCTGTTAATCAGCTCATCGCGCGTCTTTTTGGCGTGGGATTCAAAATGCTCCAGATTCACCAGATTATTCAGAATCATCGCCTGCGACTTCATCAGACGCCGACTGGAGCGCAGGGTAAACAGCTTTTTGTAGTAAAAGTTGTAGTCGTCCTGAGTCTTGTCAGTCAACTCGCGCAGGAAATCCGCGCTGACGCCTTTGCTTTCGTATTCTTCCAGCTTCTCCTGATAGGTGGAGTAACGGGATTGCAAAATGGCCTGACTGGTTTGCAGCATGCCCAGCACGTCGTTCACCACGTTGTGGGTGATCAGCCGTTCTTTCTGGCCCAGAATGCGGTCGGTAAGCAAGGCCTCCAAGTCGTCGAGCCGGCTGCTGCGCAGCTTCTGTTCGTCGCCCTTGATGCGTCCGACCAGCGCCTGTTTGGCGGAAAGCAGCAGCACTTCTTCTGTCTTAAGGCCCAGTTGATCGGCGGTTTTGGCCTGTACCTTGGCGATGGCCTTGTTGGTGTGTTCCTCGCCCTGAATGTCGTCCCAAAGTACGTCGATCTTATTGAGTACTGCGAAACGACCGGCGCGATGATCGGAGTGTTCGGTGAAGATGTGGTTAGTCCAGATCTCCATGTCGCTGGCGGTGACGCCGGTGTCTGCGCCAAGCATAAATATGACGGCGTGAGCGTTGGGAATCATGCTGACTGTCAGCTCCGGCTCAGAGCCCAAGGCGTTGAGGCCAGGGGTGTCCAGTATGCGCAGCCCCTGTTGCAGCATGGGGTTTTCCAAACTGATCAGCGCATGACGCCAAGCCGGAATGATCGCCATGCCTGGATGGCTGGGATCGCGCTCCAATGAGCCAAGCTCGAAGCCCAGACGGCGGGCTTCTTCAAAACTGACTGTACGCGTGCGCGCCACCTGATCCAGCGATTCGCGCATGGACTCCGGCGTACTCATGTCCAGAGGGTAATACACCCAGTGTTCCTGACTGCGTTTGTAATCCGCCAGGGACTTTTCTTCGCTACGGGTCTCTATGGGCAGCAGTTTGAGGTAGGAGCCGCCGTCGCGATCGTAGAACAGCTCGGTCGGGCACATAGTGGTGCGCCCGGCCTGAGAAGGCAGCATGCGCTGGCCGAACTCGGCGAAAAACAGAGCGTTGATCAGTTCGGTTTTACCACGAGAGAATTCGCCGACGAAAGCGATGGTGAGGTTGTCCTCATGCAGTAACTGAGCGCAGCGCTGCAGTTTCAGCTCCAGATCGTCGGAGTTCAGCTGGTTGGTGCGCAGCCAGCTTTGATAATGGGCGATCTCCCGGATCAGGGTGTTCTTCCACTGGTGGTAGGCTTCGACGTGATAACTTAGTCCACTGCTCATATTGTTGTTTCTCGCTCTGACCCTAAGGTTGCCATTATATGGGATTCCGTTGGCGCTGCTGTGTCCGTGTTGGCGACTGCGAATGATGAAAATTTGTTCAGGTTTGATTTTGTATCGGGTAGCTTTGGAAAATCAAGCGTTTATATTGCGGAAAGGACATCAAATCGTCATGTAACGGTTTGTTATTATATATAGGGTTTTAGTAGCTTTGGGATGTCCGTCAAGTTTTGCACGCGAATGCGCTTTTGACGACTGCTTTCACCGGCGAGAATTTGAACATCTTGTTGCTTGACGCGGCAGAGTTTGGCGAGAAATCGGACAAGCTGCTGATTGGCCCGACCATCGATAGGCGGGGCGCTGATTTTTATTTTCAGCGCGTCGCCATGAGTTCCGACGATCTCATCTTTCTTGGCGCCCGGTTGTAAATGACACTGCAGGATGAGTGTCTGCTCATCCTGCAGGCTGACGCAGCGGGAGGCGGCTGGATCAGACAATGGACAGCGCCCGGCCGATTACGAACAGCACCAGCAGCACCACCATCGGTGAGAGGTCCAGTCCGCCGATGGGCGGCATGATTCTGCGTACGGGACGCATCAATGGCTCGGTAATCTGGTGGACGAGTTGCGCGCCTGGGTGATAACTGCCCGGAGCCACCCAACTGATAATAACCATAATAAAGATGGCGAACTGGTAGATGTTAATGATGCACTTGAGCATTAACAGGACGGCCTTGGTGACGATGAGGCCCAGTAACGGCAGTATGTGGCTCAGTGGGGTCAGTGTGATGACGATAATCAGCACAATGGACAATAGCAGCGCCAGCACCAGCGAAGCGAAATCCAGGCCTCTCCAGCCAGGAATGATTTTTCTAAGCGGCAACAGCAACGGGTTGGTGGCTTTCACCACGAACTGGCTGATCGGATTGTAGAAATCCGCCCGGGATACTTGGAGGATAAACCGCATCAGCACCACGCTTATGTAGAACATCCCGATGAAATATGTGACTTCTAACAAAATTTGTAACATAGGCTTTATGTCCGTCTGGAAGTTGCTCTAGCCGTCTGCAAGAAAAAAACAATTCGTTCACGACCGTCAAGGAGATTATTCCGGCGCTCGTTCACCACTCAATTCATAGGATCTTCCCCAAGCCTTGCGGATAGCGGTTTTCACCATGGCTTTCATATCCTGTTCCTCAAAGCTTTTGATCGCCTGTTCTGTTGTGCCCCCAGGAGACATGACGCGCTTCTTCAGTTGCGCAGGGCTTTCCTCGCTACGTGTCGCCAATTCAGCGGCTCCGCGCATGGTTTGAATCGCCAGGGTGCGGGCGCTGGCTGGATTCAGGCCAAGGGAGGCGGCCGCCTCTTCCATCGCTTCCATGAACATGAAGCAATAGGCGGGCCCGCTTCCGGACAACGCTGTGACAGTGTGTATGTCCTCTTGCTTTGACGTCCAGGCGACGATGCCGACGGCGCTGAACAAGTTGTCCGCAATCTCCCGCTGCGCTTCACTTACGCGCGGGTTGGCGTACAGCCCGCTGGCGCCCAGATGCACCTGAGCTGGAGTATTTGGCATGCAGCGCACCACTGGCAGGTCGCCTCCCAGCCAGGCTTCGATTTGTTCGCAGGACACGCCGGCGGCGATGCTGACTATCAATGGACGGCGTTGCTGTACGGCATCCGCTAATCCTTCGCAAACCGCCTGCATGACCTGTGGCTTTACGCACAGGATCAGAGCGTCGCAGTCGGCCATGAATGTTTGGTTGTCCGTGCTGGTTGGGATGCCGAACGCATCTGCGGCTTCTTTCAACTCCTGCTCGGCAGGAGCCGTCGCAGCCAGTCGGTTTGCCGGGTAGCCGTTGGCTATCAGGCCGCCAAGTATCGCTCGGGCCATGTTGCCGGCGCCGATAAAAGTAAGCTGTGGGTGTTCTTTCATAGTGTTCTCTTTGCGGATACGACTATCGCCAACTGTCTTAATAATGTTTGTCGTGGTGGATTTAAAGTGCAGGCGGACAAAATCCGCTGATTTCGCTGCATTTTGTTAGTTTCTGGCGCCAAAGATGGCGGAGCCGATGCGCACGATGGTGGAGCCTGCGGCGATGGCGGCTTCCATGTCATCGGACATCCCCATAGATAGCGTGTCTACGCTATCGAACCGGCTTTGCAGCGCAGCGAAATGGCGATTCAACTCCTTGAATGTTGAGGCCAGAGCCTCATCTCCCTGAGAAGGGTCGGGAATGCACATCAGGCCTCTCAGGCGCAGGCCGGGCAGGGCGCTGACAATCTCCGCCAAAGGCGCAATCTCACCTGGAGTCACCCCAGACTTGCTGCTTTCATCATTAATATTGACCTGAATGCAGACGTTTAGCGGGGGCGTCCCTTCTGGGCGCTGCTCTGACAGGCGACGGGCGATTTTCTCCCTGTCCAGGGTATGCACCCATTGGAATAACTCCGCCACCGGGCGGGTCTTATTGGACTGCAATGGGCCGATAAAATGCCAAGTGATGGCGAGGTTGCTTAATTGGGCGATCTTATCCTGGGCTTCCTGCAGATAGTTTTCGCCAAAGTCTCTGAGCCCCGCGTCATACGCGGCCCGAATGGCTTCGGCCGGCTTGGTTTTACTGACTGCGAGCAACGTCACGGAATCCGCCGGTCGGGCCGCGGATTTTGTTGCATTTTGTATTCTTTGGCTTACTGTTTTGATGTTGTCTGCTATGCTGAACATATTATTTCTATCAATAGCTTAGGCTGCGTCGAAACGCGCAGATTGTAACCAACCCGCCGACAAAATTCAGTTCCTTCCGTCGTCGTGGGGAGGTGGCGCTGTTTGAGGGCCGCCGGAAGGCTGCATGTCATTATAAGGTTCAAAGCGGGGATTCCTAATGGACATTACCGAGTTGCTTGCGTTTTCTGCTAAGCAGGGCGCTTCCGACTTACACCTATCTGCCGGGTTGCCTCCCATGATACGCGTCGACGGGGATGTCAGGCGAATCAAC
Organism: Hahella chejuensis KCTC 2396; assembly: GCF_000012985.1. NCBI lineage: Bacteria > Pseudomonadati > Pseudomonadota > Gammaproteobacteria > Oceanospirillales > Hahellaceae > Hahella > Hahella chejuensis. The sequence goes on along the minus strand of NC_007645.1, from coordinate 6,492,674 downwards.
CTGCCCGCGATGGAGCATAAAGAAGTACACGCGCTGATTTACGATATTATGAACGATAAACAGCGCAAGGATTTCGAAGAATTTCTGGAAACGGATTTCTCGTTTGAAGTTCCCGGGGTCGCCCGTTTCCGGGTTAACGCCTTCAACCAGAACCGCGGCGCCGGCGCCGTATTCCGGACCATCCCCTCCAAAGTACTGACGATGGAAGACTTGGGGATGGGGCAGGTGTTCAAGGATATCGCTCTGAAGCCTCGCGGACTCTGTCTGGTCACGGGACCAACCGGCTCCGGTAAGAGTACAACGCTGGCGGCGATGATCGACTTTATCAACGATACCCGTTACGACCATATCCTCACTATCGAGGACCCTATCGAGTTCGTGCATGAAAGTAAGAAGTGTCTGGTGAACCAGCGTGAAGTGCACCGTGACACCTTAGGGTTCAGTGAAGCGCTGCGTTCAGCCCTGCGGGAAGACCCGGACATTATCCTGGTTGGTGAGATGCGGGACTTGGAAACCATCCGTCTGGCGCTGACCGCCGCAGAAACCGGACACTTGGTGTTCGGCACCCTGCACACTACCTCCGCCGCGAAAACCATTGACCGGGTGGTCGACGTGTTTCCTGCGGAAGAAAAAGCCATGGTAAGATCCATGCTCTCCGAATCGTTACAGGCGGTCGTCTCGCAGACTCTTTTGAAGAAGGTCGGCGGCGGTCGTGTGGCGGCCCATGAAATCATGATAGGCACGCCGGCGATTCGTAACCTGATACGCGAAGACAAAGTCGCCCAGATGTACTCGTCTATTCAGACTGGCGCCGCGTTGGGTATGCAGACCCTTGACCAGTGCCTGCACAATTTGATTTCTAAAGGGCTTATCAGCCGCGAAGCCGCGCGCGAAAAAGCCAAGATGCCGGAGAATTTCTGACGCCGCGACCTTATCCCGGTGTATGCCGGTCGCTGTAGCGTTATTACCATTGGGGTGTTGTGATGGATTTCGACAAGCTGTTAAAAATCATGGTGGAAAAGGGGGCTTCGGACCTCTTTATCACAGCTGGGGTGCCGCCCAGCATCAAAGTTCACGGCCGTATGGTGCCGATCACTAAGTCGCCGCTGTCTCCTGAGCAGACGCGGGAAACCGTGTTTTCCATTATGTCGGAAAAACAGCGTGCGGATTTTGAAGTCGGGCATGAGTGCAACTTTGCTATCAGCGCCCGCGGCATCGGTCGTTTCCGGGTCAGCGCCTTTTACCAGCGTAACCTGTGCGGGATGGTGCTGCGTCGGATTGAGACCAATATTCCCAAGCTGGATGACCTGCATCTGCCGGAGGTTATCAAGTCGCTGTCGATGACCAAGCGGGGCCTGATCATCTTCGTCGGAGCGACCGGCACCGGTAAGTCCACGTCGCTGGCTGCAATGATCGGCCACCGGAACCGCAACAGCAAAGGGCACATCATCTCTATCGAAGACCCTATCGAATATATCCATCAACATCACGGCTGCATTATTACGCAGCGGGAAGTGGGGCTGGATACGGAATCGTTCGAAGTAGCTCTGAAGAACACGCTGCGGCAGGCTCCCGACGTCATCATGATCGGGGAGGTGCGCTCCGCCGACACCATGGAATATGCGGTGACCTTTGCGGAAACCGGTCACTTGTGTTTGGCGACATTGCACGCCAACAACGCCAACCAGGCGCTGGACCGGATTATCAACTTTTTCCCGCCGGAGCAGCATAACCAGGTATGGATGGACTTGTCCTTGAACCTGAAAGCCATCGTGGCGCAGCAATTGGTGCCGACTCCAGACGGCAAGGGACGTCGGGCGATTGTTGAGATCCTCATTAACTCGCCACTGGCGGCTGACTTGATCCGTAAAGGGGAGGTTCACAAGCTGAAAGAGCTGATGACCAAGTCGTCGGAACTGGGTATGCAGACTTTCGATCAGGCGCTATACCGCGCCTACGCTGCGGGAGAGATCACCTACGAAGACGCGTTGTCTCATGCGGACTCCGCGAACGATCTGCGTCTGATGATCAAACTGGGCGCAGACAGCAATATTTCCAAGCTGCAGGGCGCCGCCAGCAGTCTGTCGTTGAGCGACGATCAGGATTATTGATCGCTGAAAAGCGCTTTCTGAAGCAGATAGAAAAACGGCGGGGCCTTCACCCCGCCGTTTTGCATTTTAGGGAGCGCTAGTGCGCTTCATCCCAGTTATTGCCGACGCCTGCTTCCACTAATAGCGGCACGTTTAAATCCGCGGCGGAAGACATAATCTGCGTCAACTTCTCTTTAACTGCCTCGACGGCGCTTTCCTCTACTTCCAGAATCAGCTCATCGTGCACTTGCATGATCATTTTCGCAGGCGGCGCACTGTCGCCTTCCAGCCAGGCGTCCACCGCCAGCATGGCGCGTTTGATGATATCCGCCGCCGTCCCCTGCATGGGGGCGTTGATAGCGGTGCGCTCGGCGGCCTGTTGTAGATTGCGATTGCTGGAGCGTATGTCCGGTAGATACAGACGACGTCCGAATAAGGTCTCGACGTAGCCTGTGTCCTGAGCTTCTGCGCGAATGCGGTTCATGTAGTTCAGCACACCAGGGTAGCGCTCGAAGTATTTGTCGATATAGCTTTGCGCCTCGCTGCGCTCAACGTGAATCTGACGGGCCAGGCCGAAGGCGGACATACCGTAGATCAGGCCGAAGTTGATGGCTTTCGCTTTGCGGCGTTGTTCTGAGCTGACCTCATCAAAGGCCACGTTGAAAACTTCCGCTGCGGTGGCCTGGTGTACGTCTAAGCCCTCAGAGAAGGCCTTTAACAAGCCTTCGTCCCCGGACAGGTGCGCCATGATGCGCAGCTCAATCTGTGAGTAGTCAGCGGAGATCAGCTTGCAGCCTTTGGGAGCGATGAACGCCTGTCGGATACGGCGGCCCTGCTCGTTACGCACCGGAATGTTCTGTAGATTGGGATCGCTCGACGACAAACGTCCGGTAGCCGCCACTGCCTGCTGATAGGAAGTATGCACCCGGCCAGTGCGGGGATTGATCATTTCCGGCAGTTTGTCTGTATAGGTGGACTTTAACTTGGACAGGCCACGATACTCCAGAAGGACGCGAGGCAGCTCATATTTCTCCGCCAGTTCCTGTAACACCGGCTCGGCGGTGGAGGGTTGCCCCTTGGGCGTTTTCTTGATGATGTCGAAGCCGAGCTTCTCGTAGAAAATCTCCTGCAACTGCTTGGGCGAGCCGAGGTTGAACTTCTGGCCGGCCTTTTCATAGGCTTCCTCCTCCAGCTCCAGCATGCGCTCCGCCAGCTCCTGGCTATGAGTGCGCAAGCGTTGGCTATCCACCAAGGCGCCACGGTGCTCCATCCGCATCAGTACAGGGACCAGAGGTAGCTCTATGTCCCGATAAACCTGCTCCAGTCGACCTTCTTTCTTAAGCTTGGGGTTCAGAGCGTGATGCAGTTGCAGGGTGATGTCCGCATCTTCTGCGGCGTAAGGACCGGCTTGTTCCAGACTGATCTGATTGAAAGTCAGCTGTTTCGCCCCTTTACCAGCGATGTCTTCAAAGTGAATGGTTTCCCGCCCCAGATGTTTAGAGGCCAGAGTATCCATATCATGACGGTTGGCGGTGGAGTTCAATACGTAGGACTCCAGCATGGTGTCTTCGGCGATGCCGTTGAGTTGTACGCCATGATTAGCTAATACGTGGGCGTCGTATTTCAGGTTCTGGCCGATCTTACGATATGCCGGGTCCTCCAGCAGGGGCTTGAGCGCGGCCAGAACTTTATCGCGCTCCAACTGTTCCGGCGCGCCCATGTAGTCATGCGCCACAGGCACGTAAGCGGCTTTGCCTGGCTCGACCGCAAAGGACACGCCGACGATCTCCGCCTCCATATAATTGAGGCTGGTGGTCTCTGTGTCGAAGCTGAATGTTTTGGCGTCAGTCAGTGCTTTGATCCAGTGGTCAAACTGATCCTGTTCCGTTACGACCTGGTAATCGCGCTCATCGCTTTGCGCAGGGGGGGCGCTGGCCTCTGTGGCTGCTGTCGGGGACGATGTGGAGGCGTCCAGGTCTTTTATCCAGGTCCTGAACTCCAGCTCCGTAAACCATTTGTGCAGCGCTTCCGTGTCGACGGGATTGGGGTGAACCTCTTCCAATGTGAAAGGCAGTTCGACATCGGTTTTGATGGTGGCGAGTTCTTTTGACAGCGGCAATTGTTCCAGGCTGCTGCGCAGGTTTTCGCCGATTTTCCCTTTAACTTCATCCGCCTGCGCTATAACCTGCGCCAGAGAGCCGAACTCGCCGAGCCATTTGACTGCGGTTTTAGGACCGCATTTATTGACGCCGGGGATATTGTCCACGGTATCGCCAATGAGAGCCAGGTAGTCCACGATCAACTCAGGCGGCACGCCGAACTTCTCCACGACGCCTTCACGATCCATGGTAGTGTCCGTCATGGTGTTGACGAGGGTGACGTGGGGGCTCACCAACTGGGCCATATCTTTATCGCCAGTGGAAATTACCGCATCCAGCCCTTTTGTAGTTGCTTCATGAGCCAGCGTGCCTATAACATCGTCGGCCTCTACGCCTTCTATGATCAGTAAAGGCAGCCCCATTGCACGGACAATGTCGTATAACGGCTCTATCTGGCAGGCGAGGTCTTCCGGCATGGGTGGCCGGTTGGCCTTGTAATCGGAGTACATCTCGTGGCGAAAGTTCTTGCCCTTGGCGTCGAAAACGGCGACCACTTGGCTTTCCGGATAATCTTTTTGCAACTTCCGAAGCATGGAGATGACGCCTCTGATGGCGCCGGTAGGTTGTCCCTTGGAGTTTCTTAGCTCTTTCAGGTTGGGAACGTGGTAGGCGCGAAACAGATACGAGGAGCCGTCTACCAGGACGACAGGCGCTGAACGGTTTTCTTTACTCATAGATGGTACTGGTTTTAAATGGTTGTATGGGCTCGGAATAAGCGTATCCAGCAGGATCGGCTAATCCCCGAAAATGGGCCCGGATGAGGGCTGACGGAGCTGCCGGGATATCCCGGCGAAAATTGCCCCAGGCGCGGCCTGATTAAACAAGTGTGTAGGTTACCAAAAAACAGCGTGTAGGTTACCAATGAGTTTTTGGATACGTAAAGCTTTGCTCGCGTTAATTATTCTTCCTTTGGCGGCGCCAACGCTGGCGGAAGATTCCACGGCGGAGCCGGAAGTGCAAATTCGTTATGGCGAAAAGGAAACTCATTACGAGTATCGAGTGAACGGCGAGCTGGTGCAGATCAAGGTCGTGCCCAAAGTCGGGCCGGAATATTATCTGGTGCCCTCCGATACGGGTGAATGGGTGCAGTCGGAAAAGCCGCGGATACTGGTTCCGAGTTGGAAGCTCCTGGAATGGTAAGCTTTCGATAGTCGATTGATTTGGCGTTTCTGGCGCAGGATGCGTACGAAATTAAGTTTTAGAAGTAGTGAATAAGGCGGGTTAATGGCGGTTTTTACGAGAGTGTCTCCAGAGCAATTGCAGACGTTGCTTGAATCTTATTTCGATGCGCCTGAAGTGACGGAATTTCAAGGCATTGCGGCGGGGATAGAAAACACCAACTACTTTGTCAGTGTAAAAAGCGGTGGAGAAGAAACACACTGGGTGCTGACCATCTTTGAGATGGTGACCGCGGAAGAACTCCCTGTATTTATTGGTCTGATGCAGGGACTGGCGCAACAGGGTTTTCCTGCGCCGGCGCCGCATCCCATGCTGGATGGTTCGTCTTTGGCTTATATAGAGGGTAAGCCATGCGTACTCGTACCCAGAATTGCTGGCGGCCATCTGGATACTCCCACTCTTGATCAGTGCGCCATTGCCGGCGATTTACTAGGCGCTATGCACTTGGCCTCTCAGTCCGCGCCCGGTCGTCGTGACGTGGTGCGTACAGTGGCGTGGATGCAATCTCATCGGGATGATCTGGCTTCTCACATCAAGCAGGATGAACTGGCTTTATTGAGCGGCGAAATTGAGCATTTCCAGCAGCAGGCGGATATCTGGGCGCAATGTCCAAATGGCTGGATTCATGGCGACCTGTTTGTCGACAACGTCATGTTTGATGGCGACAAGGTGAGCGGTGTTATCGATTTTTATCATGCCTGCCACGATTGCTGGCTGTTTGATCTCGCCGTCGCTTGTAATGATTGGTGCTGCGATGCGGAAGGGCGTTATGATCAGGAGAAGTTGCGCGCCTTTGTTGCAGCCTACGACAAGAAGAGACCTCTGACAGAGCTTGAGAAAAAACAATGGAGCGATGCGCTGCGGGTCGGCGCGCTGCGATTCTGGATTTCCCGTCTGATAAGCCAATATGGCAAGGGCTATCAGCATGATGCCGAAAGAGGGAATACGCTGAAAAATCCAGATGAAATGAAGGCTAAATTACTTTCTGCGCATAAAATAGCCGCCTTGTAGGCGGCTATCGGAACGGTCAAGCTTTGCTGGAAGTAAGTAAAGCTATCCGTTGTTGAGAGTGGCGGTGACTTCCTGAGAGTAGTCACTCGCTACGCCATCATAATCAATCACTCTTACCTTAAAGCCATATTTGCCAGATGTGAATCCTGACAGGCTTAATGTGGTGACGCCCACATCCTCTATCATTACGCGCCCATCTTCGCCTTCGGAAATATTGCGATAGGCCACTTCGTACGCGGCAATTTCGCTCAGGGCGAGTGACGAACCGTCTTCACGGGTCCAGGGGGTGTTCCAGGAAAGAGTTTTCGGCGTAATCGGCTCTTGCACCCCAGCGCTTGGATTGGATGACGATGAATCGTCTTCCTCCGTAGTTTCTCCGTTATGTGCGGCGCTTTTGGGTGAGTCCCCGCTTATCGCGTCGGACAGGTTGCAACCGGAACCCGTCGCAACAACGGTTCCCAAAAACAAAAATGCAATCAACTTCCGGGCGCGAAGCAATGCTCCGCTGCCAAGCAATTCTATCTTCATGGCGATTTTAAGAAGTCTTTCGGATAAACGGCTTAATAGTTGTCAAAACATCTGACTTTCTAGTTTTTAGAAAGGAACTGATTGCTCAGTAAAGTCGACATTCGGACTCGACGCTATCTCTTTATGATCAATTCGTGACTAATTACCCACAAAAATATAATTCGACTTGGATTTGATAGCCATACTTCCATGTGGCTAGGCTTAAAGGCTTATCACGTTATCTGTGAGCGGCTAGAGGTTTCGCATCAGTAAGCTAAAGTCCAGACGACTCGGTGCGTTTTCCGGTAACGCCAGACGAATGCGATGGCCGGAGCCTGGGGCGACGGCAATATTTTGTCCGTTTTTATTTTCCATTTTTTTGACAATAAAGTTCATATTCCCGCCTGGCGTCATAATTTCGACGGAATCCCCAATGGATATTTTGTTTTTTACGTCAATAAGGGCCTGGCCATTCTCCAGAGAGTATTCCAATACTTCGCCGACGAATTGTTGTTTGCCGGAGAGCGATGCGCCATTTGTGTAATTCTGATACTCGTCATGCACATGGCGACGGTAAAAGCCTTCTGTGTAGCCCCGATGCGCAAGTTTCTCCAAATCGTCCATCAGGGACATGTTAAATGGCGCGCCGGCGACGGCGTCATCAATAGCCTGGCGGTACGCTTGCGTAGTCCTGGCGACGTAGTAATGAGATTTGGTGCGCCCCTCGATTTTTAAAGAATGCACGCCGATGCGACACAATCGCTCCACATGCTGCACGGCGCGAAGGTCTTTGGAGTTCATGATGTAAGTGCCATGCTCATCTTCAAAGGCGGGCATCAGCTGATCCGGTCGACCCTCTTCCTGCAACAGAAACATTTCTGAGGTAACCCCGCCATCGCCCAGTGTCGGACTACCAGACTGAGATTGCGTTGGCTCCCAAGTCTGCGCAGTGATATTCCCCGCGTCATCCTGGGTTGCCGGAATGGCGTTGTATTTCCAGCGACAGGCATTTGTACAGGTACCTTGATTAGGGTCGCGTTTATTGATGTAGCCGGACAACAGGCAGCGTCCGGAGTATGCAATACATAGCGCGCCATGTACGAAGACTTCCAGCTCCATCTGCGGCGATCTTTCTCTAATCTCCGCGACTTCCTCCAAAGACAACTCCCGCGACAGTATCACCCGCTCCAGTCCTTGTCGGCGCCAGAATTCGACCGCGGCGTAGTTGACGGCGTTCGCCTGTACAGAGAGATGAATCGGGGTGTCGGGCCATTTGTCGCGAACCATCATAATTAATCCAGGGTCGGACATGATCAGTGCATCTGGTCGCATCTCCACGACAGGCGCCATATCGTCCAGAAAGGTTTTCACTTTGCTGTTGTGAGGGGCGATGTTGGCGGCGACATAAAACTTCTTGCCCTGCGACCGGGCTGTCTCGATTCCTTCGGCCAGCGTGGCGAGATTGAAGTCATTCTCCCGCACTCTCAGGCTGTAGCGAGGCTGGCCGGCATAAACCGCATCGGCGCCGTAGGCGAATGCAAAATGCATGTGTTTGAGTGAGCCGGCTGGAGCCAGGAGTTCAGGTTTGTTCATGGTTTGTACTTCATGTTGATATTATCAAGGTTAATGCATTCAAAATGGGCTTAAGATCAGAATCGCCAGCCCTGACGCGCCAGAGGCGGCGAGAGTGGCGGCGACTTTAATACCCAGCTGGCGATTCCCTATGGTCCAAGCCAAGCCGGCTTTGACCAGATTGTTGCTGCAGGCGGCGATGAAAACGCCCCAGCTCGCAACCAGCAATGTGATTTTTTCCGGCTCTCTGGCGAGACGGGCTAGGGACAGGCTGATAGCGTCTACGTCGCTCAGACCGGATATGGCGCTCAGTGCGTAGACGCCGCTGGCGCCCAGCCATTCGTGCAAGGCGTTGGAGAGCAGCATGATGAGAAGCAATAGAAAGCCAAAGAACAGAGCAGAGGATATTTCCAATGGGTTTTGTCTGAGGTTGGGCTGCTCGATTTTTATTCCTGAATGGCTGCGCCAGAAATAGAAGGCAGCGGCGTACACGCATAGGGCCATAATGGCGAAGGGAGGGGCAAGGGCGTAGCCTAGGGGTGGGTATACGATGTAAATGACCAGTAGCAGCCGTGGGAACATCGTGCCGCAGGCAATCAATATTCCTGACGCGAGCAGCGAGGCATGTTGTTGATTTTCTTTGGCTACCCGGGACAAATGCAGTGTGAGCGCGGTGGATGAGCTCAAGCCCGCAAACAGGCTGGTTATTAATACTCCTTTGGAGGGGCCTCCTATCTTGACTGCGAAATAGCCTACAAAGGAAATCGCGCTGATTAAGACAATCATCCACCAGGCTTCATATGGGTTGATGGCGCCCCAAGGACCGTACCCTTGATTGGGCAGCACGGGCAGCATGACGACGGTCATCACCAGCAACTTGAGTCCAGCGTCCAGTTCTTCATCTCGTATCTTTTGCAGAAAACCGTGCAACTCCGGCTTCAGGTCGAGCAGGATGGCGGTCACTACCGTCATGGTGGCGGCGACGGAGAACTCTCCCATGATGCATAAGGCTCCGTAGAAAAACGTTAGCATTGATGCAATCAGGCTGGTAATGCTCATGTCCAGCCGTTGTCGTTGGCTGGTGACATAGGCGGCGATAAGGACCAGCGAGAGGGCGATGATGCCCGCCGCCAATACCCACTCTCCCATTTGCTCGCCCAGCCAGGTGGTCAATCCGCCCAACAGCGCTATCAAAGCGAAAGTTCTTACCCCTGCAACCCGATGTCCGGCCTCCTCGTTGCGGTTGACCCAGCCGCGCTGAATGCCGATGGTCAGCCCCAGCAGCAGCGCTACGGCTAGATGGGGGAGCGGATATTGCGCATCAATCAGACTGTTCATGCCAGCGGGGAGGGGGAGAAAAACGGTTCAGCGCCGCTTTAAAAAAGCGTGAGACTGGTTGGTAATGTCGCCGTATAGAAGGCGGTATAGAGCTGTCATGTTCATCAAGGGCGCGCTGTATTTTCAATAAACGGCGAGTGTCTTAAAAAGTATAGCTAACGGGATCGCATCTGTGCTGAAACGGCCACAAACCATAGTGTAAATGGATTTTCACCATGATTTTCTGAGGTAGATCAAATTGCCCTTCAGCCCCAGTTTCAGGGGGCTGGATTAGTATGATTATTCTAATTTTTGCACGTATCTTGGGGGCGCAATCAAGGCAAGGAACTGGGTTCCTTATCTCAAAGTAAACCGGTAGGAGACCAAAGATGGGCAAGCTCAAGTCATATCAAGAGCAAATTCAGGACGCTGTAGAAAAAGGAATCAAAACAGTAGAAGAGCAGCATCGCACTCTTGCTGCGAAACCTTTCGAATACGCGGAGAAAATAGAGCAGGAAGCCAAGAATTTGTCCGTTAAATCCGTGCGTGAAATGCATGATCAAATGCTGGATAACATTTACTCTTCATTCCTCGCTTGGAATAAGCGTGTAAATGATTTTGCTGCGGACCTGGTGGCCAAAATCGAAGGCGCAGAAAAAGACAGCGATGACGAGGCCAACAAATCCAAAGCCACGGCTAAGAAAACCACAAAAACTGCAGAAAAGCCGGCCTCTAAGACCACTGAGGAAGAAGCTGCAGCCTAAGAGAACGCACTCTTGCCAAAAGAGCGCCAGTTGGCGCTCTTTTGGTTAGGTTTCGCGGAAAGGCGGATCAGTTGTTTATTTTCTCAAGCAGGAATTTCAGACGCTCGATTTTCTGAGCGTAATCAGCGGTTGTTTCTTGACGATCCTTTTCATGAGCGGCGATTTCACTTTGCAGCCGTTGTACTTGGCTAGTGTCTCGCTGAATGTCATCCATTAAATCCTGTGGAACTGCGCGTCCCGCTCTTTCCGCGTCCGCTGCCCGAGACTCTTGGGCCGCCACTTTCTTTTCCAGCACCTCAATATTATTGCGTTTGAGGCTGATTAATCCGTCTAGTTCCTGTAGTTTACGATCGCGGGCTCGGACGGCGTCATCCGGATGGCTGAAAAGCCGCAGGAGGAGTTCATCCGCTTCGCGTTGTTTGCGGGCTTCTTCTTCCTTTTGCGCTTTTTCCGCCAGCTTGCGGTCGCGCTCGATAATCTGCTCTGGAGTTAATGCGGCGGGGATGTCCTTAATTACGCGGCCGAATGCATCAACAATTTGGTAACCTTTTTTCGCCGCCTCCGGTGGAACGGAATTCCCTAACACTAATGTGCCGTTTTGGTCCTTGTATCGATAAAATAGAGTTTCGGCTTGTACGAATGTTAGCGACATCAAGCAGAGCAGTACGCCTGCGGCAATCTTGGCTCCCCTGATTTTTTTTAATGGCATCATGTAGTTATATTATGGTTACTTCGCTTGGGTAACCCCTGATTAGTGGGTTTAAAGGTCATATCGGAATTAGCATGACTTTTATAATGTTATTCATAATTTCATTAATTGCCAACGGACTATCCGCTTTGGCTGGTGGCGGCTCTGGTTTGCTGCAACTACCCGCGTTGTTATTTTTAGGCTTGAGTTTCTCGGTGGCTTTGGCTACTCATAAGGTGGCGAGTGTAGCGTTGGGTGTAGGCGCATCCTTTCGCCATTTGCGGGAGAAAGGCCTGGACTGGCGTTTTGCCTTATTCATTTTGGCGGCGGGTATCCCAGGCGTTTTATTGGGCGCTCAGGTTATTCTGGGCGTTGACGACAATGCGGCGCAAATGGCGTTGGGACTTTTGACAACAGGGTTGGGTGTTTATTCGATGCGTTCGCCCCAGTTGGGCTTGCAGGAAAGCAGCAAGAACCGCTCTGCATTGGGGTATATCACTGGCGCGCTGGGGCTGTTCGGTATTGGCGGATTGAATGGTTCTATTACGTCCGGGACAGGTTTGTTCGTCACATTGTGGCTGATTGTGTGGTTCGGGCTAAGCTATCAAGGGGCGGTGGCGTATACATTGGTTCTAGTCGGCGTTTTCTGGAATGGAGCGGGCGCTCTTTCCCTGGCGCTGCAGACGGAAGTGCGTTGGGACTGGCTTATTCCACTTATTTTGGGTGCGCTGGCTGGCGGGTATCTTGGCGCGCATTGGTCCATCGCCAAAGGCAGCGCAATGGTGAAGCGCGCGTTTGAAGTGCTGACGATACTGGTTGGGTTCAGTCTGATGTTCAAGGCAGCCGGGTGGCTGCCTGATTTGCGTTTAGTGGAAGTTACGAATTAACTTTGGACGCCGTAAACGGCACGATACTCGGCAACCTGCTTATAGTTGTCGGAAAAGTGCGGGTCAGACTTAAGAAACTCGAGAATTTGATCTAGCTGGATAATAGCTGTGACGGGAATCTGGTAGTTTTGCTCTATCTCTTGAATCGCCGACAACTGATGCTGTCCGCGCTCTTGCCTGTCAAGAGCGATGAGCACGCCAGCGGGTTCCGCGCCATTCGCCTTGATGATCGAGATGACTTCACGGATGGCTGTGCCTGCAGTAATTACATCGTCCACGATAAGCACCTTGCCTTTCAGCGGAGCGCCAACGATGACGCCGCCTTCGCCATGGGCTTTGGCTTCTTTGCGGTTAAAGGCGTAGGGAACGTCCATGCTTTTTTCGTTGGCCAGCGTAACGGCGAGAGCGGAAACCAGGGGAATGCCCTTGTAAGCCGGCCCGAACAGCATGTCGTATTGCAGCGGGCTGGAAGTTAAGGCCGCCGCATAAAAGTGTCCGATTTGCGCTAACGTTGTGGATGTGTTGAATAATCCGGCGTTAAAAAAGTACGGGCTGCTGCGGCCGGATTTAAGTGTAAATTGGCCGAATTTCAGCACTTCACGCTGAATGGCGAACTCAATAAACGCTTTTTGATAGTCGTGCATAAGAGTTTCTTTAGCCCTTGGATTCTTTTGCAGTAAATATGAATTAGGTATCATACACGCAAATTTTTATAGGTAACATCTATGAGGGTAGTAACAATCAGCGTAAACGGACTGAAGCGCGCAGTCGGAGAGGGATTCTTCGAGTGGATGGCGCGCCAGGACGCTGACGTCGTTTGCGTGCAGGACCACAGGATGCGGGTTTATGAGTTGGACGAAGACAAATATCGTCCCGAAGGCTATGAGCCCTATTTTCTGGATGCGGAAAAGCTGGAGGACGGCGGGGTCGGCATTTATACCCGACAGATTCCCAAAGCCATCATGATGGGTTTTTCCTATGCTCCGGCGGATATGAACGGCGCTTTTATTCAGGCCGACTTTGACGCTGTCAGCATTGCTTCTTTGATGGTTCCCTGCGCATTGATGGACGACGAAAAACAACAGGCTAAAGAAGAGTATCTGGAAGCTTTCGGCAATCATCTGCAGAAAACGTTGCGTAAGCGTCGGCAGTTTATTTTCTGCGGTAATTTCCAGACTGCTCACTTGGTGACGGACGCCAATCCCCGCTATCACCGCTTGGAAGTGTCCGGTTTTCTGCCGCAGGAACGGGCCTGGTTTGATCAGGTGTTTGATGAAATGCAGTATGTAGACGCATTTCGCAAGATCAACCGGGAAAAGAACCAATACACGTGGTGGCCGGAATCAGCGGAAGGCTGGCGTAAGCATTCGGGCTGGCGAGTGGACTATCAGATCGCCACGCAAGGACTGCGCAGCGCTATCAAACGGGCCTGGATCGATACCGAAACCCGGTTCTCCGATCACGCGCCATTGATCGTCGATTACGACGTAGACTTCTAGGGCGGGCTTTGTTGGAGCCTCGCCCCGCCTATTTGGCGGGACGCGGTCAAGCAGTCGGCGTTGCGGCGCCGTCCGCCCTTTTCTCTTTTTAGCTTTGTAGCACTTCTTCTTGGGCTACAAACAACTGGCGAATGCCCTTGCCTGCCAGATCCAGCATTGCCGTCAGCTCCGCGCTTGAAAATGGCGCTGCTTCCGCAGTTCCCTGCACTTCAATAAATCCATCCTGATCCGTCATGACGACATTCATGTCCGTTTCCGCCTTGGAATCTTCATCATAATCAAGATCCACAACGGGGACGCCTTCGTACACGCCTACGGAAATGGCGGCGACCTTGTGCAGAATCGGATTGTTTTTTAGCTGGCCTTTGGCGAGCAGACTGTTGATGGCGTCCGCCATGGCGACGAATCCACCGGTAATGGAGGCGGTGCGGGTGCCACCGTCAGCTTGTATGACGTCGCAGTCGATAGTGATGGAAATGTCCGGCATTTTCTTCAGATCCACCGCTGCGCGCAGGGAACGACCGATCAGTCGTTGGATTTCCAGGGTGCGACCGCCCTGCTTGCCTCTGGCGGCTTCCCTTTGATTACGGGTGCCGGTGGCGCGGGGCAGCATACCGTACTCAGCCGTCACCCAACCTTGGTCTTCTCCACGCAGAAAGCGGGGGACGCCGTTTTCTACCGTGGCGGTGCAGATGACTTTGGTGTCGCCGAACTCGACCAGCACGGAGCCTTCCGCATGTTTCGTGTAGTTCTTGGTGATCTTAATGTCGCGAGTCTGGTCGGGCTGTCTTCCGCTGGGTCTCATAATGCATTGGCTCTCTTTGATTCATGTGGGGGCGGATTGTAGCACGATAGACCTATATGAATAAGTAAACGACTCGGTTTGGAAGGGGCCGCAAAAGAAGGATTTTCGCTGCCGGAACAGTCGTCAGGCATACTGAAAAAATAGTTGCGCCAGAGCCAATATGCGCATGAATGGGCGCCTGAACTTGTGCTATTGTGATTGAGGAGGCGCCGGGTTTTTCATCTATTCCGGGGCGATTTTCCATTCCGAAAAATTCATTGAGTTAACCTTTCAGGAGGTTATATGCCGGTAGTTAAAATTAAGTCGCTACCGTTAGCTCATGACACTGATTTGCCGAGGGTGCTGGAGGGAATTAGTAAGGAGTTTGCGGAAAGCGTAAATATCAACGTCGATAATGTGTATATCACCTGGGAATACCTTTCACCAGGGCACTACGCTCATCAAGGCAGGGTGGCCGGATTACAGGAAACCCACAGCCATCCGGTTCAGGTTCAGCTGCTGACGGCGGACATGATCGATTCAGGTAAAGTTCACCAGATGTTCGAAGCGCTGGCGGAAGCAATCAGCAAGCGCACTCACGTTTATCGGGAAAATATATTTATTTGGCATTCGTCGGTAGCTAGCGGTAAGGTATTCGACAGGGGGCAGGTAGATAACTGGTAATTTGGTTTGCGCTAAAAACGCCGCATATTTTGCGGTCCTGTAGGATCGCCATCTCTGACTATCTGCATCTAATTTAAACGACTATTATTCAATGAGGCCGGCTCAGGCTCCGCGACGGCGCAAGACGTCATGCCGTTCACCTATCGCTGCAGCAACCTGAACCGCCGAAAATAATATACCTGCCGCCGGCTGTATTGCTCATCACGGAAAGTCGGCGCGCCGTCTTTTTCAACATTCAGGAATCGCGATTGGAGACTTTATGATTCGTAGTATGACTGCTTACGCACGGCAGGAATCCAGAGGAGAATGGGGTGTGCTCACCTGGGAGGTGCGCTCGGTAAACCATCGTTATCTGGAGCCCATGTTTCGAATCCCTGAAGTCTTACGGGAAATTGAGCCCGCTTTGCGGGAGGCTATGCGCCAGTATGTGCAAAGGGGCAAACTGGAGTGTCAGCTTAAATTTCAGCAGGAATCGCAGGCGACGCCTTCCTATCAGGTGAATCTGGGGCTCGCCAACGAACTGAATCAGGCAGTCAATCAGATCAACCGTATTCTGGACAATCCTGCGCATATAAACGCTTTCGACTTTCTCAACTGGCCTGGCGTGCTGGTGTCTGAAGAAACGGATCTGGAGCCGGTGAAAGAAGAAGCCGTTAGCCTCTTCGAACAGACGCTGGAAAGCCTGGTGAAAACCCGTGAGCGAGAAGGCGATCGCATTCGTCCCATGTTGGAAGACAGATTGACGGCGATCACCGATATTGTCGGCCGCGTGCGCCAAAAAATGCCTATCATTCTGGAGCGTCAGAACGAAGCCCTGAAGTCCCGCTTCGAAGAGTTGGAGCTGGCGGTGGATAGCGCCCGTCTGGAACAGGAGCTGGTCATCGTTTCCCAGAAAGCCGACGTAGCGGAAGAACTTGATCGTCTCGACGCCCACGTTCACGAAGTCCGTGAAGTCCTCGGTAAAAAAGAGCCTATGGGCCGCCGCCTGGATTTCCTGATGCAGGAACTCAACCGCGAAGCCAACACTCTATCCTCAAAATCCCTGGTCACCGAGACCACTCAGTTCGCCGTAGAGTTGAAGGTGCTGATCGAGCAGATGCGGGAGCAGATTCAGAACGTCGAATAGCTTTTTTCCCGTCCCAATCGGTTTGCAGATGTCCGTTGAAAACTACCTGTTAAGTGGTGGGCAGCCCACTTGCTCACTTACCGTAGGCAGTTGGGGCAATGAGGCAACGCGGCTTTAGAAGTTGAATGAAAGAAACTCGACCTGCCCCAAGGAATGGGGCAGGATGGGCCGTAATCACTTTATGTCAACCTCTTTGCAAGCGATACTTTGGCATACTGGTACCACGTCATGTTCCCACTACATCTGATTGTTCAATCAAAATTGAGATTCTTGTAGCAGTATCATGATGGGACTATCATCTACTCCATGATGCGTATTCCAGACCAAGGTTGCCACTGATTCCAGACGAAGCCTGCCACCCATTCCACGGCAAAGCTGCCACTGATTCCACGGTAAAGCTGCCACCCCGGCACGCTGCCTGAATTACCCATCAAAACGTCCGGCGCGGGATAACTAACGGTACTCTTGACCCTTTTCATCCGGAGAGGGCCAGATGCCAGCGAAGAGGTTATCCATGCGTAAAATTAAAGAAGTCCTTCGCCTCAAGTGGGAGCGAGGGCTGAGCAACCGGCAGGTTGCAGAAGCCTGCGGCATCAGCCGCCCCACCGTAAGCGAGTATCTCCGACGGGCCGCCGAAGCGGATGTTAGCTGGCCGTTGCCAGAGAATCTGAGTGGAGCCCAGTTGGAGCAGTTGCTCTTCCCGCCGCCGCCAGACCTGCCAGCACAGGCCCGGGGTATTCCGGACTGGCGGCGAATCCACGAAGAACTCCGGGGCAAGAACGTCACCCTGTTCCTGCTCTGGCAGGAGTACCGGGAAGCCAATCCGAACGGCTACCAATACAGCTGGTTCTGCGAGCACTACCGAATCTGGCGCGGCAAGCTGGACTTGGTGATGCGCCAGGACCATCGGGCCGGTGAGAAGCTGTTTGTGGACTATGCCGGGCACACCGTGCCCGTTATTGACCGCACCACCGGTGAGATCCATGAAGCACAGGTTTTTGTGGCGGTGATGGGCGCATCCAATTACACCTATGCCGAAGCCACCTGGAGCCAGTCGTTGCCAGACTGGATTGGCTCCCACATCCGGGCCTTCGAGTTCTTGGGCGGGACGCCGGAACTGGTGGTTCCGGACAACCTTCGCTCCGGTGTCAGCAAGGCCCACCGCTACGAACCGGATCTCAACCCAACCTATCAGGACATGGCCGCCCATTATGGCGTCGCCATTGTCCCGACAAGGGTTCGTAAGCCCCGCGACAAGGCCAAGGTGGAAGGCGGCGTATTGATCGTCGAGCGTTGGATCCTGGCGGCCCTGCGCCACCGTCAGCACTTCTCCCTGGGGCAACTCAACGCCACCATTCGTGAGCTACTGGAGACGCTCAACAACCGCCCCTTCCGTAAGTTGCCCGGCTGCCGGCTCGATCACTTCAAACAGCTGGACAAACCGGTTCTACAACCGCTACCCGCAGAGCCGTATGTCTACGCTGAGTGGAGGAAAGCCCGGGTACACATCGACTACCACATCGCCATCGACGGGCATTACTACTCGGCGCCTTACACCCTGATCAAGAAAGAGGTGGAGGTCAGGATGACCCACAACACCATCAAATGCTTCTACCGAGGCAACCGGATCGCCAGCCATCGGCGTTCGGATCAGAAGGGCCGGCATAGCACCATCGCCGCTCACATGCCAGAGTCCCATCGCCAAGCCGGTGAGTGGTCTGCGGAGCGGCTAATCGCCTGGGCGGCCAAGACCGGGCTGGCGACGGAGAAGCTTATCCGCACCGCATTGGGCGCCCGCAAACACCCACAGCAGGCTTACCGCTCCTGCCTGGGCATTCTCCGGTTGGGGCGGAGCTATGGGGAGACACGGCTCGAAGCCGCCTGCCAACGGGCGCTCACGCTGGGTAGCTACCGCTACAAGAGCATTGAGTCCATCCTCAAGCATCGCCTGGATCAGCAACCTCTGGAAGAGCAGCAGGAGCTGGCCCTGCCCGACACCCACGACAACATCCGCGGTCCCGCCTACTACCACTAAAGGAACCTGACATGCTGAAACATCCCACACTGGATAAACTCCACGCTCTCAAGTTAACCGGCATGGCCGCCGCCCTGGAGGATCAGTCGGCCACCCCCGACATCAGCGACCTGAGCTTCGAGGAGCGCCTTGGATTGCTGGTCGACCGGGAAATGACCGAGCGGGACAACCAGCGCATGAGCAGCCGGTTGCGCCGGGCCAAGCTGCGACACGCCGCCATCCTCGAAGACCTGGATTACCGGAACTCACGAGGCCTGGATAAAGGACTGGTCCAGTCACTGGCTGGATGCCAGTGGGTAAAGGAGCGCCTGAACGTGCTCATCACCGGCCCCACCGGGGTCGGCAAAACCTGGTTGGCCTGCGCCCTGGCGCATAAGGCCTGCCGGGAAGGCTACACCGCACAGTATGTGCGCCTGACCCGACTGTTGCGGGAGCTGATCATTGCCAAAGGCGACGGCCAATACTCGAAACTCCTGACCAGCCTCGCCAAGGTTGACGTGCTGATCCTGGATGACTGGGGGCTGATGAAGCTGAGCGCGGAGAACCGAAGAGACTTGCTGGAGGTTCTGGAAGACCGGCACGGAGGGCGCTCCACCATCGCCACTAGCCAATTACCCATTGAGGAATGGCACGGACTGATCGGTGACGCGACCCTCGCAGATGCCATTCTGGATCGTCTGGTTCACAACGCCTACAAGATCAATCTCAGGGGCGAGTCCATGCGGAAACAGCAGGCAAAGTTGACGGGCGCCGAGACTTTGGAGTAAGAAGAGAAACCCCGCGTCGCTACGCTCCGATGGGTGGCAGCCTTGCTCCGGTCCGGGTGGCAGGCTTCACGTGGAATGGGTGGCAACCTTCAGCGGTTTACGCACCATGAGAATTATCGCACTATCAACCTTAAAAGCATTTGGGTAGACAACCCAGAATATATTGACGTGATCACGCCACCGTAAGTTCGTGCTTTATAATGCTTAGCGCGAAGAATCACTTGTTATGAATGACGCTCGCTACCAAGATATATCTGCTATTGATAACAGGCTAGTTGAGCTTGAAAACGAAAAGCAGCAGCTCCTCGCGCTAAGAGACTCTTTGCTTGACGCTCAAAGCGATCGTCCGATACAGACATTTTCCCCAGAGCAAAAAATTGCCATCTTCAGACAACTATTCCGCGGACGAGAGGATATCTTCGCCAACCGTTGGCAAAACAAGCAGGGTCGCAGTGGCTATGCCGTTGCTTGTGACAATGAGTGGATCGCAGGAGTCTGCAACAAGCCCCGCATAAAGTGCCAAGACTGTACGCACCGAAAATTTAGTGAATTAAACGAACAAACTATTTATCGCCATCTTGCCGGTCATCAAGTCGTTGGCCTTTATCCGTTATTGAAAGACAATACTTGTTATTTGTTGGCAGCTGATTTTGACAAAGGCTGTTGGCAAGAAGAAGTCAAAGCGATGTCCAGAGCATGCCAAGAATTCGATATTCCCCATGCCATAGAAATCTCGCGTTCAGGCAACGGAGCGCACTTATGGATATTTTTTGAAACCAATATTCCTGCCAACCAAGCTCGGGCATTAGGTTTTTCGTTGCTTGATAAGGCGATGGAAATATTTCCAAATCTTTCGTTTGGCTCTTATGACAGGCTATTTCCGAACCAAAATTTTCTTCCTGAGGGCGGATTTGGCAATCTCATTGCGTTACCACTTCAAAAAGAAGCTCGGCTTTCAGGCCATAGCTGTTTTGTCGATAGCGAGTTAAATACCATTGACGATCAATGGCTGTATCTTTCTGAGCTTAAAACGCTAACTCAATCACGTGTTGATAAGCTCATCACGACAACTTCACCAAATACCCTATTACTGTCTGAACAAGGGCTAGCAGACAACCGCCCTCCGTGGGAAATTACCGCCAAAACCGCCCCAATTAAATTAGAGCATCCGCCAAAAAGCATTACCATCACCCTTGCGAACTACATCTATTTTTTGATGAGCGATTTACCTGGGCCGCTGCTGGCAGGGCTAAAGCGATTGGCCTGCTTTTCGAATCCAGTGTTTTTTAAAACGCAAGCGTTACGATTTTCCACTCATGGCATTCCAAGATTTATTTCTTGTGCACACATTGAAAACGGTTATTTAGCACTACCGCGGGGCTGTCTCGATGAAGCGATAGCTTTGTTACAAGAACACAATATCTCTATGCAATTTGACGATAAGCGCGAAGCAGGCAAACCACTCATCAAACTTGCTCCTACCTTTACATTGCGAAAAAACCAGCGTGAAGCGGTAGCCGCTATCAGTAAGCATGACTTCGGTATCTTGCATGCCCCAACGGCATTTGGAAAAACGGTTACAGCCATTGGCATGATCGTAAAACGAAAAGTAAACACGCTGATCCTTGTCCATAGCCGTCAACTGCTTGAGCAATGGCACGAGCGATTACGCACATTTTTGCCTGATGTGAACATTGGAAGTGTAGGTGGAGGCAAAAGAAAACCGAGTGGCGTTATCGATATTGCCACTTATCAAAGCTTGGTCAATAAGAAGGACAACTCAATATCACATTTAATACAGGCCTACGGCCATATCATTGTCGATGAATGCCATCACCTATCAGCGCCAAGGTTTGAAATGGTGCTCAACGAGGTAAGAGCAAAATATGTGTTGGGTCTAACAGCGACACCAGAGAGACAAGATGGGCGCCAAAAAATCATTTTTATGGCGGCAGGTCCAATTCGCTACAAAGTTAAAAGCAGCACTGACGAACAGTTTACTCAGACAGTCATCATACATCAGTTCTACGATGCACCGCCTGCCGAGTTAGTACAAACAGATGAACGACCAAAAATAACCGATGCCTACCGTTGGCTTGTCGATAATGAATGCCGCACGTCAAAGATTATCTCCGACGCATTCCAGTGTGTTCAAAATGGCGGACACCCGTTAATACTAACAGAACGGAGAGAGCACGCTGAGTACATACACACTCAACTTGTCGAGATGGATATTAACGCCATCGTGCTGAAAGGGGCTATGAAAGCTGCGGAGCGAAAGAACGCAGACAATCATCTGCAATCTGCTCAAGTCGTCGTCGCAACAGGAAAATATGTCGGTGAAGGATTTGACCTTCCCAGATTGGATACTTTGTTTTTGGCCATGCCAATCGCATGGAAAGGTACTTTGGCTCAATATGCGGGTCGTATCCATCGTGAATCTGAAGGAAAAACACAAGTGACGATTCACGACTATGTGGACTGCGCACTACCTATGTTGCAACGCATGTTTAAGAAACGAGAGAAAAGCTACAAAGCAATGGGCTACACCCTTCAATATGTTGGTAACGACAATAACAACCAGCCCACGGCACGGGCCCCAAATGCCCAAGTGGCGATAAGTTACTTTAAACTTATGGCTAAATATGTATAAAAAACATGATTTTTTATACAAATCACTTTGCATATGTATAAATTTTTACTCTGACAGCTCATGTCGAAAAACCAGAAAAAATCGACACATGAAATTGATATGTCGATCGGATCGACATGAACTGCTCAGATCTAGGCTCGTTCTACCTCGAGTTTTTAGCAATTTGGTGGTTTACAGCTTAAAACCGGAGAAAAAGTGAAACTATAACTTCATTTTTATCATGATATTGAAAATATAGTTTCACTATGAATGCTGCCGGATCAGAAACAAAGCAAACATCACAACACTTTTATGCGCATAAAAATGTAAAAATCCACACTTTTCTGCGCGTAAAAGTGTAAATCAGGTTATAGTATAGGCTGCTTAACAATCTTAATTGGCAGGAAAAGACAATGCAGCGCACCTTACTCAATGCCCTAATTGCATGGAAAAACCAACCTATGCGCAAGCCATTATTGATAGATGGCGCGAGGCAAACGGGTAAAACGTATCTGCTGCAAGAGTTGTTTGGTAACTCCTTTGCCAACATTCTTCGTATCGACTTTCTTGAAAATCCCGCCTACAAAGAAGCGTTCGATGGCTCACTGTCGCCTGACGAGCTACTAATGAACATTGAGCTGTTGACCAATCAGGCGTTCAACCCAGAAACAGATCTGCTGATCTTAGATGAAATTGGCGAATGTGAACGCGCCGTTACCTCACTAAAGTATTTTGCTGAAAAAGCACCTTCCTATTTTGTCGCGGCCAGCGGCTCGAACATTGGTTTGCTCAACACCTTCCCTGTTGGCAAGGTAGAACAATACAATTTACGACCACTGACCTTCCAAGAATTTATTTACGCATCAAACGAGCAAGCGCTGATCAAAGCTTTTGATGGCCAAGCAAGCACACCGGCAGTGCACACTAAATTGATGGATAAACTGACGGACTACTTTTTTACTGGTGGTATGCCGGAAGCAGTTTCTGCTTGGTATCAGTATAAAGAATCAAGCATTTTAGAACGTGTTGAAAGAGTCACTAAAATTCATGCCGATTTAGTTGAAGGTTATCGCCGCGATTTTGGTAAATACGCGGGCAAGGTTGATGCCACACTGATTGAATCGGTGTTCAATAGCATTCCAGCGCAGCTATCACTTGTGAGCGATGAGTCCGTTAAACGCTTTAAATTTAAACATGTTCAGGAGCGTAAATCTCGTTATAGCGATTTTGAAACCGCAATCCATTGGCTTAACTGTTGCCGCTTAGCCTTGCCAAACTATCTCATTGAAGGATTGCCGAAATCACCTCTTGCGGCCTATAAAAAAGAGAATATGGTCAAGCTGTTTCTGTTTGATGTGGGTCTGCTCAATCATATGCTGGGTAGCAGTTATAAAGAGATCAAGCAACAAAACTATGAATACAAAGGGTATGTCGCAGAAAACTTTGTGCAGCAAGAACTCACCGCCATTGGCGTTGACCCAAGTTATTCATGGAATGACGCCCGCGCCGAAATCGAATTTATTTTGGCGACAGATGAAGGGGATATCATCCCTGTTGAAGTAAAAAGTGGCAAACGTACAAGAGCAAAATCGCTGACGTCGTACGTTGAAAAGTGCGCACCAAGCAAAACGTTTAAGTTAACTGGCAAGCAAGGCTCATCGACTCTAGAGCAAACCAATATCGTGATGCCCTTGTATTTCACCCAGTATTTGCCACAGAGATGGTAAAAGCGCTTTGCCTATAATCTCGAGGTCTTCGCCGGTCTCTGCGGCGTGAACCCCCAGGCGGCCAGATAATTGCCGACCGTTCGGATCGCCAGCTGTTCTCCCGTCTCCTGCGCAATGAGCTGCTGCACCGCCTTACGGGTCCAAAGCGCATACTCCAGCTTGAGCTGATCCGGGCTGTTATCGGTAATCAAAAGCCTGATTCGGTTCTCCTGGGTTAGCGTCAGTCGCTGTCCTGAACCGGGCTCTCGTCCGCGGGGCTTTGACTTAATCCCGCTAAACCCGTGCGCTTCATAAGCTCTGATCCATTTCCCCACCGTCAGGTTATGGACGCCGACCTTATCGGCTATTTCGTGATAGCTGTATCCCTGCTTGCGCAGTCGCACGGCTTGTTTTCTTTTTTCTTCCTGCGCGGCGGCAGGTAATGAGCGAGCATCATCTATAATCATGCGGGCATTGTATCATGCTTATATCGGCGCCGGATTAATAAATCCTTTTTAGACAGCAAAGTGGAGCACGCTGTGCTTGAAAAGCGCTTGCAGCAGTTGGATGAAGAAATAGCCTAAAAGCAGCAGGCACGCGATTTACTCGCAGCCTTGCTGGGTGAAGGCTCGCTTCGCCTTTGGCATCAACAGACCGATAAATCAGCGCCAGATGCCCATCTGGATTGGTTACAGCAGCAAGGCTTTAATGAACAACAAGCCCTGCATTTGAAATGGTTGTCAAAAGATATGAACGAACACGATCAATATATGGCTGACTTTATGACGGTGTTCCAAACCCTAGAGCGCTGGGGGCCAGGCTGTGATGCCGATTCGCTTAAAGCGTTGTCAAAGCTGCCTATCACACCCACTAGCATCATTGATATTGGCTGTGGCAAAGGCTTTTCAACCCGCTTGTTGGCTCAGCATACCCAAGCACAAATTGTTGCGCTGGATAATGAACAAAGCGCCCTTGATGAACTGGGTGAATGCCTTACTGCGCAAGGATTAGATGCGCGCGTGACCTTAAGCTGTGCCAGCATGACGGAACCGCCCTTTACACCTGAAAGCTTTGATTGCATCTGGTCGGAAGCGGCTGCTTACATTATGGGTGTCGAGCAAGCGTTAACCCAGTGGCGCACATTCCTGACCGATAGCGGCTACATGGTACTCAGTGATTTGGTATGGTTAACCGAAGGCCCAAACCCAGAGGCTGTAGAGTTCTGGAAGGGTGAATACCCCGATATGCAAAAGGTCGAAAAACGCTTGAAGCAAATACGCCAAGCAGGCTTTCAGGTAATCGACCATTTCACCCTGAGTGAACAGGCATGGCATGATTATTACCAACCACTCAAAGCACGGGTTGCTGAGGTAAAAGCGAGCATGCCAACGTCAACCGCCATTGCGGATATGGAGCAAGAAATTGCAATTTATGAACGCTACTTAGGCGAGTTTGGGTATCACATGTTTGTGCTACAGAAAGGGGCGTAAAAGCCGCCCCTATAGCAAATCACTCAGCCGACTTAACAGCGCTTTACGACTATTATTGGCCGCAATAAATCGCTTAAGCGCTGTTCAAATGCAGCTACATCTCCTTTGAACTGATAGGCTTCGAATAACTGATGCAGATAGCGTGATGCCTCATCGTAGCCACTGGCGCAAGTTCGATTCGCTTGCTCTTGTGCTTGCTGCCAACGGCGCTCACGCTGGCTATAAATCTCTGACAACGCTTTTTCTTTTTCCGCTTTTTCGATGGCTAATTTTTTTGCGAGCGCTTCGGCTTGCTCTTGCTGTAATTGGCTTTGAGCTTGTTCAATGTAAGGGGTAATCACGTCGGGCGTTAACCAATACTGATAGGCTTCATCTTTGTTAGTAGACGTTTTTTGCGTCATCGCTAAGGCTTGGTGACGGGTTAACTGGCCTTGCTCAAAGAGCGTGCGTAATAGCGTATTTTTCTCCGCTTCAGTGAGATTATGTAGCCACGCATCAAACTGAAACTGAGCTCGTTTAGCTTGGTGACTTGGTTTTGCGTTCAGCACCATGGCAAGCGCTTTAACCAAAGCTAAGGGCGCGTCATACAGCGCAGAAAATGCCAGTAACCCTTCGCTGAGTTGATCAAAGTCGAAATGATAAGGGTATCGCTTCAAGTTCATCATTAAAGTCAAGCTCTCTGAGCCACATAAAATACACAAGACGCCAATCACCTTGTATTAAGGCGCTACGCAAGCCCGCTAGATGATGAAAGAAATCGTCTGCATCTTCATCGTCAAAATACTCGTAATATTCTTTGATGGAGAAAATAAGCAGTTGCCACTCATCGCTTTGATGAACATGAAGCCCATCGCGTGAAAAGCCAAGTAACGCATCAGGGATCGTTCCAGCTGGTAGCTTGATGTAAGCATCAATGGAGCCCCAATTAGCGTAGTAAAATCCAATATCGAAGTGTTTTAGCATCACCTTGTATGTCTCAGCCTTTAAACCACTGTAGTGATAATACACCTGAAATGACGTTGCACTGATTTCGGCGCGGCTTGAAATGGTTCTGAGAGCTTGGCGTGCTTTAGCGTCTAAATACCCATCCAGACGCTCGAATTTATAGTATTGATATTCGCTCACGATAACCTTTTTATACGTTAATGGTGAATTGAAAGGATTGCTTTAATAAAGGTTGGATCTTAACCATTCTGGCGACAGGTTCAGCGTTTATATAACGCCTTGGATCAATCGTCACAAATACCCAAAACTGTAAAAATCGCTCAATAAACCGTGATTCGATGAGCATGCATAAGTTTCTTTCCGGTGAAAAGTAATCGTCCGTAGGGAATGCCAATAGCAAATCGGGGAAAGCCGTCCAAATACCCCCAGTTATATTTGCTGATTGCAGCTTCTAACATAGGTTTGAAAAATGCCTGTATACCTAAAGCCTGATACTGTTTTTGCGCTGCTCTTTTCACATGGTAACGACCGCTACGTCGATAAATAATACCACTAATTTCGGCTGGCACTCTGGTGTAGTGCAAGGCATTAAATTTATCTTCGTTACTGCCCGCAAACTCACTGATACTTATGTCACGTTCGAATTGAGCAACTGAAAACTCAGGCAATAACTCACTGGTCTGTTTGACTAACTTAGCCGGTAAGTTGCCTTTGCTTGTGGCTTTTAATGCCCCTTCTTGCGCCATGGCTTCATCAATAATAAGGGCTAGATAGCGCATCACAGGGCTGGCAGAAAAGCTGTCCGGCGGCTGGGGATTTACACAACTGACGACTGGCTTTGCTCAAGTCAATATAATCTAAACTTGGGGTTCGAAAGTCTGTATCAAGCAACCCGCAAGCACTGTGCCTATGCAGGCGGCCTGAACAGCGTTTACTATTAATCAGGCAGACAAATAGCTTCCTTCTATTTGTCTCCCGCGGCTAGCCGCCGCGCAGGCGCATTCATGCGCCTGGCTATTAACATGTCAATATCATTGCCATGTTAATAGCATCAGAAAACCCTGTGATTACAGGTTTTTTTTATTGCCTGAATAGGACAGAAAATTCATATGGCTAAAAGCCGGCTTTCAGTTAGGATTGCTGCATTTCTTTAGATTGTAGAGGCTCAGGATTAAGGAAAGCCATGTACGCAAAGAAGTATGGAAAGACGATAAAGCTGTTTTTGATGGACGCTGACCCGGAAGGTCGGATGGTATGTGAAATATCAAACTGGACGGGCAAGGCCTACCGTATTCCGAGAGCAAAAGTAAAAGATTGTGCTGATCGCAGTGACCTGAAAGGAACTGCTGTATACATACTCTTCGGACGAGCAGACTCTCCCACAGCTAAACCCAAAGCCTATGTGGGAGAAACTGAAAATGCCTATGAGCGTCTTGTAAAGCATGTGTCAGACAAAGAATTCTGGAATGAGTCGGTGGTATTTACCAGCAAAGATGAGAACTTAAATAAGGCGCATATTAAGTACCTTGAATCCAGGCTTTGCGATATTGCCAAAACGGCTGGCCGATTTGATATTCAAAATGGTAATACGCCTACCCGAAGCGCCATTTCAGAGCCTGACCAAGCGGAGATGGAAGAGTTTATTGAGTATATAAAAATCCTCGTCAACACGATGGGGTTCAGGGTGTTTGAACCTTTAGTGAAAGCGAATGACGCATCGGCGCAATCACCAGATGTTTTTTATGTGAAAGGCGCCAGAGGAGCCAGTGGTCGGGGGCGGCGTACGAGTGATGGATTTGTTGTGTTCGCCAGCTCTGAAGCTGCTGTGGATACTGTGCCGTCCTTTCCTAAAGGCTTCAAAGCATTAAGAGATGAGCTGATAGAAACCGGAGTATTAGGCATGTCGGGCGAAAAGTTACTTTTCACAGCAGATTATCTCTTTAGTAGTCCTTCGGCTGCGGCTGCTGTCATTATGGGGCGAAGCGCCAATGGACTTATCGAGTGGAAGGATGCGACAGGCAAGGATCTGAAGTCGGCGGAAGAGCAAGAAATATCCAGGGCGGAAAAGGCGAAGTAGCCCTGACCATCGCAATTGCATAGATCTCTTCTGATGCCCCTTTAATTATAGAATTCACAACTACGTTGAGATGTACACAACTCCCACAAACCCCAAACAGCGCTACGAGTCATTGCTCAACGCCGGTGAGATTCAGGCTGATCCGTCTCAGGAGAGGGCTTTGGATGCATTGCAGGAATTGTACGAGCGGCTGGCTGGCGCTGGCGGTCGTTCCAAGTGGTTGGTGGGGAAGTCTGAGTATGTATCGGGGTTGTATCTGTGGGGCAAAGTGGGGCGGGGCAAGACGTTTTTGATGGATCTCTTTGTCGCCAGCCTCAATCCAGAGCAGGTTTTGCGTCAACATTTTCATCATTTCATGGCGTCAGTGCATCGGCAGCTGCAGGCATTGAGTGGAACGCCAGAGCCTTTGCGACGCATCGCCAGAGACTTCAGCCGTCGCTATTCTGTACTTTGCTTTGATGAGTTTTTCGTCTCGGATATAGGCGACGCCATGTTGCTGGGCGGGCTGCTGCAGTCGCTGTTTGAGTTCAATGTGACGCTGGTGGGGACGAGTAATACGCCGCCGGAAAGGCTGTATTGGGATGGTTTGCAGCGTTCTCGCTTTCTGCCTGCTATCGCTGCGATCCAGGCGCATACGCAAACCTTGCACATGGATGGCGGGCTGGACCACCGTGAACGCGCATTGCAGCCGGAAGCTATTTATTTTGTCGAGCGTGACCAGTCTGAGTTGTCTGATGTCGAGGGCGACTTGCTGCAGCGTTTTGAGTTAGTGGCGGATAGAGACAAACCGCGTACGTTGAAGGTGCTGTCCCGCGATATCGTCTATGTGGCTCGCGCCGGGCGGAGGATCGCATTCGATTTTGCGGCTCTTTGCGAAGGGCCGCGAAGTCATCTGGATTATGTTGATATCGCTGAACGCTTCGATCTGATTATTCTTCTCAATATTCCACCGCTAAGCGGCGAGGCCTACGAGAGGATCAAGGCGCGAGGCACGGAAGATGGCAGCATCGGTTCCGGCGCAACCGGGGAAAGGGCTGTGCTGTTGTCGCGTAAAGATGATGCGGCGCGTCGGTTTATTGCGCTGGTGGATGAGTTGTATGAGCGCAAAGTGCGACTTTACATGACCGCCTTCGCGCCTCTGGCGGAGCTTTACACTCGCGGCGCGCTGACCTTTGAGTTTGAACGCGCCCGCAGCCGCTTGCTGGAAATGGGATCGCAGGAGTATCAACGTCTGCGCGAGCCGTCGGAACTGGCCTGACTTGGTGTTGGGCTACAGGTTCCTGATGACATACTCAGGTATATCAAAGGCGTCGACTTTCGCGCCGTAGCGCTTATCCAGATCATACGCCATGATCTCCAAGGGGGCGTCTGCATAACCGCAGGTCAGAATTTCTTTCATGTAACGCTGGATAAAGTTCAGCGCGCCCAGCTCACGCCACTGCACTACGTGCACTAACTCATGAAAATGCACTCGCAACGCAGAAACCGCTGAAGACCTAATGTAGTAAGTGTCTTTATAGGTAGTGCCGCTGGCGGGCATATCCATAAAGTCGCCGAATCCCATTTGACGCAGTTCCGGAAAGTCGGGTCTGGGAATATCGTCGGTCACTACGAAATAGGCGCTGGCCAGGAATTCTGGCGCGTAGAAGCCAGCGAACGCCTGGGCGAACTCCGTACAGGCGCGGCGGCGATCGTAGTTCTTACGGTTGGTGTCGTCGATCCAGGCGTTTATCTTTTCCAGCACAATGCCTCCTTTTGGCCCCGTTTTGCTGTAAATCTTCTCCCGGCAGTTTATTTCAATTCCCCTTTCAGGGCATGCGGATAACGCGCCCGGCGCGTCATTTCAGCGCACTATAAGTTTCCCTAATACTAGCTTTTCGACGAAAGTGATTGTATTTGCTGGGTTTTTTGGGGCCTCCTAGAATCGGTTGGTGTTTGAAGCCTGCGCGCTCATCTCTGCGGAGATAGAGCGTCGTCCTAGTAAACAACAATAAACAGGGGGATCAACCCATGGCCGAAACGTCCGCTGCCACAGCGTCTGACAACCGCATTGCGCCTTCAGTTGCTCATGTCGGAACGGTGGATTATGAGAATGTATCCAATGATTATCTGGAAAAACGCCAATTAAAAAAGGGAGCGGCGGGATGGATTCTGCTGGCCAGTCTTGGCGTCTCTTATGTGATTTCCGGTGATTTCGCCGGCTGGAACTTTGGCCTGGAGCAGGGTGGTTTCGGCGGCATGTTTATCGCCACGCTTCTGATGGCCGCCATGTACACCTTCATGGTATTCGGCCTGGCGGAGCTCTCCTCCGCTATTCCTACCGCCGGCGGCGGTTACGGGTTCGCCCGCCGCGCCATGGGCCCGCTCGGGGGCTTTCTCACCGGCACCGCCATCCTTCTCGAATACGCCATTGCGCCTGCGGCTATCGCCATTTTTATTGGCGGTTATGTGGGAGAAATGTTCGGACTTAACGGACCTTTGGTTTACGCTGCCTTCTATGTCGTTTTTGTGGGCATTCACCTGTGGGGCGCTGGCGAAGCATTGAAGATCATGCTGGTTATCACCGCTATCGCGGCGGCGGCTTTGCTGGTGTTTATCCTGGGAATGTTGCCTGAATTCGAACTCGCCAACCTGACGGATATCGCGGTTAACGAATCCGCCGTGGGCGCCAGCGCGTTTTTGCCGCAGGGTTACTTCGGCATCTGGGCGGCGATTCCCTTCGCCATGTGGCTGTTCCTGGCGGTGGAAGGGGTGCCCCTGGCCGCAGAGGAAACCAAGAATCCGGCTCGTGATATGCCCAAGGGCATTATCTCCGCCATGGTGATTCTGCTGATATTCGGCGGATTGGTGCTGTTTCTGGCCCCCGGAGGCTCCAGCGCGGACTTGATGAAAGATCATAGCGCGCCGTTAGTGGGCGCTCTGCAGCACGCTTACGGCGAAAGTTCGGCCATGGCCACCTTTGTCAATTTGGTAGGCCTGGCGGGTCTGATCGCCAGCTTTTTCTCCATTATCTTCGCATATTCCCGTCAGGTGTTCGCCTTGTCCCGCGCTGGTTACCTGCCGCGCTGGCTGTCCTTAACCGGTAATCGCAAAGTGCCGACAATGGCGCTGGTGGTGCCCGGAGTGATCGGGTTTCTGTTGTCATTGACCGGAGAAGGAGACTTGATGATCACCATGGCGGTATTTGGCGCCACGATCTCCTACGCCATGATGATGCTGTCGCACATCATTCTGCGAGTGAAAGAGCCGGACATGCCCCGTCCCTATCGTACGCCCGGCGGCATATTGACGACCGGCATTGCGCTGGTCCTGTCCGTCGCTGCGTTTATCAGCACCTTCCTGGTCAGCCGTGAGGCGGCGATGTGGTCAGCCGTATTCTATGCGGTGATGGTGGCGTATTTCGCCTTTTACAGTCGTCATCATCTGGTGGCGAAGGCCCCTGAAGAAGAGTTTGAAGCCATCGCCAAGGCCGAGGCTGAATTGAATTGAGTTAATTGGCTACAAGGGATTGCGGGGCCGGCGCGCCGGCTCCAGGATCATTATCTGCAACAGGACTGAACAAGAATCACAACAAGGCGGATTAGAAATGATAAAGACAAGAGACGTAAAAACGATCGCCGACGCCAAACGGATTGTGGAAGAGCGCAATCTGACCCATGTGAAGGTCGGGTTGTTTGATAACGATGGCGTCATGCGCGGCAAATATATGAGTAAGGAGAAGTTCTTTTCCTCACTGGAAAACGGCTTCGCCTTCTGTGACGTGGTGTTGGGCTGGGATTCACAGGATCAGCTCTATGAGAATGTTGGCGTCAAATACACGGGCTGGCATACGGGCTATCCGGACGCTTCGGTGAAAATCCTGCCGGACAGCTGCCGCGACATTCCCTTTGAACCGGGCATGTTGCTGTTTCTGTGTGACTTTGACGGTCCTGCCGCCCGCATCTGCCCGCGAAATGTCCTGTCGCGAGTACTGCGCCGTGCTGAAGACATGGGGTTGGATGTCTACGCCGCCTTTGAATATGAATTCTTCATGTTCAATGAAACGCCTCATTCCGCCCGCGCCAAGGGATATCGCAACCTTGAGCCGATCACGCCGGGCTTCTTTGGTTACTCCATGCTGCGTAATTCGGTTCATGCAGAGCTGTACCATGAACTGCTGGACCTCTGTGAAAAGATGGACTTCCCCTTGGAAGGGCTGCATACCGAAACCGGTCCCGGCGTCCTGGAGGCGGCATTGACGGTGGATTCAGCCTGCGCAGCGGCGGATAAGGCGGCTTTGTTCAAGACCTTCACCAAGGTATGGGCGCAGCGTAAGAACATGATGGCCACGTTCATGGCCAAGTGGTCCAACGACTATCCCGGCCAATCCGGGCACATTCACATGTCGCTACGCCATAAAGAAAGCGGCAAGTCGGCTTTCTATGAAGCCGGTCAGCCCATGAACATGAGCAAGATGCAGCGTCACTTTATCGCCGGACAGCAAAAGCTGATGCCGGAAATGCTGGCGATGATGGCGCAAACCGTGAACGCTTACTCTCGCCTGGTGCCTGGATTCTGGGCTCCGACCGACGCCACCTGGGGCTGCGAAAACCGCACCACAGCATTGCGGGTCATACCCGGCTCGGACAAGTCGCAGCGGGTCGAATACCGCTTGGGCTCCGCCGACGCCAATCCCTATATCGCCCTGGCCGCGTCTCTCGGCTCGGGTCTTTACGGTATCGAGCACGAACTGGAGCCGGAAGCCATGGTGTCCGGTAACGCCTACGATCAGGAGCATCCTAGACAGCTGGCGTTGCCGTCCACCTTGGTGGACGCCGCTGCGGCTTTGCGCCGCTCGGAAGCGGCGCGTGAGTTATTCGGTAATGAGTTTGTTGAGCATTACGCCGCCACCCGTGACTGGGAAGGCCGCGAATTCCGTCGCCATATTACGGATTGGGAGCTGGAGCGTTATTTCGAGATTATCTAGCGCGACGATCAGAATGACCTTCAGTCCCACGACTATCCTTTAAGTAAAGGTAAGAGAATCGAAGATGAGCACTATGCAGAAAACTTGGTCCCCTGTGGATGGATCTCTCTATGTTGAGCGTCCTTACGCTGATCAAGCCGCCATCGCCGCCGCCACAACTAAGGCGGCGCAAGCGCAGCGCGAGTGGAAACTCACCACGCTGGCGCAACGGCGGGATATTTGCCGCAAGATGGTGGATGCTTTTGTCGCCAAGCGTGACGCCATTGCGGAGGAACTATGTTGGCAAATGGGACGACCCATTCGCTATGCGGCGGGAGAAGTGGGCGGTTTTGAAGAGCGCGCCCGCTTTATGATTGATGTCGCGGAAGAAGCGTTGGCGCCGATAGAGTTGGATGAAAAGCCCGGCTTTCGCCGCTATATCAAACGTGAGCCCTTGGGCGTAGCTTTTGTGATTGCGCCCTGGAACTATCCTTATCTGACGGCGGTTAACGCCATTGTGCCGGCGATCCTGGCCGGAAACGCCGTACTGCTTAAGCATTCTGCGCAAACCCCTTTGTGCGCGGAGCGCATCTACGAGGCGTTCCGTGAGGCGGGCCTGCCGGATGGAGTGTTTCAATTTCTACATTTGACTCATGCGGATACCGAGGCGCTGATCGGCTCGCCGGATGTTCATTACGTCGCCTTTACGGGGTCTGTGCCTGGCGGCGCGATGGTGGAGCGCGCGGCGGCAGGTCGCTTTATTGGCGTAGGGCTGGAATTAGGCGGCAAAGACCCTGCCTATGTCCGCGCGGACGCGGATATTGACCACGCAGTGGAAACCACCATCGACGGCGCTTTCTTCAACTCCGGGCAGTCTTGCTGCGGTATCGAGCGCATCTATGTGCATGAATCCGTTTACGACGCTTTTGTGGAGAAAGCCGTGGCCCTGGTCAGAAGTTACCGCTTGGGGCGTTCCGATGATCCTAACACCACTTTGGGGCCGCTGGTGCGCGCTTCCGCGGCGGAATTCGTTCGGGGACAAGTGCGCGAAGCCGTGGAGCAGGGCGCGGTCGCCCATATTAATCCGGCTGACTTTGAAATGGACAAGGAAGGAACGCCCTATCTGGCGCCGCAGGTGCTGACCAACGTTGATCACAGCATGCGGGTCATGACTGAAGAATCTTTCGGTCCGGTCGTGGGTATTCAGAAAGTGACGTCCGATGAGGAAGCCGTGGCGCTGATGAACGACTGCGAGTTTGGTCTCACCGCGGCAATCTTCACGCGCGATATCGACGCGGGCGTGGCGCTGGGCGAGCAGGTCGAGACTGGCACGTTCTTTATCAACCGTTGCGATTATCTGGACCCGGCGCTGGCCTGGACCGGCGTGAAGAATTCCGGGCGCGGCTGCACCTTGTCCAAGCTGGGCTATGAATCCCTGACCCGGCCCAAGTCTTTCCATATCAAGATGCTGTAACGCCAGTCATAGACAATGGCGAAACAAAAACCTTAACGAGCGTATTAGAGAGACTGTACATGAGCGCACTACAAGCCAATTGGAATTATCCGACCGCCATCCGCACCGGCGCCGGACGTATCCGGGAACTGCCGGAACTCTGTCGTAACCTCGGCATGCGGTCGCCTCTGCTGATAACCGACCCAGGTTTGAAATCCTTGCCGATGGTGCAGAGCGCCATCGGCCTTTGTCAGGACGTCGGACTGCAATGCGGCCTGTTCGCGGACATTCAGGGCAACCCTACTGGTGAAAACGTAGAGGCTGGCGTCGCCGCCTACCACGCCGGCGGCCATGATGGCGTGATCGCCTTCGGCGGCGGTTCGGCTCTGGACGCCGCCAAAGCGGTGGCGCTGATGGTCGGCCAGGATCGTCCCCTGTGGGATTTCGAAGACATCGGCGACAACTGGACCCGCGTCAATGAAGCCGGCATGGCGCCGGTGGTCGCCGTTCCCACTACCGCGGGCACTGGCTCGGAAGTAGGTCGGGCTTCGGTGATCACTGACGCCGCCAAGCACGTCAAAAAGATTATTTTCCATCCGCGCATGTTGCCGGCGCTGGTGATTCTGGACCCAGAGCTGACCGTCGGCCTGCCGCCGCCCATTACCGCAGCCACGGGGATGGACGCGCTGTCCCACAATCTGGAAGCATTTTGTTCGCCTTTCTATCACCCGCTGGCGGAAGGCATTGCGGTGGAGGGCATCCGTCTGGTGAAATACTATTTGCCCCGCGCCGTCGCTGACGGCGGCGATATCGAGGCGCGCACGCAGATGCTGGTCGCCTCCAGCATGGGCGCTACGGCGTTTCAGAAAGGGCTTGGCGGCATGCATGCGTTGGCGCACCCGCTGGGCGCCTTGTACAACGCGCATCATGGTCTGCTCAATGCGATTCTCATGCCTTACGTGCTGAAGGCGAACCGCGAGGCGATTGAAGAGCGCATTACTCGTCTGGTGCGTTACCTGGACTTGTCTGAGCCCGGGTTCGACGGCTTCCTGAACTGGGTGCTGGCGCTGCGTGAAAGCCTGGGTATTCCGCACGCATTGTCCGCGATCGGCATTGACGATAATGATGCGGACCGTGTCGGCGCCATGGCGGTGGAAGACCCTTCCTCCGGCGGCAATCCCGTTGCGTTTGATGCGAGCCGGTACGCCGACATCTTCAGAAACGCGGTACATGGACGTCTTTGAAGACAGGGAGAGGCGGATGAGAATCGGCATTTTACAGTGTGACGACGTTATGGAGGAGCTGCAGTCGGAGTTCGGGAATTATCCGGCGATGTTTGAAGCGGCGCTGGGAGAACTGGCGCCGGAATGGACCTTCGTCACTTATCGGGCGGTGGACGGCGAACTGCCGGACTCCGTCGACGCCTGCGACGGCTATATCACCACTGGCAGCCGTTACGGCGTGAATGATGGCGCGCAATGGATCGAGAAGCTGGAGAGTTTTTTACTGGCGGTCGCTACGGCGGGGGTCAAGTTCGTAGGCGTCTGCTTTGGGCATCAGTTGCTGGCCAAGGCGCTGGGCGGGCAGGTGGAGAAGTCCAATCGCGGCTGGGGAGTGGGCATGTCCTTCAATCAAATAGGCGTGCGTAAAAACTGGATGGAGCCTTATCAGCCTTCCCTGGATCTGGTGGTCAGCCACCAGGATCAGATTACGCAGTTGCCGGAAGGCGCGGAGGTGCTGGCGAGCAGCGGCTTCTGTCCCTATTACCTGTTGCAGTACGGCTCTGACCTGATGACGGTGCAAGGACATCCCGAGTTCAGCAAGGCTTATTCCAGCGCGTTGATGGATAAGCGTACGGATCGCATTCCCGCGCCTCGCATCCGCGAAGGCAAGACATCGCTGTCGGCGCCGGTGGACGATCGTCTGATGATGCAATGGATTATTAACTTTTTCGCAGGCGGGCGGCTGACTCGTTAAGCCGCTCTCTCTGCACATGACAACGAACACGTAGAGTCTGGCTCTGCGTCGTTTCCCCTCAACCCTCTTTGGCTGCGCTCGCGTCCCCTTGGGCGGCGCAGGGCGCGGCCGTTTTTTTGGGTTAATCCCCCAATGTCAGATATTCCATCATCCAGGGATGTTCAGTCGCCATCAGCGCCAGGAAGTCCTGCTTGAGAATGGCGATGCAGTCCTGGGCGACTTCCCGGGGCAGGTCGCCCAATTCGCCTTTGCGGGCCGTCAAGGTAATGGAGCGGAACAGCTGTTCCCCTGGTAATCGGCGAATCTGTACGTGATGTTGCTTGATGCCGCTTTGGAACAGGCACAGGGGCGTGGTGATGGTCCAGCCCATACCCGCTGATACGGCGGAGACAATGGCGTAAGAGTTGTCCAGCTGCAGCCGGTCCGGCGCTTCCACCCGCACTGCGCGCAGATGCCGTTCGATCCCCCGTGCAATGAGGGAGTGGGCGCCGTAGCGCACGAAATCCAATTCCGACGCCAGCTTATTGAGATCGTCAACGGGGCCGTCATAGTCATTGGGCAGCGCGAGAATGAAGGGTTCCCGCAAAATGCGATAGCGGGATAGATCGGCGTAGTCCTCCAAAGCGTCATCGGAGATAATAATATCGGTATTGCGCGAGAGCAGGGAATGGCCGTGCAGATGCGACAGACCTGTGCTGATCGACCAGTCGTGCGCGCGTTTTTTCACCGCATCCAGCAGCGATCGTCCCACCGAGGTGACGATGGAATCGGTTAACGCGATCTTTATCAGGCGCAATTGCGCAAAGTCCGATTGCAGAATGGCCTGGCTGGTTTGTTCCGCCTCCTGCAACAGCCGCGTGCTGCGGTCATACAGAAAGCGTCCGGCGCTGGTCAGTTCCATGGGGCGTACGGTGCGGTCGAACAGCCGGGTCTGCAGCGATTCCTCCAGTTTGGACAAGGCCTGGGAAATAGAGCTTTGCGTCATCCCCAGCTGCTCTGCGGAATGGCTCATATTCCCGGTCTTGGCGACATGGGCGAAAATGCTTAGAGCGCGGAGATCGAAACCGAAACGTGTTGCCATAACTTCTACGAATCACGGTTGTTTGCATGGGCGTTAATCGCCTGTTGCAGGATTGCACGGAGCGAGGCCGGAATGCAAAGGTCCGCTACAACCCATCACAACTCTGGTACTATTAATCAGGCAGACAAATAGCTAATCAGGCAGACAAATAGCTTCCTTCTATTTGTCTGCAACGACAGGGCCTGCACAGGTCAGGCCCTGTCTCCCGCGGCCAGCCGCCGCGCAGGCGCATCCATGCGCCTGATGATTAACATGCCAATATCATTGCCATATTAATATTGTTGGTTAACTAGAGCGTGTTGGTTAACTTGATTTGTTAACTGACCGGATTACTTAATCATTTTTCGGCAGTACCCAGAATAACGAAGGATATCTCATGGCCAGAGGTCAGTTATATATTATTTCAGCGCCCTCCGGGGCGGGTAAGACCAGTTTGGTGTCGGCTTTACTCAAAGAAGATAAACTGGCGCAAGTCTCCATTTCCCACACGACTCGTCAGGTGCGTCCAGGTGAACAGGATGGAGTGAATTACTTTTTCATCTCCCGCGAAGAGTTTCTGGCGCAGGCTCAGGCGGGAGACTTCCTGGAGCACGCGGAAGTGTTCGGCAATTTCTACGGCACGTCGCAGGCATGGGTGGAGTCCACTTTGGCGAAAGGCGTTGACGTTATCCTGGAAATTGACTGGCAGGGCGCGCAACAGGTGCGCAAGTTGCGTCCAGAAGCCAAATCCATATTCATCCTGCCGCCTTCTCTGGAAGCCTTGCAACAGCGCCTGGAGTCTCGCGGGCAGGACAGCGCCGAAGTGATTCAGCGTCGTTTGCAGGAAGCGGCTAATGAAATTTCCCATTATCCGGAATACGACTATCTTGTATTCAACGACGACTTCGATCATGCGCTGGAAGAATTGAAGTCCGTTTTCCGGGCTGAGCGGCTGCGTTTGTCCGTGCAGCAGGTGCGCTTCGAAGCAGAGCTACGCGGGATGTTGTCATCCCAGTCGAGTTAGCCTAAACTACGCGGTCATTTTCTGAACTGGCACTGGTAAAGGGTGTGTTATGGCGCGAGTAACCGTTGAAGATTGTCTGGATCATGTAGATAACCGTTTTGAGCTGGTCATGCTGGCTTCAAAGCGCGCTCGTCAGATCAGCCAGTATGGCAAAGACCCTAAAGTCGAGTGGGAAAATGATAAGCCCACTGTCGTCGCACTGCGCGAAATCGCTGCAGGCCTCATCACATCTGAGATGCTTGAGCAAGACGAAGACTAACGTCCGGGCCCCGCAAAGGGGCCTGACTTCACCCTCTCTTGAAATTCCCCTCTTTATCTTTATATTGATTTATACAGCTGTAAAAAATCTGGGTTGATCGCCCGGTTTTTTTCATCTCCGCCATTTTTATTTTGTGTACCGCTTATGTTGTGAAGGTCCCTTGTGCCGACGATTGATGCGCTTGCTGAACGTTTGAAAACCTATCTGGATAACCACCATATCAATGTGGTGCGGCGAGCGTTTTACTACGCCGAGCAGGCGCATGAGGGGCAATACCGGCAAAGCGGCGAGCCTTACATCACCCACCCACTGGCGGTGGCTAATCTCCTGGCCGACCTGCAACTGGATCATCAGTGTCTCGCGGCTGCTATGCTGCACGACGTGATCGAAGACACCGGCATACCCAAGGACGCGCTCAGCAGCCAATTCGGAGAGAGCATCGCCGAACTGGTGGACGGCGTCAGTAAGCTGACTCAGATCGAGTTCAAGTCCAAAGCGGAAGCCCAGGCGGAAAACTTTCAAAAGATGACTTTGGCCATGGCCAAGGACATTCGCGTTATCCTGGTGAAGCTGGCGGACCGTCTGCACAACATGCGCACGCTGGGGCCATTGAAACCGGAGAAGCGCCGACGCATCGCGACGGAGACGCTGGATATCTACGCGCCGATCGCTAATCGCCTTGGCATCCACACCATGTGCGTGGAGCTTGAAGACCTCGGCTTTCAGGCCATGTTCCCGATGCGCGCCAAGTATATTCAGGAAGCGGTGCGCAAACTGCGCGGCACCCATTACGAGATCATCGAAGAGATCAAGCACAAGCTGGAAGGCAAACTGAAAGAGCGCGGTCTCTCCGTGCGTATTCAGGGCAGGGAGAAACACCTGCACAGCATTTACCAGAAGATGAAGGCCAAGCGGCGTTCATTCCATGACATCATGGACGTATACGCCTTCCGCATTATTACCGACTCGGTGGACAGCTGTTACCGAACCCTCGGGGTGGTCCACGGCATGTACAAGCCTGTGCCGGGCCGCTTCAAAGATTATATCGCCCTGCCCAAGGCCAACGGTTATCAATCCATTCACACCACGCTGTTCGGCTCCCACGTCAATATCGAAATCCAGATCCGCACCGAAGAAATGGACAAAGTCGCCAACAGCGGCATTGCGGCGCATTGGGTTTATAAGAGCGCAACCTCCGACCTGGCGGACAATCAGCAGATGCGGGCGCAGAAGTGGGTGAAGGATTTGATGGAGTTGCGCGAGCGGGCGGACGACTCCCTGGAATTTATCGAGCACGTCAAAATCGACTTGTTCCCGGACGAAATCTACATATTCACTCCGAAAGGCCGCATCATGGAGCTGCCCGGCGGGGCGACCCCGGTGGATTTCGCCTACGCGATACACACGGATATCGGCAACTCCACTGTCGCCTGCCGCATCAACAAGCATCTGGCGTCGCTCAGCATGCCGCTGAAGAGCGGACAAACGGTGGAAATCATTACCGCGCCCGGCGCCAAGCCGAACCCGGGGTGGCTCAACTTTGTCGTCACCGGCAAGGCGAAGAGCAACATC
Organism: Hahella chejuensis KCTC 2396; assembly: GCF_000012985.1. Taxonomy (NCBI): domain Bacteria; kingdom Pseudomonadati; phylum Pseudomonadota; class Gammaproteobacteria; order Oceanospirillales; family Hahellaceae; genus Hahella; species Hahella chejuensis. The sequence goes on along the minus strand of NC_007645.1, from coordinate 6,452,465 downwards.
CGCCACTATCTGAAGCAGCAGCGCCAAAGCGAATCCCGTGAACTGGGACGTCGTCTCCTGAAGAAAAATCTGCAGGCGTTCGGCAAGCGACTCGACGACATCAACGAGCAGCACAAAGAGAAAGTGCTCAAGCACAATCAGGCGAGCAGCTTCGACAGGCTGCTGGAGGAAATCGGGCTGGGCAGCCGCATGGCGTATATCGTGGCCCGGCAACTGGTGTCAGATGGCGAACCGACGGAAAGCCATGACATGGAATACCGCGAGGACGACAACAAGCCGTCCTTGATGGTGGAAGGCGCTGATGGCCAGGTGTTGAATCTGGCGCACTGCTGTAAACCGATTCCCGGCGATCCTATCGTCGGCGTCATCAATCGCGGCGCAGGCCTGATGATTCACTCCGAGACCTGCGACAAGATCAAGAAATTCCTTCACGACCCCGAGCACTGCATCCATTTGACCTGGGCCAAGAACATCACCGACGAGTTCTCTGTGGCCTTGCGGGTGGAAGTGGAGCGTCAGCGGGGCGTCATCGCCGAAATCGCCAGCGCGGTCACCATGGCCGACGGCAATATCGAAAAAATCAATGTGGAAGAGCAAAACGCCCGTCTCAGCGTGGTGAGCCTGATCATCAAAGTTCAGGGCCGTATCCATCTGGCTCGCGTCATGCGTCGCTTGCGCCATTTGCTGGCGGTCACTTCCATTTCCAGGGTGAAACACTAAGCGGCCAGGAACGCCGCGCCAACCTATCTATCCTGCTGGCTGATCCGTTTCCTGAATACTGTCTGACAGTATTCGCAAACCGGAGAAATCCGGTAAGATGCCGTTCTTTCAACACAGTATCGGCGGTAACTATATCCAATGCGGCGTTGTCCGCGGCGGAACGAGAATAATGAGGCAACAGATATGACTAATAAATCCGTTATCCAGACCGAAAATGCGCCCAAGGCGATCGGCACCTACTCCCAGGCGGTTAAAGCCGGTCAAACCGTGTACCTGTCCGGTCAGATTCCATTGAACCCTGAGACCATGGAGCTGGTGAGCGGCGATTTCGCCGAACAGACCAGACAAGTATTCGATAACCTGCGCGCGGTATGCCGCGCCGCTGGCGGCGACCTGGGCGATATCGTCAAGCTGAATATCTATCTGACTGACCTGAGCAACTTCGCTACCGTCAATGAAATCATGGCGACTTATTTCAAGGAGCCTTATCCCGCTCGCGCCGCCATCGGCATTTCCCAGCTGCCGAAAGGTTCTTTGGTGGAAATGGACGGCATCATGGTGACTTCCTGATCCGTTGATTTCTTTTCCCCGGTCCGATTCTGGACCGGGAAGCCTTCTCTGCTGACGCTTGACAACTATTCTTTTGAGTTCTCCCGCCCGCTCTCGGCGATATAGGCCTCAATCATTTCCCCATAGCCTTCTCTGAATGTGGGATAGCGGAAGTGAAAGCCACTGGCCCGTAGTCGTTGGTTGGCGCAGCGTTTACTGCCTGCGCGACGCTTTTGTTGGGCTGGCGCCGCTTCCGGCGCGCACTCCACGCGTGAGCAGGCTTGTTCCCGAATCCATTGCGCCACTTCGTGCATGCGCACCGGCTCGCAGTCACTGGCCAGATAGCAGGATTGCAGCGGCTTGTCGGCGGCAAGTTCCGTCAAGTGACATAAAACGCCTACGGCGTCCTGTTCATGGATGCGATTGGTATAGCCGCTAGGGCCCGAAAGGGCGACCTGACCATCCAGCGCCTGCTGCAACAAGCGTGTGCGGCCAGCGCCATAGATGCCGGAAAAACGTACGACGGTGGTGGCGATATCAGAGTCCGCCAGCAAGGACTCCGCTTTCAGTAGAGTGGCGCCGGAGAAGCCGGAAGGTTCCGTGACGCTGTCTTCATCGACCCATTCGTCGTTTTCCTGGCCATACACACTGGTGGAAGAAACAAACAGCAAGCGCCTGATCGAACTGCTGCGCAGGCGCTCCAGAACGCGTTGCAGGCTTTTTACATAGACGGCTTCGTAGCCCTCTGGGGTAAAGGCGGAGGGCGTGAGACAATAGATGGCGACGTCGATATCGTCGGGCAGGTCGTCTAAAGCGTCCTGCTCCAGGTCCAGCGCATAATGGGCGACGCCCTCTGGCTGTTGCGGCGTACGCGATACCGCGAGGATGTCGAAACGGTCATGCAGGCGCGCCGCCACTTGGCGATTCAACGCCCCGAAACCGAGTAATAACAGGCGTGGTTGATGCATTGCGTCTATCTCCAATCAGGCTTATGCTAGCTCTTGGCTATTAAGTCGAAAAGTTCAATACGATCAGACTATTAAGACAAGTCCGCGAGGTGGTTTCTTAACCGGCGCGCCAGGCGTATAGATTGGCGCATTAGGAACCCTTGAAAACCAGTGATGCAGGGTAGAGTATTCCCTGGCGCTCGGAAATGGTTTTCCAGGGGGGAGATACAGGAACGCCTGCTCCTGACGACTGTCCATAAAGAGATTTGAGCCGATAAGTAGTCGTCCGGAAAGATGACTGGGCGCTTAACGGATGGTAAACAACATAGTGAGAAACACATGACCCTGACTGAATTGCGTTACATTGTCACTCTGGCTGAAGAGAAGCATTTCGGCCGCGCCGCTGAGCGCTGTTTCGTCAGTCAGCCCACCTTGAGCGTGGCGGTGAAAAAACTGGAGGATGAACTCGGGGTCACCCTGTTCGAGCGCAGCAAGAGCCACATCACCGTTACTGACACCGGCAAGCGCGTTGTAGATCAGGCGTTGCGCGTGCTGGATCAGGTCAGCGTCATCAAGGATATCGCCCAGGCGGGTAAAGACCAGTTGTCTCAGCCGCTGCGCGTCGGTGCGATTTATACTATCGGGCCATATCTGTTTCCCCATCTGATGCCTGAATTGCACCGGGCGGCGCCGCAAATGCCGCTGTATATAGAAGAGAACTACACCGCCGTATTGCGGGAAAAACTGCGCCACTCCGAGCTGGACGCCATTATCGTGGCGCTGCCCTTCAATGAGCCGGAAGTGGTGACCCTGCCGCTGTATGACGAGCCGTTCGTCGTACTGATGCCGGAAGACCACGAACTGACTCAATACGACGAAATCGACAGTGAAATGCTGCCCGCCCACGACTTGCTGTTATTGGGCCCAGGACATTGTTTCCGCGATCAGGTGCTGGACGCCTGTCCGGAACTGTTCAACCGTATGGGTAAAGAGCCGGCCCGCAGCGACCGGTCTGCGCATATCATCACAGAAGGCAGTTCGCTGGAAACCATTCGCCACATGGTCGCTTCCGGCCTTGGCATCACCGTTCTGCCTTTGTCCGCCGTGCGGGAAGACCGCTACGCCAGCGGCTTGCTGACGACGCGGCCATTCAAATCTCCTGCGCCCTACCGTACGGTGGGACTGGCCTGGCGCGTCACCTTCCCGCGCCCGAAAGCGATCGATATGGTGGCTTTGGCGGCGGGGCAGTGCCGGGTAGTTGAGAAGCGCGCCAGTTAAAGAAAGACGGAAAAGGATCGCCGCAGCGTGTCTATCGAACAGCCGTTGACCGAACTGAAGGGCGTCGGGCCGGCCCTGGCGGAAAAGCTGGCGAAGCTGGGCCTGCATACGGTGCAAGACCTGCTGTTTCACTTGCCCCTGCGTTATGAGGATCGCACCCGAGTGACGCCGGTTGCGCAGGTTCGAGTGGGTATGCCAGCGCAAGTCGAAGCGACCGTGGTGGACTCCCGGGTCGAGCTGGGACGCAAACGCAGTCTGCTGGTGCGGGTGCGCGACGATAGCGGTGAGATCGGCCTGCGTTTTTACTACTTCACCGCGCAGCAAAAAAATCGCTTCAGCCCTGGCCGCAAATTTCTATGCTATGGCGAGGCTCGCCTCGGCCGTAGCGGGCTGGAAATGTACCACCCCGAAACCACGCAGGTGGACGAGCTAAAGCCAGCGGAAATGGAGCAACGTCTTACGCCTATTTATCCAACCACTGAAGGGCTAATGCAAAAACGGTTACGCGATCTATGCCAGCAGGCTCTGACGCTGATGCGCCGTTACCCCATCAAAGACTGGCTGCCCCAGGAGTTACGCAGCCATTATCAGATGCCGGAATTGAATGCGGCGCTGGACTACCTGCATCACCCGCCGGTAGGCGCCAATGTGACGGCGCTGGCGGAAAGTCGTCATCCCAATCAACAACGTCTGGTGGCGGAAGAGCTGCTGGCGCACCACCTCAGCCTCTTGCAGTTGCGGCAGGAAGTGCAGTCGCAACCGGCCCCGGCGCTGAGAGCCGGCGTTTTACAACAGCGCTTTATCGAGCAGTTGCCTTTCGCTCTGACCGGCGCGCAGAAACGCGTGATCGGGGAGATCGAACAGGATGTGCGCGCCATGGTTCCCATGTTGCGTCTGGTGCAGGGTGACGTCGGCTCCGGCAAGACCGTTGTTGCTGCGGCGTCGGCCTTGTGCGCTATTGAAGCCGGCCATCAGGCGGCGTTGATGGCGCCGACGGAAATACTGTCCGAGCAGCATTACAAAACGCTTAGCCAGTGGCTGGAGCCTCTGGGCGTCAGCGTGGTGTGGCTTAACGGTAAGCTTAAGGCCAGTGAGCGGCAAAAAGTGCTGGATGCGATTTCATCCGGCGCAGCGCAATTGGCTATCGGCACCCATGCCTTGTTTCAGGACCAAGTTGAGTTCGCCCGACTAGGTCTCGCTATTATCGACGAACAGCACCGTTTCGGCGTGCATCAGCGGCTATCGCTGCGGGAGAAAGGCGCGCGCTCCGGACAGGCGCCGCATCAGCTGATCATGACCGCGACGCCGATTCCCCGCACCCTGGCGATGAGCGCCTACGCGGATCTGGACACCTCCGTGATCGACGAACTGCCGCCGGGACGCACGCCCGTGGTGACGGCGGTCATACCCGATATTAAGCGGGACGATGTGGTGGAGCGGGTGCGAAAAGTCTGTCTCGAAGGACGTCAGGCCTATTGGGTGTGCACTCTGATCGAGGAGTCCGAAGTGTTGCAGTGCCAGGCTGCGGAAGCGACGGCGGCGAACTTGGCGGAAGCCCTGCCGGATTTGCGCGTAGGCCTGGTGCACGGGCGAATGAAGGCGGCGGAGAAAACCGCCGTCATGGATGACTTCAAGCACAACCGTCTGCACTTGTTGGTGGCTACCACTGTCATCGAAGTTGGCGTGGACGTTCCTAACGCCAGTCTGATGATCATCGAGAACCCGGAGCGCCTGGGACTGGCGCAATTGCATCAGCTACGCGGCCGGGTCGGTCGCGGCAGCCATGAGAGTTATTGCGTGCTGATGTATCACCCACCGCTGTCCCTGGCCGGCAAAGCGCGCATGCAGGTCATGCGGGATAGTAACGACGGCTTTGTCATTGCGGAGAAGGATCTGGAGATTCGCGGGCCGGGAGAAGTGCTCGGCACCCGCCAAACCGGTTTGATTCAGTTCCGCATCGCCGATCTGCAACGGGACCGTCAATGGTTGCCGGTGGTGAAGGAAATGGCCTTGAGCGTCATTGATCAGCCCGATGTCACAGAAGCCCTTATCCGTCGCTGGATCGGCCACCGCGCGCTGTACGGCAAAGTTTAGAGCGGCGCGCGCAGCAATCCTTTACCAATCATTACAAAAGAAACCTTAAGCCAGCAGAACCCCCGAAACCTGCTAAGCTACAATTAAAGTAATGATGAAAAACCCACCTGATATAAGAAGCCGGTTTATTTTATTTCTTCCATATGAGGCGATAAGAGATATGGCCGTTCCAGCAGCCGTTGCGCGTTTATTAGAGGACTACAGCACTCAAAGGAGCGACTTGGCGGAAGATGCCGCTAAAGTGCGGGAGGTAACGGGCAAAGACGCGCCGACGGAAGCGAGAGTGCGGGCGATTATGCTGCACGATGAGACCGGCGTTCTGCAGGCGGTGATACCAGAAAGCACCATACTTGACCTGGATCGCCTGAATGAAGGCGCCGGCCGCAACTTGCGGGCTTTGCCTCTGGCGGAACTGGATGAACTGCGCAAACGCCTGCAATGGTATGAAGTCCCGGCGCTGCCGGATCTAACTGGCTGCGAAGCGGTGATCGACGCCCGCTTGAGCGCATTCGAAGAGATTTATCTGCCGTCCTCGGAAGAAGACAAATACCTGTGCATGAGCCGGCGTCTGTTTGAAGCCGCTATGGGCGCCGTCAAGAGCATGCAGATCAGCGTGCGCCTACCTGAAATCGCCGTTAATCATAACCAGCCGGCGAAAGACATGGATCAGATCAACAAGGCCATTTCCAGCTTCACCAGCCTGCGTATTCAGCGTCGTCTGGAGGATACCCTGGAAATGCCGCCGTTACCGGAAACCGCCCAACGCATTATCAAACTGCGCGTGGACCCGGAAGCCGGCATTTCCGAGCTGGCGGACATTGTGGAGACGGACCCCAGCCTGTCGGCCCAGGTGGTCAGTTGGGCCAGCTCCTCATTTTACGCCGCGCCGGGCAAGATTCGCTCCGTGCATGACGCCATTGTGCGGGTGCTGGGGTTTGATCTGGTCATGAACCTGTCTATGGGGCTGGCGTTGGGCAGAACGCTGGAAGTTCCAGAGGAGCGCGGCGATGGCTTTACGCCCTATTGGGAGCAGTCAGTGTGGACCGCGACGCTGTGCGGCGCGCTGACCACGGCGATTCCTAAAGAGCGCCGTCCCGAATTTGGACTGGCTTATCTGGTCGGGTTACTGCACAACTTTGGTTATTTGGTGTTAGCGCATGTTTTTCCACCGCACTTCTCTTTGATATGCCGTTACAGTGAAGCCAACCGGCATGTGGACTCTGAGAATTGCGAGCAGTATTTGTTAGGCATCACCCGTGAGCAAATGGGCGGCAAGCTGATGGAAATGTGGAATATGCCGGAAGAAGTCTGCATGGCGCTGCGTTATCAGAAAAACCCCTACTACAACGGCGATTATTCGGTTTACAGCGCCTTGCTGTTCGTCGCCACCCAACTGCTGCGTAAACACGGCATCGGCGAAGGCCCGGCTCAGCCCGCGCCGCAGTCCGTATGGGACTATCTCGGTCTGACCCGCGAGCGCGCCGAGGAAGTGCTGCAGGAGTTGCTCAGCATGTCCGAGGATATGAAGAGTCTGGCGGACAATCTGGCGGAGGCCACACGCAGTTGATCCGTTTCCAGGATTAAGCTCCCCTTCGTGGTTACTTTGTGTTAGCGGGAATTAAAAAATAATGTGACAGGTTTCACATTATTTCGAAACTGTGTCTATAGTTAAGTTGTAAGCTCTTTAAGAACCATCAACCAACCGATCCGTTCCCAAGGCCACCAATCAAGGCCGTCGAACGGACGCAATAACCCATTACTGAAGGCGCTTGATAAACTTTACCGACAGGAGGGCTGTCATGGGCGCGCTTATTTTCAATCAAGCCAGCATTTATCACTTGCAGCAGTTGGAGTATCAGTTCCGCCGTCGATTCGGTGAACGGTACCGGCTTTCTGAAGAAAGTTCGCGCATGGAGCTTATTACCAAGTCATCGCAATCGTCAGACATCATTATCCAGAAATATTTCCGCAAGTTCGCGCATGAACTGGAGCCGGAACTGATTAAAGAACTTGTGTCCCGAGGCGTGGTTCCTCCGAAGCTCTGGAATTAATTCTTAGTGTAAACCCCAGAGACTTTAGTCCTTTTGCCCCGTCCTGCGGGGCTTTTATTGAAGGACGGCTGTCTTCAGAATGAGTGCTCCAGAATCGCCCTGGAAGCACTGATAATCTGCTCTCGGTACTTTTCCTCCAGGTCCCAGCGTTGTTTGTCCAGCTTGAATAGAAAGCGTTTGTCCACTGCCTTACGGGCGCCATGTGTGGGCATGTGCTCGGTTTCTTTGTAGATCTTACTGAAGATGGCGTAGGGCTCCTGTTCATGCAGGCTGGGGTCGACGGCGTCGAGCAATACTTTTATGCGGATGCTGCCTTCGGACAGTTCCACCTGATCAGACAGGATGCAGCGGGCCAGCACTGTGATGCTTTCGATAGCGCGGGCGCGATTCGCCGCAGTGCGGCTTTGCTGCTCCGCTTCCAGTCGGCGGTGTTCCCGTAAAACATGGAGCTGGCGGCGGATAAAAAATCCCAGAAACAGACAAGCGGCCACACCGACCAAAATAAGAATCCATTGTAAAGAAGCAGACATTGGGGCAATTCCGGTAGGTATTCAATTCGCGCGGACGCCGGCCTCGCGCCGACATGATCATGGTGCAGATTATTGGCGATCCGGCGGCAAAATGATACCCGCGCCACAATGACCTGGCCAGGGACATGGTTCTGTCACACAGGCGCGGCAGGATAGTGGGGAAGATGCGCGAAAGCAGGTTCAGGCGTTGGAGAACTGGTCTGCCTGAATGGTCATGCGGATATACATGGCCAGTTCGTTTTCAGCTTCGGTGATGGATCGGTAAGGGCCTTCCTGGGTGTTTTCTCGAGTCATGAAATACCACCCGTCGGAAGTATGGATGAATCGCTCACTACGGAACCAGGAACGGTCGGCTTCGCCTGCGCGTACTTTCATAGCCTGCTACCTCTTACTGCTTGGACTACGAGGAAATGGGCATAAGAACCTATTTTAAGGTTAGGTTGTTTTTTGATCTATTGTTAGACTTATTGGCTATAAAAAGTACTGTTTCACGGGGCGTGCAGGTATAAACGCCGAAGCAGGGAGATTGAAAATGGCGCCTGGGTTCCTACTGGATGCATTGAATTTTAAAGGCGTCAGGGCCTGCAAGCCCGGGCCCCATGGGCTATGGCGGCCAATTATAGTCGTCCTCCGGGAGAGCGTTAATTGATCAGGCATTTGTGAAATTTGTCTGCTATGGTGATGTGAGAGCTCGCAGTACCCGAACTTCCGCTGTGAACCAGACGGCGCCAGCCGTCTTCTGATCCGCCGTTCGGGCAGCCTACGTCAAACCCCATCAAGAACAAGGAATAGAACCTATGGCGGTGACGAAGGAGACTCTGGCTGAATTTTTTTCGGCCGTCAGAGGCGCCTCCCATGAGCTGATCCAGGGATTAAGCGTTGAGGATATGCTGCTGCAGTCCATGAACGACGCCAGTCCTATCAAGTGGCATCTCGCCCACACAAGCTGGTTTTTCGAAGAACTGATTCTCGCCCCGTTCATGAACGGTTATGAACGTATGAACGACGGCTTTCGCTATTACTTCAATTCCTATTACGAAGCGTTGGGGGAGAGGCATCCCCGGGCTCGACGAGGCATGTTGAGCCGGCCGTCTCTGGAAGAGGCGCTGGCGTATCGTAAGCATGTCGATCGTCATATCCTCGCCCTGTTGAACAAGCCTGACCCGGACCCGCAACTACTACAGCGAGTCGAACTGGGTCTGCATCATGAGATGCAGCATCAGGAACTCATGATCACCGACATGCTGCACGCTCTCAGTTTTAACCCCGCCTATCCCGCCTGGAAGCCGCCGCTTCCTTCTGATACTGAATCCAAGTCCGCCGTCCCTCTTGAATGGTTTGACAGCGATGGCGGTTTATTTGAAATCGGCGCGCTTGGCAAAGGTTTCAGTTACGACTGCGAAGGTCCCCGTCACAAGGTGTTCCAGGCGCCCTTTCGTCTCGCCTCCAGGCCTGTGACCAATGGCGAGTGGCTGGCCTTTATGGACGCCGGCGGCTATGAGGACCCTAAACTATGGCTTTCTGACGGCTGGGCGGCGCGGATGCAGGAAGACTGGCGCGCGCCCCTTTACTGGATTAAGCGCGACGGCGGCTGGCTGCGTTTTACTCCTCATGGTCTGGCGCCTCTTAATCTGGACGAGTCGGTGTGCCATGTGAACTATTTTGAAGCGGACGCATACGCCCGCTGGGCTCAGGCGCGTTTACCCAATGAGGCCGAGTGGGAGATCGCGGCTCGCAGTTTCCTGGCGGGCATAGCCAAAGAAGGGGAGCCAGGGGGCGTCTTGCCAGGCCATTTTATGGAACAGGGGCGCTGGACTCCCTCTGTTAGTCGGCCCCTGGAAGGACAGGCCCTGGCGGATATGTTCGGCAATGTGTGGGAATGGACGCAGAGCGCCTATTCCCCGTACCCGGGCTTCAGACCTTTGGAGGGAGCCCTGGGAGAATATAACGGCAAGTTTATGTGTGGTCAGTTTGTGTTGCGCGGAGGCGCCTTTACCTCTCCGCGGCGGTTGTTGCGGGCCAGCTATCGCAATTTCTTTTATCCCCATCAACGTTGGCAGGCGACAGGAGTGAGGTTGGCGCGAGATGATTGAACCAGTCATTAAGGAACTATGTGAAGACGAAGTCATTGATGAGGCGTTTTTAGCGGACGTGGTGCAAGGCCTGTCCGGCTGGCCGAAAACGCTGCCGTGTAAATACTTTTACGACCAGCGCGGTTCGGAGCTGTTCGAGCAGATATGCGAAGTGGACGAGTATTATCTGACTCGCACGGAAATGGGCATGATTGATTACGTGGCCAGGGAAATGGCGCAGAGACTTCCGCATATCGGACAGATTGTGGAGTTTGGTTGCGGAAACTGTGAGAAGGTGCAGCGACTGCTGGATGCACATCCCCAGGTCGATGGATTCGTCGCCATAGACGTCTCAAAAGCGTTTTTGTTGGAGAGCGTAAAAAATCTGAGCAGGCGTTATCCGGCATTGAAAGTGACGCCAGTGGTAGGCGACTTCATGGAAGCGCAACCGCTGCCGGAAACCACTGCGCCGCGCATGGGCTTTTTTCCCGGCTCCACCATCGGCAACCTGGAGGCGAAGGACGCGCGGCGCTTCCTGTATCGAGTGGGCCGCACACTTGGAGAGGGTGGGTATTTGCTGGTTGGCGTGGATACCCTGAAAGACCGCCGCATTCTATTGCGCGCCTACGATGACGCCAGTGGCGTGACGCGAGAGTTCAATCTCAATCTGTTACGGCGAATGCAGCAGGAGCTGGGAGCAGAGCTGACGCTGCAGCAGTTTGCCCATGAAGCCCGGTTCAATGAAGTGAAAAGCCGTATAGAGATGCACTTGCGCAGTCTGTGCGACCAGTTTATCGCTGTCGGCGGCAAGTACTTCCATTTGTCGAAAGACGAAACCATCCATACTGAAAACTCTCACAAGTACACCGTGGAGCGCTTTCAGAACCTGGCGGCTTCCGCTGGCTGGCAGTCGCGCCGGGTATGGCTGGCGGAGGACGATATGTACAGCATGCATTTGCTGCAGTATGAGGGCGGCGTCAGAATGACGGATTGAGAAACGGGGCCCGAGAGGCCCCGCATTCGACGAACTAATGAGTGAAAAACATCTCGTAGAGCGTCAGCAGTATCTCAAAGACGATCAGGATGACGATATACCACTCTACTCGCAGACTGCGCTTGGCGGTAATGATGTCGAGCACGGTCTGCGAGGTGCGCGAAATGATTTCCATTTTACGCTCCAGCGCCTTGTCCCGCTCCCGTATTTCAAACTCATCGGATAGACGCAGGTAGAAACGCTCCAGCTCGGGAAAATCCCACAGCAGGTCCGGCTTTTCGCCTACTTCGACGCGACCCACCATGATCTGCTGATTCAGCAGAACCTTACCGATTTGCTTCAGCAACTCCTGTGTCTTGGCGCCGGTGCGGCCTTGGGAGTGCAGGAATTCCGCAAGAGGACTGATACGCTCCAGGTTGCGGCTTTCCTCCAGTTCATAGAATTCCAGGATCACGGATTTCGCCATAACGTCGGCGATAATCTGTAGTTTCTCCACGGTGGGCGCGAACACGCTGATGATGTTGTCAGCAACGGTATCTGACGGCGTGGTGGTGATGGAGAGTTCCGACTCTTCCACAACCGGTTTTTCCAGCGGCCGTTTGGTATGCAGCATGATTTCCCGCATCAACGCCGCCTCGTCCTGAGGCTTGACGTTGAACATCACCACTACGCCGTAGCGGAAGATGGTCACGTAGGCGGCTTCCTGCTCCACCATCAGAGTAAGTGGATTGCGGGCGCAGGCTTTTACTTTTTCTAGCTGACGAATATCTATCTGGTCGCCAATATAAAGCGCCCGGATAAGCAATGAACTGATATCCTGAAACATCGAAAATCCTGATTTAACAAAAAATGACGGTTCCCGCACTCCCGCTGAATACCGGGCGCGAAACGGCGCCGTCTTCAATGAGCTTAGCACGAAAGTGAACAAGGTAGAGGACGGAAAAGCCCAGGATTGGTATATTTCCTAAGGACGCTCAGCTCAAGCTGTCATTGCGTTCAGAAGCAGTTATCTACCCGGAGTCCCGCGCCTTTGAAATACCTTCGTTACCTTACTCTGGCGACAGCCTGTTTGTGCGCTTTTTCCAGTGCGGCGCAGACCGTCTACAAGTATCAAGACGCCAGTGGTCGTTGGCATTTCACCGATAAAGCGCCGCAACAGGGCAAGCATGAGCAGGTGAAGTTGTCCTCCTCCCGGGATTCTCAGGACAAACCCTCCATTACTTCCAAAATAGAGGACAACGTCACGATTCTGACAGCCGTGAATCCGTGGCGGGGGCCTGTGCAATTCCTGCTGCAGATACGGAAAACCGGAGAGTATCAGCGCGACAGCATCCTGGTGGAAGCGGATTCCACGCGTCACTTCAAGATTCAGGGGCAGGTGGATTATCAGTACTATTACATCCCCGGCGATCCCGAAGCCAAACCCGATTATACCGTTATCTATTCGCCGCCCTTCGCCAGTGGCGAGTCCTACATGATTTCCCAGGGCTTCAACGGTCAGTTTTCTCATATGGAAGAGCCCAACACCTATGCGGTGGATATCGCCATGCCTGTCGGCAGTTATATTCACGCCGCCCGGGGAGGCGTGGTGATGGCGGTGGAGGAGAATTACAGCATCGGCAGCGCCGCATTCGCATATTTTCTGGATAAAGCCAACTTCGTCATGGTACTGCATGACGATGGCACTACGGGTATGTACGCGCATATTTTACAGGGGAGTTTACAGGTGCGTCCTGGTGATCGGGTGGAGCGCGGTCAGGCGCTGGCGCGTTCCGGCAGCACCGGTTTTTCTACCGGGCCGCATTTGCACTTTGTCGTGCGCAGAAATGTCGGACTGGATTTGCAGTCGTTGCGCTTTCGCATGCAGGACGCGGAGGGGAATGACTATCCCATTAGGGAGAGAACTCGAATGGTTGGCTGGTAAAGACCTAATCCCTGTCGGAATATATGACGCGTCAACATTGATGCAATATAAGAATGGACGCCAAGCGTCCATTTTTTTTACGCGTATTTCGGGCATAGGACAAAAGGCTGTTAACAAGCTGGCTTTGTCTATAGGGCTAGGCCGATGGGCTTACGCTGTTGTCTGGTGCGGCGGAGGGGGAGAAGGCAAATTCAAGTGAAAAAGTGATTTAAAGCTGACCAATCGGTTACCTCTAGTCAGTAATTTTTACAGTTGATGGCTCATTCGCGACTTTTTTTCCCGAAATTCTCATGTGACCCAGTTCACCTTTCTTTTTATTGTTATTAACTCATTGTTATTAAAATGATTTTATTTTTGTGGCCTCGGCTGTGCAGTATATGGGGCAATAGTGTTATACAGACAGTTGGGAGAATGAAGTATGCCTCCGATAGTAACTGTTCCCGAGCCTGCGACGTTGGCTCTGTATGGTATAGCGCTCTTGGCGATCATCCTCTATCGGAGTATGAAATCCAAGAAACACGGTTAAATTCATTGGCGGTGAATACCCCTCTTAGCGTTATGTTAAGAGGGTTTTTTTTGCCCTGAAGAAAGTTCGCCGTAAACCTTCCCTGGTCTTAGGGGCATTGCAAAAGAGATCGGACTTAGCGCCGCAGGCGGGATGACAGCTCAGAGGCGCGTTCGGCGAGATGGCTCAGACGGCCGATCTTATCTTTGGCTGATGTGGCGTTGCGTGCGGACTCATCCGTCAGTTCCGACACTTCCTCCAGATTCTTGGCGATATCCTCAGAGACCGACAATTGCTCGTCGGAAGCGGTGGCCACTTCAGTATTCAAGGCGTTTACTTTGGCGATGGCTTCGCTGATGGAAGAGAGTTTCTCCGAGGCGCTGGCGAAATAACCGCTGCACTCATCGGTGATGCGATTACTGGCCTCCATAACGGATACGGTATTTTTAGCGCCGTTTTGCACACTGTCTATGATGGACTCTATCTCCGCTGTGGAGTTCTGGGTTTTCTGCGCCAGCGAGCGTACTTCATCCGCCACCACCGCGAAGCCGCGTCCCTGCTCACCCGCGCGGGCTGCTTCAATGGCGGCGTTCAGGGCTAAGAGGTTGGTTTGTTCGGCGATGCCACGGATCACGTTTAGCACGGTGCCCACGTTTTTGGTGTCCTCCGCCAGCTTCTTCACCGTATCCGAGCTGCTCGATACTTGCTGCGACAGACGTTTGATGGCGTCGTTGGCGCGCTTCATCGCATCCATACCGTCTTTCGCCGCGACATCTGTTTCATGGGCCACTTCCGCTGCATTGCTGGCGTTCTCGGCGACTTGTTGCGAGGCTGCGGTCATCTCCTGCATCGCGGTGGCGACATGAATAGTGCGACCGTTGGAGTCTTGAGAGCAGTTAACGATATCGTCCGCAGCGCGAGTAATGATAGTGATGTTTTCACTGAGGTCCACCGCCGTTTTGTCCATGGCGGTGGCGAAATCGCTGAGGAATGTCTGTAACTCGGCGGCGGAATTGGCCAGTCTTCCCAGCTCATCCTGTCGGTCGGAAGAGAAATCATGACCCAGCTCGCCGTGGCTGAGTTTGGTGATTTTGTCGATGATGGTGCGGGTAGGGCGCACGATGCGCACATTGATCAGGGTCAGCACGATTACCGCCGACGCCAGCGTCACCGCAGCCAGAACGAGGCTCCAGAAGGCGAAACTGCTGCTGAATTCAGTATGAGCTTGTTTGTAAGACTCTGTTACATGCGCCTTCAGGCTGTCCGCCAGATCCTGCAAAAGCTTGGTGGGCTCTCTGTCGATGCCGGATACAGCGTTATCGCCGGCCTGCGGATTAAAGCCTGCGCTCTTAAACTCCGCAAAGCCTTCCCGATATGCCTGGCCCATGATCTTGTGCCGGTTTATAAACTGATCCAGGATCGATTTCATTGAGTCTTCCGGCAATAGCGGGCGGATGGCCGCAACCTTTTCCTGAACCTTGGACTCCGTCTCCACAAAGCGGTCCCAGTACTTTTTCAAGTTATCCGGATTGTTGCCCCGCAACAGCACGTTTTTCCACTCCTGCACTTGAATTTTAAACAAGGCCACGGACTCATTCGCTTCCTGCAGTAGATCTCCATTTCTGGCGAGGGACAATTCCAGCTCGCTGATGCGACGCTCATTGGAGAGGGCGCTGAAAATGCCTGCCGCCAGCGTCAACAGTCCGCTCAAGGCGACGACCGCTAACAGCTGATTAAACAAACTTCTGGATAACCATTGCATGAGTGACTCCGGAAACGGATGAGAGCGAAGAGTGATATGTATCTATAAAGTAATAGCATATAGAAGGATTTTTGCTATTTATGGCGGGATGTCGCACGTTTGTTGCAGTTTTATGACAGAACGCTGAACGTTAGTGGGAGTGTGGGTGATTTTTGAGCGAATGTCAGGCTTGGGGAGCGGCGGTGGCGCAGTGCCCGAGCAGCTCCTGTAGAAGCTGATCGAGCTGATTCCGGTCCAGTGGTTTGCCGAGATAGCCTTGCGCGCCAGACTCCATGTAGGTAGCGATATCGGCGGGCTCGGTATTGCCGGAAATAATGTAAACCGGTTGGGCGTAACCCTGAGCGCGTAAAGCGCGCAGCGCTTCCAAACCATCCATGACAGGCATTTGAATGTCCATCAGTATCAGGTCGAAACTTTCCGCCAACGCCGCCTCCAGCGCTTCCTGGCCATTCTCTACGGTTACTACCGTCAAGGCGGGGCCGATGCGCTCGATCTGACGTTTGAACAGTAGCCTGTTCACATCGTTGTCTTCCGCCACCAGAATGCGGCCGGTGAGGTCCTCAGGTACGGTTGGCAGGTAAAGCCGCAGTTTTTGATAAAAATGCAGGCGGTCGATCGGTTTGGCGATGAAGTCAATAAAACCCAGCTGCCGGTATTCATCCAACTGGTGACGCATAACATTTGCGGTCAACGCGATCACTGGGGGCGTCTGGCTGAATTCGCGTAGATGCAGAATGGCTTCATCGCCTCCCATTTCCGGCATCTGGATATCCAGTAAAATCAGATCAAAGCGGGACGCGGACGCCGTTTCCACTGCTTGTTTGCCATTGCTCGCCAGGGTGACGCTGAGGCCGGCTTCCACCAGAAAGCGATGAAACAGTGTCTGGTTGTCGAGATTGTCCTCAGCCAGCAGTACTTTGCCGCGCAGGCGGGGGGCGCTCCACGCGGCGCCGTTCAACTCCAGGCGCTGACGGGCTTTCTCGAATTCCTCCAGACTGTTTATCCATGACGTCTGGCTTAAGTCGCCAGCGTTGATGGTGACGCTGAAGCGACTGCCTTCTCCTTGGGAGCTGTCAACGGTGAGTTCGCCGCCGAGCATGTGGGCCAACTGTCTGGAAATATAAAGTCCCAGTCCAGTGCCGCCGTATTGGCGAGTGGTGGAGCTGTCCGCCTGCACGAAGGGCTCGAAGATTTTCTTCAGCTCGCCCGGCCCCAGTCCAATGCCTGTGTCAGTGACGGTGAAACGCAGCAGGTTGGTGTCCTTCTCATAACTGACGCCGAAGTGAATGCTCCCCTTGTGGGTGAACTTGGTGGCGTTGGCGCCGAGATTGAACAAGATCTGCTTGAGACGTGTGGGGTCCGACTCGAAGTGAGCGGGCAGCGGTAATTTCGGCGTGATGTCCAGGGTCAGGCCTTTTTCGTGAGCGCGCATGCCGATGTGAGAGCGCAGATCTTCAATCAGGTTCGGCAACGAGATCTGCATATGCTCGATTTCGATTTTCTCCGCCTCGATTTTCGACAGATCGAGTATGTCATTAATGATGGTGAGCAAGTGGCGGCCGCTGCGCACGATGATGTCGATAAACTGGTTGCGCTCCTCGCGACTCAGGTTGCTCTCCCGCAGCGATTCCGAGTAGCCGAGAATCGCTGTCATGGGCGTGCGTATCTCGTGACTCATATTGGCGAGGAAACGACTTTTGGCGGCTTCCGACACTTCCGCCGCGCGTTGGGCGTTGAGCGCTTGCTCCTTGGCCTGCCGGGCCTGTTCGAAAAGCTGCGCGTTGCGCACGGCGGTGCCGACCTGCACCAGGTACTCGGCGATAGATTCGATGGCGGCGATGTCCAGATCCAGAGGTTGAACGTAGTTGACGAATCCAAAGCCGCCGATGACTTTGTTGTCGACGTGCAGGGGGAAATAGGCGATGGATATGGGCGCGCGAAAATCGTAGAGGCGCTTGTCCACTTTTGAGGTCGTGGCGTCAGGGGGTGGCACCCGGGGAATAAACAGCGGCTCGTCTTTCACCAAAGGGCGGACGAAGATGCTGTTTTCATCTTCGGGGAGGAAAAACGTGAACCCCTCCGACTGCTTCACCTCCTGCGCCGTCAACGCATCGCCATAGCTTTTCACCAGCACCAGACGCTCCATATTGTCTTCGAACAGCGTGATGTAAACCTGCTCGAACGGCTGGATACGCCTTAGCGCCTGCATGACCCGGCCCATGATCAGGTCCAGTTCGAGGTGGGTATTGACCGCATGGGCCAGTGAGCTGATGTCGATCAGCGACTCTTTCTGCTCCAGCAGGCGTTGTTTGGTTTGGTTGAGCTTGAGATTGATGCGATGCAGCAGCATACCCAGGCTCATGGTGTAGCCGAATAGACCGGCGGAGGCGATCAACGTGGGCGTCAGCTCCAGGCTGGGGCGAAAATAAAAATCAGTGATCAAGCCTGTCAGCAGGGCTCCGGTGACATTGGCGACGATGCCTTTGAAGAAGAAGATCGCCCCGTCGGCGGCCAGATTGGTCATCCAGGCTCCGCAGATGAAAGCGAGCGTGATCAAAGGGTTGAAGCCCCATAGCGCGATACATGCGCCATAGGCGAAGGAATCCACCAGTATGTTGTCCAGTTCTTGCTGCTTGGACTCGGAAAAGAAATAAGCCAGATGAGGGTAAATCAGCGTGTGCAGGACGATCAGCCCCCACATCAGCGGGTGGCCGGAAAATTTGAATATCGCGATGTGCAGGCACAAAACGATCATGCAGGCGATAACGCGCAACACATATCCATTGCGCACCTGGGTCGATTTCTGTGCGGTCTGTAACTCGGCTTTCCTTTTCACTACTCACACGCGCGGTTGTTGTTATTCGCCACGCCGGTTCAGGCGCAGCAGTGGTGACGCCGAAAAGCTGACAGACCTAATTATAGTAAAGGCTGTCCTGCGCTCGGCCCCCGTCGACGCTGGCGAGCGGCTGCAAGCATCTAACGCCTCAACGGGCGGATTAGCTTGGCGCTTGACTCGCTACAGCATTTCCATACACGACTGTGTTGGATAGTCTAGTCGACCGGAGGGCCTATGGATATTGTCCATCTGGCGCTTCGGAAAGTACGGACTCTTCGCGGCGCCTTTGTTGCTGTTAATCAGGCAGACAAATAGCTTCCTTCTATTTGTCTGCGACGATTTGTCTGCAACGACAGGGCCTGCACATGTCAGGCCCTGTCTCCCGCGGCTGGCCGCCGCGCAGGCGCATCCATGCGCCTGATGATTAACATGCCAATATCATTGCCATATTAATAATCGCAGTGGCGGTTTCGCAACGGCGACGCGGTTATTTCATGGAGGGGCGCGAAGTCAGGCTGTTGTGAGTAACTTGGGCGGCGGTCAGCAGCAGAATGACTGCAATCGATCCTGTGAGGGCTTGTTGCCACAGGTCCGGTGTCTGCAGGATTTCCGGCAGCAACAGGGCGGGAGTGACGACCACCGCCAACAGAATGCCCACCAGTTTGAGCAGGGTGCGGCTGACGCAGATAGTGCTCAGGCGCAGCAATGAAGCCGCGGCGTTACGCTCACTCTCTTGCGGGCTGACTTCGTCGTCCAAAGCGCACAGTGATTCAATCACCCACTCGCGACCCAGACGATGGCCCAGGAACATCAACAGAAGGGGGCAGATGGCGATCATCAGTCCGCCTTTCACCAGGTCGCTGTGCATGACGCGGCTGCCTTCGATCATGATCAAAGCGGATAAAAGAACGGTGGAGCACTGAATGACGAGCAACAGCTTGGCGGGGGAAAGACGCATTGTGTACCGACCCTCTGCAGTGTTGTAGCGATAACCTGTGATGCTAATTAATGCTTCAGTCAATTTCAGTTGTTCTTTCTTAGCGGACAGTAACGGTTTGCAACCCGCGAAGGGGGGCGGTCATCCGGCGAATCCACCGGCGTCGAGAAAAAATTGCTCTGTTTGTGTGGTGACGCGTCCCAGCATGGCGTTGCGATGAGGAAAGCGGCCGAAGCGCTGGATGATGTTGCGGTGGCTGCGGGCGTGCGCGGTGTAGTCAGCACCTAATTGCGCATTAAGACGCACTGACAGATGCTGATCTTCTTCATGTTCAGAGTGTGCGAAGGGAAGATAAAAGAACAACCGCAACGCAGGATCGATCTGTTTGTCGAAACCCTGCGTTAGCGCTGTCTTTGCGAACAGCAGCGCCAGCGCATCGGTGGCGTACATGTGCGCGCTGCCGCGGAAGGCGTTACGAGGGAACTGGTCCAACAGTATCAGCAACGCCAGCGCGCCATCCGGCGATTGCGCCCAATGGTCCAGTTCTCTTTTTGCGGCGCGCATATGCAATTTAAGAAACCGGTCGCGAAAGATGTCGTCAAAGGCGGGGTCTTTCGCGAACCAGCGTTGCGGGCCGGCGTCTGACCAAAACGCGATAACGTCGGCGATCGTCTGCGCGGAATGTGTTGTCGGCGCATTAAGACTAGTCACGGGAAAATCTCCACCAACAAAACAGGGCGACAGCAGAGGGAATGGCGAAGATGAGCAGGAATATAGGGGCTTCTTCCATAATGGAATAGCCGGCGTGGGAAACGCCAATCCACATATTGATGGCGGCCGCGACTGCCCAGACAGGGATGAAGATCAGCGCCGCCAAGGCCAATGCGCCGAAATAGCGCCCAAGCATCAGACAGATCGCCAGCAGGGAGAGTCCGCCGAAGATCACAAGAAGTGTGTGCATGGTTATGGTTCCGCTGTTGGTTGACTTAAAACGTAAGAAGGGGGCTACCCTATGCCGAGGCGTAGAACGGCCCCGGTGGCGGAATAGCGCCGCCGGGGCCTGCAGAAAGGCGGGCTACTTCGTGGTGTAACCGCCATTGGCCAGAATGGTTTGCCCGGTGATCCACCAACCTTCCGTAACCAGATAGCGCACCAGTGTGACAATGTCCTGGGGATCGGTCAGACCAGTGCGGGTGAAGGGGCTCAAGGCGGCCGCCGTCTGGTTATAGTGAGCGGACTCCTGCGTCTCCTGGCCATAAAAGAAAGGCGTTTCCATTGGACCCGGCGCTACGGCTGTGACGGAGATGCCGCGCTCGCCCAGCTCTTTGGCCGCTGCCCGGGTGAAGTGCTCCACGGGCGCCTTACTGCCGGCGTAGATAGAGTAATAGCCTGTGAATGCTCCCAGTAGAGACGTGACGATCGTGCACAACTTGCCGCCGTCACTGAGCTTTTTGCCGGCCTCCTGCATAAAGAAAAATGCGGCTTTGGAGTTGATGGCGAAGATCTTGTCATAGTCAGACTCGCTGATTTCCGGCAGCGATTTCTTGATAACCATGCCTGTGGTGTTCACCGCCACGTCGACGCGGCCGAAAGTCTCAATGGCTGCGTCAAACAGGCGGGTGACCTCAGATACCTGGGTCAGATCTCCTTGAACCATCAGCGCCTTAGCGCCAGCGGCCTTAACTGCTGCGAGCGTTTCTTCCGCCGCCTGATGAGTGGCGTCGCTGTTGTAATGAATAACGACTGCGCTGGCGCCAGCCTCGGCAAAGTGGCGAGACAACAGGCCGCCCAGGTTTTTGGCGCCGCCGCCAACGAGAACGACTTTATCTTTGAGAGTGTGCGAGGTAAGGGATTGCGTACTCATGTCATGCTCCTCTGTGGATGAAGGGGTCAGACGAACGCCTGACCTGATTGCATTCTATCTGTGCGCGTGTTTCGCATAATGGCGGCGCTGCTGCATAATCTGTCCATTAATTGCGAATAATAGAGGGCGGGTATGGATAGGATCGACGCATTGCAGGTGTTCGCCCGGGTGGCGGAAACCGGTAGCTTTACCCGGGCGGCGGACTTGTGCGAGCTGCCTCGCTCCACTGTCTCTTCCGTAGTGCAGAAACTGGAGGCCAGCCTCGGCGCACGCTTGCTTCATCGCACCACTCGCCGCGTCAGCCTGACCCATGATGGCGCCGCCTTGTTGGAGCGCTGCCGTCACTTGCTGACGGAAATCGAAGAGATTGAAAGCATGTTTCGCGAGCCTGGGGCGAGGGTAAGCGGGAAATTGAAAGTGGATGTTCCCAGTCGCTTTGGCTCTCGGGTAATAGCGCCGGCGTTGCCGGATTTTTTTGAACGCTATCCAGAAATTGAGCTGGAGCTGGGGGCGACGGATCGTACTGTCGATCTGATTCAGGAAGGCGTCGACTGCGTCGTGAGGGTGGGCGATCCCGGTTCCGCCAGTCTGGTGGCCAGACCTCTCGGAAAAATGGAGTTGGTGAACTGCGCCAGTCCTGCCTATTTGGCGCGTTACGGCGCACCGCAGACCCCGGATGATTTGAGCGAGCACCGGGCGGTCAGATTTGCTTCACCCAATACCGGACGCGCTGAGCCCTGGGAATATGTGCAGGATGGGGAGTTGCATTATGTGGAGATGCGCAGCTGGGTGACGGTGAACAATGCGGAGACCTATGTAGCCTGCGCGTTGGCGGGCATGGGGCTGCTGCAGGCGCCGGAATACGATGTGCGGCATCTGTTGCAGTCAGGAGATCTGGTGGAAGTGCTACCGAACGCCAGAGCGGAAGCCATGCAGATTTATGCGATGTATCCCCACCGGCGGCAACTGTCACGGCGGGTGCGCGTCTTCATTGATTGGGTGGGCGAACTGGTCAAGACGGTCTGCGTCTGAGCATAGGCGCGCCCGATGAGGTATACTAGGCAGGGTAAAGCGCCTGTTTAGGCACGCGTAATTGGTTGTTGAACAACCTGTCTACATGATCGCGGAAGACGTTGGACCTGACTCTGACGCACTGCGATTGCTAGGTAACTCTAAGGCTCGTGGGATGCGCGTCCTGCGACCTTATCGAATCAAATGCACGACGACTTAAGGACACATTATGAATGGGAGCCCGAAAGCGCGTTTAAATCCCCCTGTCTTTTTTACCTCCTCTGGACTGATTGTATTGCTGGTGGCCTTTGCGGCGCTCTTCCCTGAGAAAGCCAGCGAGTTGTTCACTGAGCTGCAGGCGGCCATTGTCGCCAACGCCAGTTGGTTTTACGTGCTGACAGTGGCGATCATTTTGATCACTGTCTGCTTTCTCGGGTTGTCCCGTTATGGCGAGATCAAACTGGGTCCAGATCACTCCACTCCGGATTATTCCTACATCACCTGGTTCGCCATGTTGTTTTCCGCCGGTATGGGCATCGGCCTGATGTTCTTCGGCGTGGCGGAGCCGGTGATGCACTTTTTGTCGCCGCCAGTCGGCGACGGCGGTACAGTGCAGGCGGCTCGCGAAGCCATGAAAATCACCTTTTTCCACTGGGGCCTGCATGCCTGGGCGATATACGCCATTGTGGCGCTGATCCTGGCGTTCTTCAGCTATCGCCACGGTTTACCGCTGACGCTGCGTTCCGCTCTGTATCCGTTGATTGGTGAGAAAATATACGGCCCTATCGGCCATGCCGTGGATATCTTCGCCGTCATCGGCACCCTGTTTGGCGTGGCTACCTCTCTGGGCTACGGCGTGTTGCAGGTGAATTCCGGCTTGAATCATCTCTTTGATATTCCTGTGGGTTTGACGACGCAGGTGGTGTTGATTGTCTTCGTGACGTTCCTGGCGATACTTTCCGTCACCACCGGGCTCGACAAAGGCATTCGCCGCCTGTCCGAATTGAATATGGCGTTAGCGGTGCTTCTGTTGGCCTTCGTGCTACTGGCTGGACCCACGGTGTTTCTGCTGCAAGCGTTTGTGCAGAACCTGGGTTCCTATGCTTCCGATATCGTACGCAACACCTTTAATTTGTTCGCTTATGAGAAAACCGATTGGATCGGTGGCTGGACGATTCTGTACTGGGGCTGGTGGATGTCCTGGGCGCCGTTTGTGGGGCTGTTTATCGCGCGGGTATCCCGTGGACGCACCATCCGCGAATTCGCCATGGGCGTACTGTTCGTTCCCACGGGGTTCACCCTGATGTGGATGACCTTTTTCGGCAACACCGCCATTAATATGATTCTTAATGACGGCCTGACGTCACTGGGAGATACGGTGTCCAGCGACGTCACCATTGCGTTGTTTGCGTTTCTCGAGCAATTCCCTTTCTCAGGCATATTGTCGCTATTGGCGACAGTGATGGTGATTGTGTTCTTCGTGACGTCCTCGGACTCCGGTTCCATGGTGGTGGATATGCTCTGCTCCAATGGGCGTGACGATACGCCTGTGTGGCAGCGAGTCTATTGGGCCGGCGGCGAGGGCGTGGTCGCCGCGGTGCTGTTGGCGGCGGGCGGCCTGGGCGCATTGCAGACCATGACCATCGCCAGCGCGCTGCCGTTCGCTGTGGTGTTGCTGATCGCCACTTATGGTCTGATCAAAGCCCTGCGCATTGACGCATTCAAACGGGACAGTCTGCAGCTCAATGTGCAGCCGGCGGCGCCCATGGTGCATGATGAAAACTGGCGCGACCGCTTGTCCAATATTGTCGACTACCCGGATAAGGAGAACGTCAATCGCTTTTTGGGAAGCATCGCCAAGCCCGCCTGTGAGTCCGTTTGCAAAGAGCTGCGGGAGCATGAACTGGACGCGCATGTGGAAGAGGACCGAGAACGCCATCGCGTGCGACTGACAGTGTTGTTGGGCAACGAGGTGGACTTCGTTTACGAGGTGCGCAGTCGTTCTCATGTGAAGCCGAACTTCATTCAACCGGAAGAGTCCATTGAGGACGCGCCGGAAGAGGTGCGCTACTACCGCGCCGAAGTGCATTTGCGCGAAGGCGGGCAGGACTACGATGTGATGGGCTGGAGCAAAGTCGCGGTAATCAACGACATCATCGACCAGTACCACAAACACATGCACTTCCTGCATCTGCTGCGTTAATCGCACTGTCTGCGCCGACGGCGAGGTTATTCCTTCTCGCCGTCGGCCACCATCCGATAAAACAGCTCCACGCCCCAGGGCAGCAAACGCTCGTCAAAATCAAATGCGCAGCTGTGGTGTCCGTCTCCTACCGGACAACCCAATATCAGATGGGTGGCCAGACCGCCCTGGTCCCGCACCCGCCGCACCATGTAGCCGGCGTCTTCGCTGGCGGGAACCAGATAAGGGCGTTGCAGTAATTCCTCCGGCAGCCCCAAATCGCGCGCAACCTTCTCCACTTTTTCCGCCAGTTCCGGGCTGTTAGGCCAACCCGAGAATTCGGCGAAGGTGGTTTTCTCATATTCCACGCCATTCATCATCGCCGCGCCGCCCAATACTTGCTCCGCCTGCTGCGCCATATAATCGGCGACATCGTTATTGGCGCCGCGCACTTCATAGCGGAAATACACATCGTCAGCAATGACATTATGGGCGTTGGCGGAATGGAAGCGTCCGACATTGATTCGCGACAACCCGCCGCTATGTCGCGGCAGGGCGTATAACCCCTGGACCGCCTGACAAGCGGCCAATAAGGCGTTGCGTCCATCCTGCGGCGCATTGCCGGCGTGACTGGCGCGTCCTCGAAACCGGACGTCGTAGATCTTTGCGCAAATCCAGGTGGCGTCACAGATGATCTGATAGGCGTCGACGATACCCAGGTGCAGGGTCATGAAGCGCTCTACCTCATGTAATTGCGGCAGGTCCGCGAAGACGACCCCGCCGCCGCCGACTTCCTCTGCGGGCTGGAAAAACAGGTGAACCCGGCCGCACCATTGTTCTCGCGTGGCGGCAAGGCGCTGCGCGAGTCCCAGTCCGATGGTCAGATGTCCGTCATGGCCGCAGGCGTGCATGACGCCGGGGTTGTCCGAGGCGAACCCTTGCGCGGCGGGAGGGTGCGAGTGGTCGCGGCTTTCCTGGATGGGTAAGGCGTCGATATCGAAACGGAACCCCCACACCGGACCAGGGTGGCCTCCCTCCAGGGTGGCGCAGAGTCCAGTGCGATTGCCCGCCATAGCGGTGAGATAAGAATTATTTCTCCCCAGGGCGGCTTCGGCGCGAGCATAAGCCTGTCGCGAGACCTCCGCTTCGGGCGGATTGGAGGGCGTGCGTTCGCCATACAAGTCCTTGCCGTACTGAATCTTGAAACCCAGTTCCGTCAGTTCCGCGCATAAACGCGCACTGGTGCGAAACTCGGTCCAGGACAGTTCAGGTTCGCGATGAAAACTGCGTCGTATGGCGCTCAGCGTTTCCTGCTGCGCTGAGTTTGGGAAATCGGGAAAACCGCTCATAGGGGCCTCATTGATGGTGATAGGAAAGGCGGCGCATCAGCGCAGCTTGCTTGGGTCCAGATTGACGGATTTACGGGCGCTGAAGGCCTGAAGTCCTTCCGGCGCCAGCGCCAGTGAGCCATTGCCGGAACTGCGCTGGCCTATCCACCCCAGGCGCGCATCCACGAAATTACAGCGGTTGACGAAAACAGTGCCGGTTTCCATGGCCGTGATGTACTGCTCGGCGCGCTGCCGGGACGTCGTGAAGATAGAAGAGGTCAGACCATAGGCGCTATTCAGCGCTTGTTCAATGGCTTCATCATCGTTGCTGACAGACATCACCGGTAGAACAGGGCCGAAGGTTTCTTCCTGCAAGACGCGCATGTCTGGCTTTACGTCAGCCAGCAACGTAGGTTTGAGGAAATTGACGACGCCGATGCGCTCTGTGGCGCCGCCAGACAATAGCCGGGCTCCGTCCCGTTGCGCTTCCTGCGTCATCGCCAGCAGATTGTTCACCGTCGGCTCGCCGCCATGCAGGGGGCCCAAGGTTGTTGACTCCTCCATAGGATCGCCGCATTTCTGCTCTTCCATGATGGCTAGCGCTTTGTCCAGAAAAGCGTCGTAGATGCTGGCGTGGGCATAGATGCGCTTGACGGCGCAGCAGGATTGTCCCGAGTTGTGCAGGCGTCCGATTCTCACTGCCCAGAAAGCGGCGTCATCAAGATCTGCGTCTTCGGCGATATAAGCGGCGTCGCTGCCTCCGAGCTCCAGAGAACAGGCGATGAATGGATCAGCTACGTCGTTGAACGCGCGTTTGGCGACGCTTTGTTGAATGGCGCGCCCGCCTTTTACCGATCCGGTGAAAACCACATGGTTGATGTCGGCTTCTTCTATGATGCGTGCGGAAACATCGAAATCCACGGTGACATTGACGAGCAGGTTCTCAATGCCGGCCATGACGCCGAAGGCTTTTTCAAAGTGAGCGCCGACGGACGGGGCGGTGGTGTGCTTAAGCGCTACGGCGCTGCCGCTCAGCAGGGCGCAGACAGCGCCGTTGATGGCGCAGAACAGAGGGTAGTTCCAGGGCGTAATGATGTAGACCACGCCTTTGGCGCGACACTCAATGCGGCCTTCAAAACTGGCGTCGTCATACTCGGGATGCCGGCTTGGCAGCAAGGCCCCGTCTTTGGCGAAGCGACAGAGGTACTCCGCGCGTTCGAGCATGAAATCCAGCTCTTCTCCCGCGGCCTTCAGAGGCTTACCGACTTCCCGGGTGATGCTCCTGGCGATATCGCCGCGATGGCGCCGGAAGTAGTCCAGGGCGCTCATCACATGCTCGGCGCGCTCCTCCGGCTTAAATCTGCGCCAGTAATAGGAGGCGTCTTGTGCGTCGTTAATGCGTGCGCTCACCGCCTCGAAGGACTCTGAGGGTTGCGAGAACTCCAGTTCACGGGTGAAGGGGTTGTAGACTTCAATCATGCTCATTGCGAGGCCTCCTGCTTTGCCATTCCGCCGTTTACTTCTGTAAAGCGGTCGATGTCTGAGTGGGTGGTGTCAATAGAAGTGAAGAAACGGACAGTGCTGCATTCCCAATCCGGTTGGGGCGGGAACTGAGTAAGATTTTGGCTGTAGCCTTGAGGCGTAGCGTTCACGGACGTCTCCATTTTCCGGCGGACTTGTCATGAGCCGCCGTTGCTTTCTTCCCTGTGGTCTGTCAACGGACGCCGAAGGCGTCCGCAACTTTTGTTAACGATACAACACTTCGCGGCTGACTGTGGTTAAAAATTCGCAGCCGCTGGCGGTGACTTCCACGGTGTCGGATAAGAAAGCGTCGCCGAGGCCGGAGTTGAGCAGCCAGCTCATCAGGTGAAAGGTCATGCCCTCCCGCAGCTGTAAGTCGGAATTACGACGAAGCCCCACAGGCACGCCGCTGCCGGACCAGCTTGGCGGGTAGCCGATGCCGATGGAGTAACCGCAGTGATGACGGGAATAGTGCGCCAGATTGTTGCGATCCAGCACAGCCTGCCAGGTCTCGTATACATCTCCGGCCCGTACGCCGGGTTTGATGGCGTCTGCGGCGGCCAGCATGGCTTCTCGGCAAATAGTATTGACCCGTTGCGCTTCCTTGGGCGCTTCGCCGACAAATACGAAGCGGCCGATAGGCGCATGGTAGCGGCGCACGCAGCCCGCCATTTCCAGAAACAACAGGTCGCCCCGCTCCAGCGCCATGTCCTCCCACGTGCCGTGCTCGTGAGCCAGAGTGCGGGTTGAGCGCACCAGGGGCACGAATCCGGGATAAGTGCCGCCGCGGCGGAACATGGCGTCATAAATTGCAGCCATGATTTCCCGGGCGTTCACCCCAGGTCCTGCGGCGGCGATGGCGGAGAGCATCATGGAGTCGGAGATGGCGGCGGCTTCCCGCGTGAGTTCTAATTCTGCAGGGGACTGAACGATGCGTACGTCGTCCACCAGGTTGTCCAGTTGCCGCCACTCTGCATCAGGAACGCCGTTCATGACGCCTTCCGCAATGGAGTAGGGCAGAAAGGTGCTGTTCATATCGATGCCGATGACGCCTTGTCCCAGCCCCGTGTCATGCAAGGCTTTAACGGTCTCTCTCACCGCGGCGGTCGGCATCAGATTGGGGCGTTTACGGGTGGCGTCCCGAGTTGGCGCTCCCATAGTCATAGACCAAGTGTCTTCGGAAATCGCGACTTCATCGTCTCCGGGAGGCGGCTCACTGCCGTCAGTATAGCCAATATGCGTGACGTCCGGCGCCTGGTCGCGCACAGTGGCTTTCTCCATGGCGCGGGTGATGAGTACAGGCTGGCCGTTAGCGGGCAGGATCAATAACTGGCAGGCGAAGTAACCTTGATGATCCAAGCCGGTGAGGTAATAAATGTTTTCGGGACTGGCGATCAGGCAGGCGTCCAGGCCCCGCGACGCCATGCCGGCTCTCACCTGAGTGCGTCGACGTTGGTACTCGGCGTCTTTGAAATAACGACCGCTGACGTTATCCATCATAACTCCTCCTGCAAATATCGATGACCCAGATTCGCGCCTGTTTGTCCTTTCCTCCGGCATACCTCTTACCCCCACTGTAGAAGTCAATGTGGGAGAATTCAATTTATGAGGAAAGCAGGACATACAATCAGCCGAGATCCAATCAACTATCCGATGGAGGAGTTCGATTCACTAGACTGCCCCTCTAACGGAGTTTTTATGGGGAAGTTTGATGAAAAATAAGAAACTGAGCTTGGCGGCTTTGATGTGTTTCACGTTGAGCGCCTGTGGCGGAGGAAGTGAGGGCGTGGGCGACGCTGCCAGCGATGCGCCTGGCAATGGCGGCGATTCAGGCCCTGAAGAGGTTGAGATTGTCTCGGGGGCGCGCTATGTCAGCCCCGACCGGCGACGACGCCAACGATGGTCATCTGACCTCAGAAGGCGGAACCGGCCCCTGGAAGACGCTGCAAAAAGCGGCCGCCACAGCGGTGGCGGGGGAGACCGTTTACGTTCGCGCCGGCGAATACAAAGAGCCGGGCCCGATTCCTGACAGCGACAAACTCTGGGGCGTACGGGTGCTGAACGATGGCGAGGAGGGGAGCCCGATTGGTGATTTGGCTTTTGGCTTGAGACGGGGGAGTGACTTACAAACTTCCCTGTCCAGTCGCCTTCCCGTTTCGGATAGCCGTTGGTGAGAAGCCAAAACGTTGCTTGAATCGCACAGAGAAGCGCGAAGCTGACTCATACCCGACTTGATAGGCGATACTGGCGATGGCGGCGTCGGTTGACTGCAGCAATGACAAGGCTAAAGACATCCGAACATCCACAAGTATCTCGCTGAATGCATTTCCTTCTTTCGCCAGTTTGCGTCTAAGCGTCGCCTCGCTCAGGGCCAGCGATTCGGCAATATCTTGCGAGGACCACTTCTTGTCCGGCTCCGCGCCAATCAGTAAACGTACTTTTCGCTGAATATCCGCTCGCTCATTGGATCTAAAGACGTATCCCGCATTCGCTAACCATTGTAAAAGTTCGCACACTCGATGTTCTGCAACTAAATCTGGTGTTGCCTGCGGTTCCTTTATAGCTTGCAGACCACGCTCGAAGGTGAGGGCGAACTCTTTTCCCAGTCCTTGCAGGGAAACAATGCTTTGCACTTTTTTATGCTTTGGAAACCTGGGCTCTATTCCGCAAATAATGTTACGTGCGCAAACAATCCAATCGGCCTCGAACAGACCTTCGTCTGTTTCATTCTGAACGTCGCAGGCGGCGCCTGCTGCGATAGCGACGGCGTCGCCTGGAAGCAGGGCGACGCGTCGCTCCCCTGAGTACAAAGTCTTTTTCCCACGCTTCACCAAGATAAACGTTGGGTAATCGGTGACGAATTTTCCTATGAACAGATCATTTCGCGTAAGGATCGACGCTGTGGTCCCAACGCCTTCTCTGGAGATCACTGTCCGTTTAATAGAAGTGTCTGTGTTCATTCGGTCCGCGGGATAGGTTTTATATGTCTGCGCTCAAGCGCCTAAAACGCATTGATCGTTTGAGCACAGCTTATGAACGTCTCGGCGCAGGTGTCGCAAATATACTTCTGTATCATCAGATCAAGCTTATCTCAACAGACATATAGGAAAACGAAGGACATGCTGACTATACATCATTTAGGTCTCTCCCAGTCGGAGAGAATCGTCTGGCTTTGCGAGGAACTTAAGCTCGACTACGAACTGAAATGTTATCAACGCCGTGCGGATAACAAGATGGCTCCGCCGGACTATAAATCCCTGCATCCCCTCGGCGTGGCGCCGGTCATTACTGACGGCGACCTTGTGCTCGGCGAGTCCGGGGCCATCATAGAATATCTGGTGGAGGTCTATGGCCGCGGCGGCATGACGATTAAGCCAGGAGCGCCCGGCTACACCGACTATCTGTATTGGCTCCACTTCGCCAACGGAACGTTTCAGGCGCTTATATTAAGAATGCTATCGCTGGAGCGCGTCGACGCCTCAGGTAACAACGCTCCTCTGGCGATGGCCAAAGAACGCTTCCAATTGATGCTATCCATGATGGAAAAGAAACTGGGCGAATCAGACTACCTCACCGGTGACACCCTGACCGCCGCAGATATCATGATCATCTTCTCACTCACCACGATGAGACTGTTTAAACCCTACGACCTCTCACAATACCCAAATATCTTGGCCTACCTGCAACGTATCGGCGCACGGCCAGCATATCAGCGAGCCATGCAAAAAGCAGAGCCGGATTTAACTCCAGTACTGGGCGCCAAGCCGTCAAAAGCCGGAGCAGTTGATCAGACGCTACCGCGCCCAGGCTGCGGCACTCCAGTTCTTTACCGACGATCGCTATGCTGACCATACCAGGTCCCGCAAGGAGGCGTATCGGGTTCTGAAGGAAGAAACTGGACTATCCAAGTGGGTGCTGAAAAACGCCATTCAGACGGCATATGGGGTGTTACATGTGGGAGCCGTGTAATCTACCAGTAGATCCAGGGGGTAGGATGAAGGCTCTTCTTGTTTTTTAACCTCATTTGAGGTATAAAAACCGGAAGACTGAAGCTTTATCCCGGAGACGGCTGAATGAACGACCAACTACATACTGAAGAAAATGCCCTGGATCGGTTATCCCAGCTGGGTATTCCGATGACTGCACTCACAGAGTCCGTATGGCAAGGTTACCTTGCACGGTCTCGCACCACGAGTAATCACCCTCGAATCGCTCGCGGGATCATCATGTGGGCAGAAGTCGTTGCAGTTTTGAGAGAGCAGCTTATATCCCATGGTTGGATTAAAGAGGATAAAGGCAACTACGAACTCTCTGTGAATCAGAAAGCAGGTTTGGCCATTGTCGTTACTACTGGCGATGAAGCAACCGGCATGATCGGGGCGACGCCTTCAAATAAGTGCCCTAAGGGTGTAAATACGGCTGAAGCCGTTGAGACCAACAATCAGCTGGACATGTTCAGTGAGCTATTACCTGCAATTGAAGATATTCAAGGCCTTACAACGTGGGTATTGCTGATGCATTTGGCTACTGATGAGGTGCGTTGCGAGCTCTCACTGCCATCCAGCATATCTAATGGCAAGATCAATGGCTGGAAAGAACGCATTATTTTACCGAGCATGCCGTTGAATGATGACTCAATCGAAATTCAAGCACCTGATTTGCCAGATATAGAAGTACCTATCAAGAAGAAGGCATAACATGTTTAACAATACTCGTTTTGCTCTCGCGCGAAAGCGCCGAGGGCTAACAAAGCGGGCATTGGCGAAAGAAGTGGGTGTAACAGATCGGTCGATTACTGCTTATGAGAGCGGTCAAACCGTGCCTGAAAGCCAGACTGTTGAAAAGATCGCGAGCGCACTCCGTTTTCCGGTCGAATTTTTCTTTGCTGATGACGTAGAAGAGCTACCCGTTGAGGTGGCTAGCTTTCGTGCGCTTACCAAAATGACTGCTGCCCAAAGAGATATCGCGCTTTCTGCCGGATCTGTTGCGTTACTTTTGAACCAATGGATCGAAAACAAATTTGATTTGCCTACGCCAGATTTTCCTGAGGATTACAGAATCTCTTTGGATGAAAGGTCAAAAACGGATAAAGGTCAGCAATCGTCTGAAGGAGACCAGTACCCAAGCGGGAGCCAAAGCAATGACCCGGAAGCTGCTGCTGAAATGTTGCGCCGCTACTGGGATTTAGGTGAGCTGCCAATCAAAAACATGATCGCATTGCTTGAAGTTAAGGGGGTGCGTGTCTTCTCGCTATCTGTTGATGCCAGGGAAGTTGACGCCTTTTCCATGTGGTATGGCGACATTCCTTTTGTATTTCTCAACACCAAGAAAACAGCGGAACGATGCCGTTTTGATGCGGCACATGAACTCGGCCATTTGGTTATGCATCGTCACGGTGCTCCCCAAGGGCAAGAAGCGGAAAAAGAAGCAAATGCCTTTGCGTCGGCCTTTTTGATGCCGCGTAGGAGTGTTCTGGCCAATGCGCCGAGATCGGCGACTTTAAAAAGCCTCATCTCCCATAAAAAATACTGGAATGTGTCTACTGCCGCACTTAACTATCGGCTTCATTCGCTCAACCTGACAACCGATTGGACCTATCGAACGCTATGTATTGATTTGGCCAAATTAGGACGGGATCACGAGCCGGAACCTTCACCTTTTGAAACATCGCAAGTACTCAAAAAGGTATTTGCTAGCCTTCGTGAAGACGGCATATCAAAAAGTGATGTTGCTAGGGAGCTGCTGGTTCAGCCGGAAGAGCTGGATGAGCTTACCTTTGGCTTAATGTTGAATGCTTTGAGCGGCAACTCTCAAGTAGATCGGACTCAAAGACCTCGGCCAAGTTTGAAGTTAGTTACATAGATTTTTCATGCTACTTGGGTGGCAGCTTTTTCCTGTCGCTCAGCAATCTAAATCATTTATAAGGAAGTTGCCCATTCTTAATGAAGTTTGAATAGGTATCCGTGAGCAGGGCTTCCTCTTCGTTATCTTCGCTTTTTGTTGTGTAAACCACAGTGTCACTAAGGATCAACACCGTTAACGTTTTTCCATATTCCTCGGAGTAGATGCTGTGCTCAATGACCTCTTCATCAGAGAACCATATTCCAGGGCCGTGCTGTAACCCATTCCTAGCGTTTGGGTCATAGCACTCCCTGGCAGCGGCTGAGTTTTCTGGAATTTCAATACATCTTTTCCTTGTTGGGAAGTACCTGCCCGACTTGTAGGCTTTATTGCTCGATTTTGACCAATGCATAAAGCCTTCTTCTGATAGCAATGCAATGGCTCTCTTTTTTGTAAACTCCAGCCATCTTAGTACTGCAGCAGTTAATGACACTCCGTATCGATCTGCGCAATGAGACATTAGGTCAAAGCAGAAGGGTTGATTGTCTGCCTGTTTTCGGAAATCGTGTGCGGGCATTAATAAAAAGGCGGCAAATGCATTTGCTTCAGCCTCAATATCAACGGTTGTTTGATCTTTGCCTAGCATGTCGTTCTCACCACATTCGAAGCGTCCTGACGCTCGGTTGTGCCGATGAACCATATAGTGTCCTAGCTCGTGCGCCAAGGTGAAGTTTTGTCTACCTTGATGTTCAACATCGGTATTATAGAAAATTGCCCATTCATTCTTGGTTTCATGCCGAGCGAGTACGCCATCAATTTTTCCGATGCTGCCACCTTGAACTTCAGTTATTGGGTCTGGATTAAATGAGGGGGTTAACTCCAGCGCAACCCTTTTCACATCAACAGGAAAGCGATCAGAATCAGAAAGGCCCATGTCTAAAAGCTTGGTAAGCCTATTCGCTTCTTTCAGGGGGCGCTTCTCTTCAGACATTATTTCTTGCTCCAGGCATCTATCATATCCATGATCTTGTCTCGGTCACCTTTATCCAATCCACCCAGTTTGCGGAAAAAGACCTCTTTTTCCTGATCCTCGGTGATTTCAGCCTGTGAATTATCGACAAGAAACTCTGTTGTTACATCTAATGCTTTAGCAATCAGGGTAAGTTTCTCTGCTGACGGGCGTTTTACCCCCTTGTTTTCAATCTCCCAAATGTAGCTCTTGCCGGACCCAGTTTTTTCCGCAAGTTGTTCTAATGTAAGGCCTTTTTTCTTGCGGAGCTCTTTGATTTTTGCTCCTAATAGGTTGGCCACAGAATTGTCTCCTTAGGCTAAATCTTAAAAGTTCATTATAGACATACAAAAAATGCTTGAAAAGATAATTTAAGGACCATATATTAGGTTCTGTATATTGAACTTTTTGTATGTTTATATTTTAGGGGAAGAAAAATGGCAACAAATCCTCCCAAAGGCGATGGCCACCGCAATGGTGCAGTTCGTGATCGCTCTCAAACTCAGACTCCCAGTGGCCACTGGGTAAAGCGTGATGCTGATACTGGCCGCTTTATGGATGTTAAAACGACTGACAAAACACCATTTAAAGGTGTCCGTAAGGAGAAAAAATAATGGCCAGTGGTAAGACGCATTTGGCCGTGGGTGCAGCGGTTGGCTTAACCGTTGTGCTTGCGGACCAGAAAAAACACAAAGTAAGTCACCATCCAGGTACTGGCATAGCGTTGGGAGCCCTATTCGGAAAGGTTCCAGATATTCTGGAACCTTCACTCGGCAACCCACATCATCGTCAGTTCTGCCACAGCATATTGGTTTTGATAACCTTGGGGTTTGGGCTAAAGCAAATGTATGACTGGCATCCTGATGACGGGGTACAGAAATGCCTCAGAGGTCTGGGGTTGATTGCTGGATGTGCCTACGTTAGCCACTTGCTGTGTGATGCCGCAACACCACGCTCGTTACCGGTATTAGGCAAGCTTGGTTGAGGTGTGATTATGGGAGCTAAGCCAGCCAGAAACATTAAGCCACAGGTGCAAAACATGCTTTGGGGTGTTGCGGCTGGCCGTTGCCAGTTTCGCGGTTGTAATAAGCCGCTTTGGAAAAACGAAGCAACCAATCTGCAAGCAAACATTGCACAGAAAGCACATATTTGGTCATTCAGCGATGATGGGCCACGAGGAAATGAAGGCATCGCAGAGGAAGATATCAATAGTATCGACAACCTGATGCTTGTTTGTCATGGCTGCCACAAGCTGATTGATGATGATTTAGATGGGGACACGTTCTCTGTTCAGTTGCTCCAGGGTATGAAAAGGCAACATGAGCATCGAGTTGAGTTGGTGACTTCGGTTGAGCAAAACATGAAATCTCACCTACTCCTATATGGCGCCAATATTGGTGATCAAGGCGCTGTACTGCATTTTGAAAATACAGCGGCGGCTATGATTCCTGATTACTATCCAGCAAGTAACCTACCATTGGAAATCAGTTTAAAAAACAGCAATTTTCAGGATCACGACGACTTCTATTGGGACTTGGAAAGCAAACACCTTGCGAAAGCCTTTAACGAAAAGGTAAAGCCAGGGATCACTTCCGGAGCTATATCGCACTTGTCCATTTTTGGCCTTGCCCCACAGCCACTGCTGATGAAACTAGGATCGCTCCTTACCGATATTCCAGAAATAAGAGTATTCCAAAGGCACCGAGAGCCACAAACATGGAAATGGCAGAATAATGAGTCTGAATTGCACTTTATCCTTGAAGTGCCGAAAAAACCAGGTGAAAAAATAGCGATTAACCTATCGCTAAGTGCCTCAATCAACAATGATCGAATTTATCGTGTCCTTGGTGATGATGTTTCCATCTGGACATTGACTGTTGACTCTCCTCATCGTGATCTGATACGCACTGAAGCTCAGCTAATTATGTTGCGCGATAAGATCCGAGTTGTTCTCGATCAGATTAAAAGGCTTGCTGGTGATCGGAAAGTTCTCCATGTATTTCCAGCGATGCCGGTTTCTGCCGCAATTGAGTTCGGACGAGTTCATATGCCGAAGGCCGATCTTTCACTTCGTATTTATGATCAGAGTAAAAAACGTGATGGCTTCATTAAGGCTGTCGACATTGGTTTGGAGGATGGTTTTGATGAGTAAGCAGTACAGTATTTTCTTGGAAAAAGCGGCAGAAGCACTTGATATACCACCAAGTAAATATAAGCAGGCTGTTTCTCGATATGAAGCGGTCGGCACTTGGTTGGAAAGTGGAGAATATAATGGTCAGATTGAAGGGGTGTGCATATACCCTCAAGGTTCTTTCCGGCTTGGCACGGTGATTCGCCCCTATAAGGACCATAAAGATCAGGACTACGATATAGACCTTGTTTGTGAATTAGGCGCTGCAGTTACATCTTCTGATGCAGAAGAGACCAAACATCTGGTGGGTAACAGATTAAAAGAACACGAGCGTTATCGGCAGATGCTGGATAAAGAGGGTAAGCGGTGTTGGACATTGAACTATGCAGAACAAGATGGTGTCGGCTTTCATATGGATGTGCTTCCATCTGTGCTGTCCCCGACGGGTGTGTCTCAAACAACGATTTCAATTACCAGCAAGATCGACGATGGGTACGAATGGTGTTCCAGCGACCCAAAAGGGTATGCGGAATGGTTCAAGCATCGAAACCGAGTAGCATTCGAACGCGATGCGCTGCGTCAGAAGCGGTCTATTTCATTAAATTTTCAAGATACTTATGCCTCTATTGAAGATGTGCCCGATCTTCTGGTAAGGACGCCGTTGCAACGTGCAATACAGCTACTAAAGCGACATAGGGATGTAAGGTTTAGCGATCGAGCTAACTGGAAATGCGCACCAATCTCAATGATCATTACAACGATCGCAGTACACCTTTACCAGAATGAAAGTGATGTTTTGCAGGCATTGCAAAATATCATATTAAGCCTTGATGCTCATATTCCTTTACTGCATGGACGAGAAGTAAGTGCAAATTTTTCCAACCAAAAGATCATCCACAGATTGCCTGACGGAACCTGGTATATCGGAAATCCTGTTAACCCCGATGAGAATTTTGCTGACAGATGGCATGAAGATGGCAATGCCAGGGCAAAAGCCTTTTTTCAATGGGTAGAAATGCTTAAAGAGGACTTTGTTAGTGCAGCCAAATCTGGTGATGCTGTTTTTAAGAAGAAAATGGAAGGTCTCTTTGATAATGCAATTGCTAACAAATACCTACCCAATAGCACACCAAAAGTGGTTCCTCCACCAGTAAGGAATGTGAGCATATCGGCAGCCCCAAAACCCTGGAGGAACAGTTAGGTTGCTTCAGGAGCAGATTCAAGAGCTGATTCAATTTTACCCAGGTTTGAGCGAGACGAATCAGTCAAAGTTTGGTGTAACTGTCTCCGGATCAGTGGCTTTTGAGGCCTCATTTGGAGGCCGCGAAATTTCCGACGTATTCGATGTTGAGATGTTTATTCCCCATGAGTTTCCTGACGCTCATCCAGTGGTTTGGGAGGCTGGGTGTCGAATAAACAAGGATTTTACTCATGTCAACATTGATGGGAGTTTCTGTCTTGCACTTCCGCTGGATATTAATGAAGTGCTTAGTAATGACCCAAGCCTTCTTGGTTTTGTCGATAACCTGCTGATCCCGTACTTGTACAGTTATTGTTATTGGGAAAAGTTTCAAGAAATGCCGTATGGAGAGAGGAGTCACGGTGCAAAAGGCTATTTGGAGTACTACCTAGACCTCTTCAATACAAAAAATGTGAACTCTGTACTGCGCGGCGTGATTGGTTTGTTAGTAGACGGTTACAGGCCTCATGAAAAATGTGCCTGCGGAAGCGGGAAAAAGGCCTTACGCTGCCATCCTGCTGAATCCAAGAAAATTGCGAAATCACCGTTTAAAAGCCGAATGATTCGGGAAGTTAGAATTATTTTGGATTCATTAGAAAGTCAAGGTAAGTTGAGGGTATATAGTGATCAATGAGTTTATCAAGCCGTATATTCAGATGTTCTACGGGGCCGCTTATAACATCCAGCAATCACTAGAGGGATATGGATTATCTTCATCAAATTTTCTTGAGTTTGATGGCTCCGGCAAGATTGTCGAAAGTTATTGGTCTCCTGCTCAAGCTGCACTTGTTCCTGCATTTTTTATAACCGCCTATTTCGTTTTCGTATTACTGCCGTTAGCTCTTTCGGCGGGATACGTTCTGAATAGAAGGAAGGGAGCCATATTTTCGTTAGGTATTTTGATGCTTCCTGGCATTCTTAATCTGATCGGTTGGTGGCCAAGTATAAATTTTGCGCCAGAGGAGTTCACTATAAGTGGTACCGGGGTTATGGGTGAAGCATTTGGCTATCTTCCGTTACTTATTGTCGGACTGATAACGGGGTGGTGTTGGATAACTTTTCGCAGGCAATGTCCACAGCACTTTCCGAAGACAGTTCGGGGTCTTCAACCTCAATCTCTACTAGATATTCTAATT
This sequence comes from Hahella chejuensis KCTC 2396, assembly GCF_000012985.1. Taxonomy (NCBI): domain Bacteria; kingdom Pseudomonadati; phylum Pseudomonadota; class Gammaproteobacteria; order Oceanospirillales; family Hahellaceae; genus Hahella; species Hahella chejuensis. Next base: position 6,414,003 of record NC_007645.1, on the reverse strand, counting down.
GGTCGCCCTCAACGCCTACCAAGCTATGTGCAGGAATGTCGAACTCTTCTATTGCGTCATCTGTCATATTAAAGCGGATGGTATAGGTACAAGTGTAAGACATCAGTGTTAGCCCTTGCCATTAACAACATATCAAGTATGGCACAAGCACAACTTTTTAGGTGGGCATTGAGGGAGGGGTGGTAATCAGTGCCCATAATTACAATCTATATGGACACTTTGTGGACACAATTGCGCTAAACGCTGTGTGGCTAGTTTTTGTTCCGATGTAACACATTGTTTTTAAAGGGGAAATTGGTGGGCCCACCAGGACTTGAACCTGGGACCAACGGATTATGAGTCCGCTGCTCTAACCAACTGAGCTATAGGCCCTACATTGTTTCTGATTTCTCAGAAGTCCCGAATTTAGAGGTCCGGGGAAGAGAGGGCGCCAATTATACCTTTCAGATATAGTTGGCGCCAGTATTTTGCTAGCTTTCGATTAATCGTCGATGAAGCTGCGCAGGTGATCTGAGCGGCTGGGGTGTCTCAGTTTGCGCAGGGCTTTGGCTTCGATTTGACGGATACGCTCACGGGTGACGTCGAACTGCTTGCCGACTTCTTCCAGAGTGTGGTCCGTATTCATCTCGATACCGAAACGCATACGCAGTACTTTGGCTTCTCTTGCGGTCAAACCTGCCAATACGCGGCGAGTAGATTCTTTCAGGCCTTCAGTTGTCGCTGAATCAATCGGAGATTCTGCGTGAGAATCTTCGATGAAATCGCCCAAATGCGAATCTTCGTCGTCACCGATTGGCGTCTCCATTGAGATGGGCTCTTTGGCGATTTTCAGGACCTTACGTACTTTGTCTTCCGGCATGTCCATCTTCTTCGCCAGTTCTTCCGGCGTCGCTTCACGGCCCATTTCCTGCAGCATGTGACGGGAAATGCGGTTCAGCTTATTGATGGTCTCAATCATATGCACTGGAATACGGATAGTGCGGGCCTGATCAGCGATAGAACGCGTGATCGCCTGACGAATCCACCAAGTAGCATACGTGGAGAACTTGTATCCGCGGCGGTATTCAAACTTGTCTACCGCTTTCATCAAACCAATATTGCCTTCCTGAATCAGGTCCAGGAACTGCAGACCACGGTTGGTGTACTTTTTAGCGATGGAGATAACCAGACGCAAGTTGGCTTCCACCATTTCCTTCTTGGCGCGACGTGCTTTCGCTTCGCCAATGGAAATGCGACGGTGGATTTCTTTGATGTCCGCAACAGGCAGATCAACTTCATTCTGAATGCTGACAATGCGACGTTGCAGGCGAGTGATTTCCTCTTCTTTAGTTTGAGCCGTTTTGGCCCATTCCTCACTCCTGGCGCCCAGACCCTTGACCCATTCAAGGTTGGTCTCATTGCCGGGGAACATCTTGATGAAGTTCTTGCGCGGCATTTTGCAGTCGCGGGTACAGATATTCAGGATTTCGCGCTCGTACTTACGGACACTGTCGTTAGTAACGCGGATCGTATTGATAATTTCGTCGAACTGCTTTTGCGCCAGCTTGAAGGGAGCAAAAATACGACTGACCTCGTCAAAGCATTCCTGTGCTTCACGGCTGGCGCGACCATGCTTGTCGATGGCGGCGTTCAGCGTGTTGAAGGCTTCGCGCAATTCAGCAAAGCGGCCGCGTGCAATTTCAGGGTCGGGGCCACTGTCGTTGTCGTCGTCGCTATCGCTGTTGTCGTCGCCCTCGCTTTCTTCGTCCTCGTCCTCGTCGAGGTCTTTTTTTGCTTTAGCGTCGTCCTTGCCTGAGCTTTCTTCTGCTTCTTCGTCCTCATCCTCGTCTTCGTCGACGTCGTCGGACTCTATTTCATCGTTAGCTTCAGGAATGACGCCATCTTCAACGGGGTCAAGGAACCCTGTAATGACGTCGGAGACGCGACCGCCATCTTCGCCCTGTGTGGCGTCAAAAGCGGCAAGAATGTTGGAAACCGTGCCAGGATAGTAAACCAGCGTGGCCATCACATCGCGCAAACCTTCTTCGATGCGCTTGGCGATCTGGATCTCACCCTCACGAGTCAGCAGCTCAACCGTACCCATCTCACGCATGTACATACGCACCGGGTCAGTCGTGCGACCTACATCGTTTTCGACGGAGGCAAGCGCCGCGGCAGCTTCCGCTGCTACAGACTCATCAGTGGAATCACCATCGGTGATCAACAAGGTATCCGCATCTGGAGCTTCTTCGCAGACCATGATACCCATGTCGTTAATCATGCGTATAATGTCTTCCACCTGATCCGGATCTGCTATATCCTCTGGCAGATGGTCGTTAACTTCTGCGTATGTTAGGTAACCTTGTTCTTTGCCGCGGGCGATGAGTTCTTTCAATCGAGATTTTCGGGAATTGCCTGACATAGTCACCCTACGAATTCGGTGGCTTAATGGGAGAAAAACAAACAGCTATTATAGCCTGTATACTGTTTGCGCGCTAGAAACCCTATGTGGAGACGACTTAAAAATTTTCAAGTCCACACAAGATTAAGATTTCGGTGTGGCGATCATCGCCATTTTTTCGCTCGACATTGTTCTGAATTTTTCGTGTAACTCCTTGTTTTTAGGGTCTCTTGATAAATCCTGATGAATTTTGTCAAAAGATCTGTCGAAATATTTTCTTTTGAGCACCAACAAACTTTCCTGGGCTCCCGCCTCAATTTCTTCTGTGCCGAAAATATGCTCTAAAGAATTGAACAAGTTTTTGAAGCGTCGTTGTTGGTGTGGATCAACGGTTAACCGGTAAAGTAGATCCTCCGCTGACTCGATTTTTTCCTTAAGCAGCCACTCCAGAAAATAAGTCAGCGCCCTTTCATCGTCCTGAGTTATCTCATAATTAAGGGTGTTTGAGATTTCCTTCGCCCAGGAGGGTTTGACGTACAGGCCAAGGCAGGCGCGGGCCGCAATGCGGTTAGGCACAGGGATGGGCTCTTCACGAGGCTCGTCCCGATTCTGAAATGAAAATCCTTTTTTGCCTTTCCAATCGCCTTTCTTCCAGTCGCCGCCATGTTTGCCTTGGCGGTCTCCCCAGCGGGAAGATCGCGTTAGTTCATTCAGGCGCTGATAAAGAGCATCCTTGAGAACTGGCGCATTAATAACTTTTAGCGCTGCGCGGGCCTGAGTGGATAGAATGCCTTTATTTTCCGCAATGGACAGGTCCAGGCCCCGACTCATGGCCTGGAAAAAATACTCTGAAAGAGGCGTAGCATTGGCGATTCGCTCGCGGAATGCATCCGCGCCTTCGTTCCTGACAAATGTATCAGGGTCCTCGCCCTCCGGGAGAATTAAGAAGCTGACCTTGTAGCCATCCTGAAACATGGGCAGCAAGTTATTAAGCGCTTTATCGGCAGCCGCCAAACCGGCTTTGTCGCCATCGAAGCAGAAGACAATATCCTGACTGGTGTTCAGCAGGTGACTTAAATTGTCCTCGTTGGTGGCGGTTCCCATGGCGGCGACAGCATTAACCACGCCAAATTGGGCCAGAGAAATAACGTCAAGATAACCTTCGACCACAATCAGCTGTTCAAGCTTGCGTGATTGTTTGCGCGCTTCCCACAGTCCATACAGCACGTTGCTCTTGTGAAATATGGGAGATTCGGGACTGTTGATGTATTTGCTGCGGTCATTGCCAAGTGTACGACCGCCGAAAGCGATGGTTCTGCCCCGGGTATCCCGGATGGGAAACATAAGGCGGTTTTGGAACATGTCGAAGCGATCTTGTTCCTTTTCTATTACTAAGCGTAGCGTGCTGAGCGCTTTGACCAGACTGCGGTCGCTGGTGCCGCTAAGAAATTGGCGCTGCGCTGGCGCGAAGCCTATCCCGTATAAATCCGCCATTTCAGGAGATATGCCTCGGCGTTTCAGGTACTCCTGGGCGACTCCGCGTTGCGGATGATTTCCCAACGCCTGTCGAAATGCCGAATCCGCATGTGAGGATGCGTCATACAAAGACTTGTTTTGACTGACCTTTTGCTCCGCCACTTTATCGCGAGGCACTTCCACGCCACAACGTTTCGCCAATTGTTCAACGGCTTCATTAAAGGAAAGGTGTTCTGTTTCCTTGATAAAATTGATGGCGTCCCCGTGAGCGCCACAGCCATAGCAGTGGTAATGCGCAGGGTGATTTTCGTTGTATACGTGAAAGGAAGGAGACTTTTCGTCATGAAAGGGGCAGCGCCCTTGATAGGTTGCGCCGGATTTCTTGAGATTTACCCGCTCGGCGATGAGGCTTGCGAGATCAACCCGAGAAAGTAAGTCGTCGACAAATGCTTGAGGGATCAGACTGGCCATGACTTTAATCTATCAAGTAAGAAAGTCTAGTTGCAGGGCGACGCCTGCAACCACTCTGACCTGGCGAAGTCCTGAAACAGGTCGCCGTAATATAGAAAAGCTTCTGGGTGATTAAGATAGTCGCAGAAGGGATCAGGACAAAACTTTTTTAACTTTCTGTCCGATGACCGCCATATCCGCACGTCCCTGAACTTGTGGTTTCAGGATCGCCATTACCTTGCCCATATCGCGTATCGACTCCGCGCCTGATTCGCTTACCGCAGTCTGGATAAGTTGATCAAGTTCTTCTTCGCTGAGCGCTTCAGGCAGAAAGCCCTGAATGACGTCCAGCTCAAGCTGTTCTTTAGCGACCAGATCGTCCCGGCCAGCGGCGGAAAATTGAGAGATGGAGTCTTTGCGTTGTTTCGCCATCTTATCCAGTACTTCGAGAACACGAGCATCATCAACTTCAATGCGCTCGTCCACTTCGATTCGTTTAATGTCCGCCAAAATCAAACGAATGGCTCCAAGGCGGTCTTTTTCCTTGCTGCGCATGGCCGATTTCATGGCTTCGGTTAAACTGTCTTTCAATGACATGATCGAATTGTCTCTGTCCGTATTGGATATATAAACGTACTAAAACTGGAAAATGCGAGACTTGTAATAGTCGTATTAACGCCAACAACCTGGCCTCAACAGTATTAAGACCAGATCAACGCGGGCGTAATTCGATTAGTACAGGCGCTCGAAACGTCTTTGTTCGCGCTGAACTTTCTTCGCGTGACGTTTTACAGCGGCAGCCAACTTGCGCTTTCTTTCTGAAGTCGGCTTCTCGTAGAACTCGCGACGACGTACTTCTGAAAGGATTCCTGCCTTTTCGCATGAACGCTTAAAGCGGCGAAGTGCAACGTCAAATGGCTCGTTCTCTTTAATTTTTACGGAAGGCATATCCCCTCTCTATGATCTGTAAAAACCGAATTGGTTAAAATTGTGTCAACACAAATAGGGCGCGCATTGTAATCCCGTTAGGTTGTCCTTGTAAAGGTGTTGGCCTGTATAAATTCTAACAAATCTGTGCGAGCGGCGCTCAATTTAAAGGCGATTTGGAATGGAATAGTTGCCACGATGGCTATAAGATGCCCGGCTTGGGCGAGCGGCCCTGCTGGTCGCTGCTGTCAGACGTCTGGGCGCTTAGCTGGCTTTTATTGTACTGTCCTGACGTAGACGAGAATCAAGAGCGCCCCGATAAGTATGGTGGCCGACCTGTGCGGCGATTTGATGATGGCGGAACGGAACATGTTAGTACTGGGCATAGAAACATCCTGCGACGAGACCGGAATTGCGTTGTATGACGGAGAGCGCGGACTGTTGGCTCATACGCTGTACAGTCAGATCAAGCTGCATGCTGATTATGGCGGTGTAGTGCCGGAACTGGCCTCTCGCGATCATGTGCGGAAAGTGATTCCTTTGATCGAAGAGGTATTAAACCAGGCAGGCGTCGGCAAAAGCGATATCGACGCTATCGCTTATACAGCGGGTCCAGGCTTGGTTGGCGCATTAATGGTGGGAGGCGCTATCGCTTCGGCGCTGGCGTACGCATTGGGTATTCCCACTATTGGCGTTCATCATATGGAAGGGCATTTGCTGGCTCCGATGCTGGAGGAGAACCCACCGGAATTTCCGTTTGTCGCCCTTTTGGTCTCTGGCGGCCATACGCAATTGGTGCGGGTCGATGGCGTCGGCGAATATGAGCTGTTGGGGGAATCTGTGGATGACGCCGCAGGGGAGGCCTTCGATAAAGTAGCCAAAATGCTAGGCCTGGACTACCCCGGCGGTCCTCAAGTCGCCAAACTGGCGGAGGAGGGGAATCTGCAGCGATTTAAGTTTCCTCGACCGATGACGGACCGTCCTGGTTTGGATTTCAGTTTTAGCGGCCTCAAGACGTTTACGTTGAATACCCTTCAGGAAGCGGAAGCCAGCGGTGGCGTTGACGACAATTTGCGCGCAGATGTCGCGGCCTGCTTTCAAGAGGCTGTGGTGGAGACCATGGTGATCAAGTGCCGTAGAGCGCTGAGGCAAACAGGTCTCAAGCGGTTGATTATGGCTGGTGGAGTCAGCGCCAATCGCCGTCTGCGTGAAAAACTGCAACAAATGGTCAAAGGTGAGAAAGCGCTGGTGTATTACGCCCGGCCGGAATTTTGTACGGATAACGGCGCGATGATCGCTTACGCGGGCCATCAGCGTTTGGCTGTCGGACAAAGGGGAGACCTGAGTGTTCTCGCCACGCCACGGTGGCCTTTGGTGGAGTTGCCTTCGATAAAAGGCTGAATTCAGCAAGAGTCTAAAGCGAGCGCTCTTTGCCTTTAGCCAGATTGATGATGTTCTCTCTGTGACGGATCAGAATGAACAGCGATAGTATAAGGAATAGCGCAAGATGCTCGGGATTAAGTCGCCACGCGACCCAGGGCGCCATTAGCGCAGCCGTCAGTGATGCGAGAGACGATATACGCTTCCAATATACCACCGCCGCCCACACCAGCGTCAAAGCGAGGGTTGTCTGCCAGGCCAACGCCAGCCCTGCTCCCAGAACCGTAGCGACGCCTTTGCCTCCCTTGAAATGATGGAATGCTGGCAGCATATGGCCGACAATCGCCGCTACTGCGGTGACGCCTTGTTCGTAAGGCGAGAGCCCCAGCATTGCTGCGATGCAGACGGCGGCGGCGCCCTTGGCCGCGTCCCAGAATAAAGTAAGCGTAGCGGGAACAGGGCCGCCGAGCCGGTATATATTGGTTGCGCCGGGATTGCCGGAGCCTGATTCTGTAGGGTCGGGGAGTTGGAAGTAACGGCAAACCCAATAGGCGCCCATGATGGAGCCGAGCAGGTAGGCGATGGATGTCGCCATGAGAAGTTGAAAAGGATGCTCCATGGGTCCCCTGCGGCTTAAAATAGATCAGACTGAGTAGATTATGAGCCATAATAGAGGCTGCTTGTCTACACCCCTTTGGTCGCTAGGGATCGCTTCTTCCCTGGCGTTTAGATGACGGGCGAATGTTAGGTGCCATGGATACAGTACTTATTGAAGGTTTGCAGGTAGACGCCATAATCGGCGTTTACGAATTTGAAAAGGGATATCAACAACGGCTTTTTGTTGATATCGAGCTGGGATGCGATATTTCTGGCGCAGCGCGTGAGGATAACCTTGATCTCACCTTGAATTATGCAGCCGTCAGCGAGCGTTTGCGTGAATACGCCGCAGCCAGTCGCTTTCAGCTCATTGAGACTCTGGCGGAGCGATTTTCTGAATTACTGCAGAAAGAGTTTGGCGCGCCCTGGTTGCGCCTGACGATCCGAAAGCCTGGCGCTGTCGCAGAAGCGCGCAGCGTGGGAGTAAGAATTGAAAGAGGAGCTCGCAAGAGTGATTAAAGTGGTTGTTGGTATTGGCAGCAATATCGACCCGGACAAGAACATTGCTCTGGCGCTGGACGCGTTGGATATGCACTTTCAGGACCTGCGTTTATCGCCCGTTTACGAGTCGGAAGCGATTGGCTTCGCCGGCGACGCCTTCATCAATTTGGTGGCTGCGTTTCACACAGAGGAGCCGGTTGGCGCAGTGCAGCGCACCTTGAAACAGATTGAAGCGAGTAGCGGGCGAACGGGATTGGAGTCCAAACACTCTGGGCGTACCCTGGATATCGATATCCTTACCTATGGGGATGTTGTGGGGGAAGTGGAGGGGATTTCGCTTCCGCGGGGTGAAATAACCGAGAACGCTTATGTTTTGTTGCCATTGGCGGAACTTGAGCCGAATGAGCGCCACCCAGCCTTAAACGTCTCCTATGCGGAGTTGTGGGAAAAGTACGATCGCACCCAGCAACTGCACAGAGTCGCCTTTAGCTGGCGCGATCGGACCTTCTAGCGGTGACCGGGAGGATTAGCTCCCGGAACCGTTGGCTCTACGAAACCTCTCAACCAGCGCGGCGCTGGACGGGTCAAGCGCATCCGTCGACGCGCCGGTATCCAGCAGCATGGGCAATATGCTGTCGCTGAGTTGTTTGCCCAGCTCAACGCCCCACTGATCAAAAGAATTCAAATTCCAGATAACTCCCTGCACGAAAACTTTCTGCTCATACAAGGCGATCAGTGCGCCGAGAGTGTGTGGATTAATTTCGTCCATCACCAATGTGTTGCTGGGACGGTTGCCGGGAATCACTTTGTGAGGCGCCAGCTCTTCCGCTCGTTCTGATGACATGCCTGCGTCGAGCAGTTCCTGTCGGGCCTTCTCAAGAGACTTGCCGCACATCAACGCCTGACTTTGTGCGAAACAGTTGGAGGCCAGCATGGCGTGATGGCGTCCGGCGGGTTTGTGGGTTTTCAGCGGCAGGATGAAATCCGCCGGCGTCCAGCGTGTGCCTTGGTGCAGTAACTGGTGATAGGCATGCTGACCGTTAGTGCCGGCGCCGCCCCAGATAATAGGTCCAGTGGCGTAGTCAACGCCAATTCCTGCGCGATTGACGCCCTTACCGTTGCTTTCCATATCTACCTGCTGGAGATGCGCAGGCAGATTTTCGAGCGTTTGGTCATAGGGCAGGATAACGTAGCTGTCCGCACCCAGGAAGTTGTGATACCAGATGCCCAGCATGCCCATCAAGACCGGCATATTTTGCTCAAGCGGCGCTGTTTTGAAATGCTGGTCCATGGCTTCTGCGCCAGCGAGCAACTCTCTGAAGGCTTTCATGTCAACCTGCAGCGCGATGGGCAACCCGATAGCGGACCACAAAGAGTAACGTCCACCCACCCAGTCCCACATTGGGAAGACATTTTCCGCATCGATACCGAAATCGCGGGCGCGCTGCACGTTGCTGGAAACTGCGACAAAATGCTTGCTCAGTCCCGCTTCAGAGCCGCCTTCGCGCAAATACCATTCGCGAGCAGTCATGGAGTTCGCCAGTGTCTCCTGAGTCGTGAAAGACTTGGACTGGACGATGAACAATGTGGTCTCTGGATTCAGATTCTCCAAGGTGTAGGCGATATCAGAGCCGTCTACATTGGAGACAAAGTGGCAGCGGATGTTTTCCTGCCAGTAAGGGCGCAGTGCTTCCACAGCAACGCGAGGTCCCAGGTAGGAACCGCCGATGCCGATGCTGACGACATCATTGATTGGCTTGCCGCTGTAACCTAACCATTCGCCGCGATGCACCTTACTGACGAATCGCTCCATTTGCGCCAGAGCGCTGCGGATTTCAGGTTTGATATCCTGGCCATCCACCAGTACTGGCGTATCTGAACTGTCGCGCAGAGCGGTATGAAGAACCGCGCGACCTTCCGTATGGTTGATCGGTTCGCCAGCGAACATGGCGTCGATGGACCTTTTCATCCCCGCGTCTTCGGCCAGTTTTACCAGCTTTTCCAGAGTGATGGAGTTTGCTCTGTTCTTGGAGTAGTCCAGAGTGAGTCCTGCCGCGGTAAGAGAGTAGCTTTGGACTCTGGAGGGATCACTGTGAAAGTAGTCCAGAATATGGTCGTTGGCGGTGTCTGCAGCATGTTGCTGCAACGCCCGCCAACTTTCTTTAGCCTTATCGTTAAGCGTTTGAGGCGTGTCTTGCATTGTTTTGAATTTCCTTGGGATTGATGATGGATATCAACCTAGGTGTACGCTGATGTTGTCGATAAGCCTTGTCGTTCCCAGATAGGCCGCCGCAAGTATCGTGATATCACTGTCGCTGGGGACAGCCGGAGACAGAGTGTCGCTGTTCACGATATTGAAGTAGTCAGGAACGAAGCCGGCTTTTGTCAGTCTATTGTTGGCTTCTGCGCTTATCGCGGCGAAGTCCTTGTCGCCATTTTCGATCTGCTCCGCACTTTCCTGCAGGAGTTTGTACAGCAATGGCGCCGTTTGGCGTTGTTCGGCTGAAAGGTAGCCATTGCGTGAGCTCATCGCCAGACCGTCCGTTTCCCTGAGGGTTGGGCCGCTCTCAATGACGATGGGGAGGTACAGGTCACGGGTCATTTTGCGGATGACCGCTAATTGTTGAAAGTCTTTTTCGCCAAATATGGCGACATCCGGTTGCACCATGTTGAACAGCATGGATACGACTGTCGTCACGCCGGTAAAGTGGCTGGGGCGGCTGGCGCCGCAGTGAAGCTCGCTCAGCCCCGGTGTGATGACCTTGGTGTGGCGCTCCAGGCCCTCGGGGTACAGCTGGCTGACTTCCGGGGTGAACAAAAGGTGGTTGCCGGCGGCGACCAGCTTTTCTTTGTCTGCGTCCAGAGTTCTCGGATACTTGTCCAGATCTTCGTTGGCCCCAAATTGCAACGGGTTAACGAAAATGGATGTCACCACATAGTCGCACAATTCCTTGGCCTGTTTGACAAGACTGACATGCCCCGCATGCAAATTGCCCATGGTGGGCACCAGTCCAATGCGTTTCCCTTGCGTACGCTGCTGCCGGATTGCGGCGCGCAGGTCTTTAACCCTGTGGATGGTGATCATATGTTGAAGCTGTGCTCCTCCGCCGGAAATGCGCCGCTTTTAACGGCTTCCACATAACCTTTAAACGCTGCTTGAATAGAATCGGAACCGGCAAGGAAGTTTTTAACGAACTTCGGTTTTTTGCCTGCGCCAACTCCTAATAGATCGTGCATAACCAGCACTTGACCGTCTGTATATGGGCCAGCGCCAATGCCGACGACCGGCGCGCAGGCTTCCTCCGTCAATTGCTTGGCGAGCTTGGTGGGAACGCATTCCAGCAATAGTATGTCGGCGCCTGCCTGTTCCAGAGCCTTTGCGTCGTCCAACATCAGCTGCGCTTGGCTTGCTTCTTTCCCTTGCACTTTATAACCGCCGAATTTGTTGACGGATTGCGGCGTTAGCCCCAAATGGGCGCATATCGGAACGCCCTGGCGGGATAGGTGGGCGATGGCGTCACAAAGCCAGGCTCCGCCTTCCAGTTTCACCATGTGCGCGCCCGCCTGCATAAGCTGTTTGGCCCCGGCCATAGCCTGGTCTGGCGTGCCGTAACTCATAAAAGGCATGTCGGCGATGATAAATGCGTTACGCGCGCCACGTCTGACTGACGCCGTATGGTAAACCATGTCTTCCAGGCGAACTGGAATGGTGCTGTCGTGACCCTGTAAAACCATGCCGAGCGAATCGCCGACCAAAATCACCTCAACGCCAGCCTGGTCCATTTCGTAGGCAAAGGTGGCGTCATAGGCGGTCATTACCGCGAATTTCTCGGATTTCTTCTTAAGGTCCAGGAGGGTGCTCAGAGTGATGGACATGCAATCATCCTGTACTGTTGGAGGCAATAGACTAAATGGAAACTTGGCGTGAATAAAGTCCCGGATGCGTTGAGGCGTCGTTTCGCCTTACTCCATACGCTCAATGCCTTCTTGCGGCAATGTCGCAAGCAGCGCGGATATCGATCCGATGCCCGGAATAACGCAGCTCGGCGCAATTTCAGCCAAGGGAAATATAACGAAGTTACGCTCGTGCATTGCGTAGTGAGGAACGGTCAGTGCTTCGCTGTCTATGGTCTGTTCGCCAAATAAGAGCAAATCCAAATCCAGAGTTCTGGGGCTCCAGCGTTCGCCTTGGCGTACGCGCCCCTGACTGTTCTCGATCGTTTGCAGCTCTCGCAACAGGGCGAGAGGCTCCAGACTGGTTTCCAGTTGCGCGACAGCGTTGACATACCAGGGCTGGTCAGGCGCGCCGAGTGGCGCACTGCGATACAGGCTGGACGCCTGCAACAACTGAACTCCGGATATATCTTTCAATGCGCTTAGCGCTTGGCGCAGCTGTTGCTCAGGCTGGCTTAGGTTGCTACCCAGGCCGACATAGCAGATTGTCATTGCGACGGAGCACTGTTGTTGGTGCGGCGTGGGCGTCTGCGTGGGCGTCTGCGTCCGCCGGCGCCATCCCTTTTAGGGCCTTGATGCTGCAATTTACTGCGCCCTTGGTCATCGGCTTCCTGATAGCGCGTCCACCATTCGCCGAGCCCTTGCAGGTCTTCGCCGCTTTGTTCACGCAAGACCAGGAAGTCGTAGGCTGCGCGGAAGCGGGGATGTTCCACCAAGCCTTGCAAACGCTTGCTTTGTTTGCGAGGCAGACGAAGCTGCAATTCCCAGATTTCGCGCATGGGCTGACTGAAGCGTTTGGGCAGCGCAGTGTGTTTGACCTGCTGCGCCAGCACTTTGTCGATCGCTTTGTGCATAGCCTGCATAGGCGGCAAGCCGTCGTCTTGATAGCGTTGCTGCAGTCTTTGCATTGGAGACCACAACATGGCTGCGTATAAAAACGCAGGGGTCACCGGCTTGTCCTGGGCGATTCGCTTATCCGTGTTGCGCAGCGCCTGCAGAATCAGTTTCTCCGCATGTGGGTGTTCGTTTTCCAGCAAGCGGTCCGTCTCTGGAAACAGAAACTTGAATAAGTCGAATTGGCGCAGAATTTCGAATGTGCGTACAGCTTTACCCGATAAGAAAAGCTTCAGTACTTCTTCAAACAAGCGCGCAGAGGGAATGTTAAGCAACAGTGGGCCCAGTTCCAGAATAGGGCTGGCGGTGCGCTCTTCGATTGAAAAATCCAGTTTTGCTGCGAACCGGGCCGCGCGCAGCATTCGCACCGGGTCTTCCCGATAACGGGTTTCCGGGTCGCCGATGAGACGTAGAACCCGGTGCTCGATGTCTTCGATGCCGCCAGCGTAATCATAAATACTGAAATCTCTGACGCAGTAATAAAGCGCGTTAACAGTGAAGTCGCGGCGCAGCGCGTCTTCTTCCTGGTTGCCATAGACATTGTCGCGCAGGATCTGGCCTGAGTCGCTGGTGACGGCGTCGCCATCATCCTCTCCGGCATTTTGATGGCCGGCGCGGAATGTGGCGACTTCTATTATTTCACGACCGAAACGTACATGAGCGAGGCGAAAGCGACGGCCGATCAGACGACAGTTGTTGAACTGCTCTCGTACTTGTTCAGGAGTTGCGCTGGTGGCGACGTCGAAGTCTTTGGGTTGCTCGCCCAGTAATAAGTCGCGGACGCCGCCGCCGACTAAAAATGCGTCATAGTTGGCGCTGTTCAGGCGGTAAAGAACTTTCAACGCCGCAGGGCTGATCTGCTTGCGTGAGACTGTATGGCTGTCGCGGGGGATGATTCGCAGTTTCAAAGGTTTTGCGCCGGCTTCTTTGCGTCCCGGTTTTATCAGGCCCATTAACTTTTTCAGCATGACGATCTTGTGTCTATCAATACCAATGATTTCGAGGGCCGGAGTGTACTCTTTTGTAACGGATATTGCGACAGCAAAAGCCGTGCCTCATGCGTCTTGGAATGCTGCTAGAAGGCACTCGGACCCGATATGCTTTAAGCATAGCGTTGATGGGGCATTAGTCGACAAAAGACGGAAATTTAAGGAAAAAATACGAAGAAGGGAGAATAACTAAGGGGAAAGCAATATTGCTTTCCCCCACTGAGAAGAAGGTTAGACGATTTTTTATTTTTATTTTTGTCTTGGTCCCAAACGATTGGTCGCTCCACAATTAGAGCCTAGAGGATTAGTTACAAACGGAACGCTTTGAATACTTCGAGTGATAATAGGGATTTGGATAGTGTTGTTAACGTCTAGAACGTCCACTGTCGTGGTTCTTCTTAATACTAGACACCCTACCCATACCTTGAAATACCACTAAAAAGCTCGGCATCCAAAACAATCAGTTCGCCACCCGTATTTTTATTTTTGTTCTGGGTTGTTCTTTTTGTTCACTCTGCTTTTTTATTTTTATTTGTGCAGTTCGGTGCATTTTTATTTTTATTTTGCACTGTAAGAGAGCATGGGGCGTGCCAGAGAATTAAAAAAACATTATAAAACAGCAATGTAGCTGAAAGTGTTCAAAAGTCGTAAGTGTTTTTGCTTACCTGAGTGTTACCAATGCCCACTGAAAGGGCATCGTGGTGTTCCCCAAAGTAACGCCGGGTAACAACTCAACCACAGTTGGTGTCACAAAGAGGGGCGCGAAGCGCATTTAGACTGTTTTTTAATCAAAATTATGGCCCACATTAGTGATTATGCAAGTCAACTTAGCGTAACAATTTAAGGAAGTGAGCAATAATTGTACGTCTCTGACGGCAAGGTGATCAAATAAGGGACGATTTTGGGCGTGGGGTGGAAAATGTGGGGGAGTTGAAGCCCGGAGGAACCGGGCTGATTGGGGAAAGTGTTACTTTGCGCTTTTTTTGGTGCGTGGGATACCCAGGCGTTGGCGGCGCTCCCACAAACTTTTACGGCTGATGCCCAATTTGCGCGCCAGCTCGGTTTCGCTCATGGTGTCTTGGTTTTCCAGGACAAAGTGCTGGAAATAGTCCTCTAATGACAAATCCGTGCCTTTATCTGCGCCTTTGGAGTTGGCGGGGTTATCCATGCTTAGCATGCCTTCGGGGATATCCAGTTCCCCCTCCAGGTCAATCGCCAGTAAATCCTTCCCAATGTGATCGCTGTCTGAAAGGATGACGGCGCGCTCAACGGCGTTCTCCATTTCTCGCACGTTACCTGGCCACTGATACCGGCGAATGAGGGTGAGGGCGTCCTTATCGAACTTAAGATTGGGCTTATCCATGCGCTCGCCCATCTTGGTCAGTAACATTTTCGCCAGGCCGATGACATCGTCTTCCCGGTCGCGCAATGGCGGGATGCGAAGCTGCATGACGTTGAGCCGGTAAAATAAATCTTCCCGGAACTCGCCTACCTTCGTCATGGCCTTGAGATTGCGGTGCGTTGCGGCGATGAGGCGTACGTCAACGCGTTTGGATTGAGTGGAGCCGACCCGACGAATCTCGCCTTCCTGGAGCACCCTCAACAAGCGCGCCTGGGCCTCCAGTGGCAGCTCGCCAATTTCGTCGAGAAACAAGGTGCCGCCGTCCGCAGCCTCAATCAAGCCGCTGCGCGCGCCCACTGCGCCGGTAAATGCGCCTTTCTCATGGCCGAATAATTCTGATTCGATCAGTGTTTCAGGAATCGCTGCGCAGTTGACGCAGATGAGAGCGCCTTCCCGTCGTCGGCTCAACATATGCAGGGCGCGTGCGGCCAGCTCTTTACCTGTGCCTGACTCGCCTTGAATCAGTACGGTGGTGTCAGTCGGAGAGACTTTGCCGATCAAATCGAACAGCTTCAGCATTTCCGTGCATTCGCCGAACATCAGGTCCTTGATGTCTGCCCGCGCTGAGGCGTTTTCCGCTTCGAGCTTGGGTGGCGAGGGCTTGGCGGGGCGTCGGTCCAGTATGGATTTTATTGACGCCAGCATCTCGTCGTGGTCGAAAGGTTTGGCGATATAGTCCACTGCGCCCAGCTTCATGGAGTCCACCGCGGAACGCAGGCTGGCGTAGCTGGTCATGATCAATACGGGTGTGTCGGTCGCCTGAATCAAGTCGGTGCCGGGACGACCCGGGAGACGCAGATCGGAAATGATCAAATCCGGCTTGCTTTGCTCCGCAACTTCCAGAGCGCGATCAACGGAATCCGCTTCAGCGACGGCGTATCCGTTATGTTGTAAGAGTCGCGTCAGGGCGGAGCGGATAATGCTCTCGTCTTCTACAATCAAGATTAAAGCCATAGCTTAAGTTTCCGTTAACTCTGCAGAGATACTTTCTGAGTCGGACTGATAAGCCGGTAGCTCGATAATGACCCGGGTTCCTTTACCGGATTCTTTATCCGCCGGACTTTCTATCCGAATGTGGCCGTAGTGCTCTTCTATAATGCTGTACACCAGAGACAGCCCCAAACCAGTGCCTTTATCGGGGCCTTTGGTGGTGTAGAAGGGCTCGAACAGGTGATCTATCTGGTCGCCGCTAATGCCGCTGCCTTCGTCCTCCACTTCAACATGGATGGAATATTGTTGCAGCGTGGCTCTCACCCAGATGCTGGCCTCAGCCTCGGAGGCGTCGCGGGCGTTACTGAGCAAGTTGACGAACACTTGCACAAGACGTTGTCCGTCGCCCGTTACCTTTACCGTTTCGTCCACTTCGTTGACGTAGAGCACCTGTGGCTCTTTAGTGGATAAGGAGAGTAAGTGTATCGCTTCGTCGACGCAACGTTTTAACTCCGTCGGCCCATGCTGGGCGGATTGGGTGTAATTGCCTGAGCGGGCGAAATTCATCAGGGTTTGTAAAATTCTAGAGACCCGCTGGGTCTGCACAAGAATATGGCCTGCGGTCTCCAATACTTCTTCATTGCTGGTCATTAGTTTGAGGTTTTGGGCGAGACAGGCGATGCCCGTTACCGGGTTGCCAATCTCATGAGCGACCCCTGCTGCAAGACGGCCTACAGAGGCGAGGCGCTCGCTGTGGACCAGCTCATCTTCCAGTAATTGGGTTTCCGTATAATCCTCCAAAAGCAGCACTTGCCCGGCGCCGGATGCGCCATCGCTTTCAATGGCGGCTTTGTGCAGATTGAACCAGTGCGGCGAGCCATTAATGTCCAGGCGCTTTTTAGAGACATGGCGTTCTTCCGCATTGGCGAAGCTGAACAGCAGGGTGGACCAGGGCTTGGCGATGGCGCTGATGTGCGAACCGATGACCTGTGGAGCGGGAATCCCTGTCTGGTGCTCCATCGCGTGATTCCACATCAAGACTTCAAGGTCGGCGCCTAAAGAGCAGGTGGCGATCGGCAGATTTTGCAGGGTTTGCCGATGGTAACGGCGCAGGGTGTCCAATTCGCCGGCAAGACCGCTGAGACGGTTATGGTACTCCTCCAGTTTGCTCTCAACGAAGTAAATGTCCTGAGCGGGCGCAACGCTGGTGGCTGGCTTGAAGCTGAGATTCTGTTTGACGATATCCTGCGCCAGGGCGGGGCCTAACAGCCCTGACAAATTGGCCTCAATCTGATCTCGCAATCTGCGTAGCGCGTAGGGGCGGTATTCGACTTCATGCAACTGCAACTGAGCAAGGGCGTGGTTGACTTCCCTCTCCGCAGCCTGGCGGCCGAGGGACTCCGTCAGGAAATCCTTAAATTGCTCCGAGCTGGTGGCGACCAGTTCGCGTCTTGATGGACGCATCAGTGTATCGACGGAGCAAGCCTGGGCCGAACGCGCTTCCGCCTGGGAGGCGTCAGTAAACAGGCTGACCATGACGAAAACGAAGATGTTCAGCGTTAGAGACGCCATCACATAGTAATGCCAGTCATCGGGATTAAAGCTGTAGCTGTCGCGCCACGGATTGACCGAGAACACGTCCACGCCGAACAGGATAGGCAGCGGCATGGTGACGAACCACAGGCTTACGCCGGCGCATAAGCCGCTGATGAAGCCGTTGCGGTTCCCCAGGGGCCAATAAATGACGGCCATGACTCCTGGCAATAGTTGCAGGCCGGCGGAAAACGCCAGTATGCCCAGCTCGGAGAGGGAGAAGCGGTTGTCCAGGAACAGAGAGAACAGGTAGCCGGAGCCGAGGATAAACAAAATCAAACCGCGTCTTACCCAGGTCAGCCAGGAATAGATATTGCCGCGGGACAATGGCTGATACACCGGGAGGATAACGTGGTTGAGCATCATCGAGGCCAGCGCCAGACAGGTCACGATCAATAAGCCGCTGGCGGCGGTCAGTCCGCCAAGAAAGGCGACGATGCTAATCCAGGGGGCGTTGAGCACCTGGCCCAGGCCGAGAATAAAAAACTCCGGCGTAGTGGGAACGGATAGCTTGATGCCCGCCCACATGAAAATGGGAATGGGCAGGCTCATCAGGAGCAGATAAACCGGTAGTCCCCAGCTCGCTTTGTAAAGCGCATTGGGATTCAGGTTTTCCGTAAAGGTGACATGAAACATGTGCGGCATCACCAAAGCGGAGGCGAAGAAGATCAGCAGCATCGCCCGCCAGGGGCCCTCCTCCAAATGGCGCTCCATAGCGCTGATGCGCTGCGCGTTCTCTTGCAGCCAGTTATTCACTTCTCCAAAGCCGCCGAACACCTGATAGGCGATTAATATGGCCAGGGCCAGAATGATTACGAGTTTGAGGCCGCCTTCAAGCGCGATAGCCACGATCAGGCTGGGGTGTCTTTCTGCGCGAGTTTGCCCTCGGGCGCCGAAGAAGATAGCGAAGAAAATAATCATGGCGCAGAACAGCAGGCTTACAATTCGCGTATCTTCCAAAGGCGCCAGGACATGCAGAGAATTGTCGAGCGCCTGAAACTGCAGCGCCAGCAACGCCAGCGAAGCAAAGCTGATGAAGAGCGTGCTGATGGTGCCGGCGGCCTGACTGCGGTAGCGGAAGGTGAATAAATCCGCCACTGAAGAAAGTTGATAGGATTTGGTGACTCGCAGAACCGGAATCAACAACACTGGCGCAAGGAGAAACGCGCCGCAAACGCCTAAATAGAAAGCCAGAAAGCCGTAACCAAATTCGTAGGCCAGACCGACGGAGCCGTAAAACGCCCAAGCGCTGGCGTAGACGCCGAGCGATAGAACATAGGTAGCGGGGTGTCGGACCCAGCGCAATGGTATCCAGCCGCGCTCAGTGATGTAAGCCAAGCCAAACAATGCGCTTAGATACAAGGCGCCGTAGGCGAACAGGCTCCAGGCGCTAAAATTCATTCGGTCCCCGCTTTCGCTCTAACCAGTATGCGACGACAATCAGCAGGAACCAGATAATGTAAGGCCTGTACCAGGCGCTACCCGGCGCGATCCACCAGTCCATGATCACTGGTGAAAATATATAGACGCCTAAAATCAGCAGAAACACCAAGCGATAGATATACATAGACCGCGTTACCAAAATACCCGGAAGACTAGGTTTGTCCATGTTACTGGAGGAAACGGGAGCATGCAAAATACCTTTTTGGCTTCCCAATTAGTTGTTTTCGCGCACTTATTAAATATAAGCGGGTGAAAACAGGGTAACAGCTTTTAAGCGCTTTATGCGCTGGCGATGTCAGGCAGAGGAACGCTGCGCAGTCCATGAATCTTGTCGCGGGACCAGCGCAGCGTTAGTTGCGGTAAGAGCTCATGAGGCGTTTCGGCTTGCATCAGCTCTATGTTATCAATTAACAGAGCTGTGGCGGCGGCTCGGAGATTGTTCATGATTTGCCGGTTATCCAGCCCAGGGGCCAGGTTCTGTTTGCTGAGTTTGGCGCCGGAAGCGTCGACGACAACCGGGAAGTGTCCGACTTGCGGACACGCTCTACCCAGCGCCTGATACATTTGATACTGCAATGGCGTGGAGTCGAGCAGGTCGGAACCGCGAATGATATGGCTGACGCCTTGTGCCAAATCATCGCAAACGACCGCCAGTTGGTAGGAGAAAAAGCCTTCTTTGCGCCGGATGACGAAATCATCCAACTCTCCATGCAGGCGGTAGGGAACGGCGCCTTGTATCAAGTCGTTAAAACTGTGTTCTGCGTCTGTTACAGCGAATCGGTAGGCGTACTCGGCGCCTGGGGGCGTTTGACGTAAGCGGCAGGCGTCCAGATGGCGACCGTGGCGCTCAGACAACTCTTTGCGACTGCAAGGGCAGGGATAGGCGTGGCCGTTTGCAAGCAATTGCGCCAGCAGCTCGCTGTAGGCGGAAAGTCGGTGAGATTGATAGATAATGCTTTCGTCCCACAGCATGCCGTGCGCTTCGAGTGTTCGTAGAATGCTGTCAGCGGCGCCGGGGACTTCCCGTAGAGGATCGATGTCTTCGATACGAACGAGCCAGATGCCTTGTCTGCTGCGCGCGTCAAGATAGCTGGCCAGTGCGCCGACCAACGAGCCGAAGTGAAGAGGGCCTGTGGGTGAGGGCGCGAAGCGCCCTCGATAGATATCCGAAGAGACTGCCTGCATAAAGACGCGGGCGAGGCCGGATTAGATGCCGGTTTGCTTTTCCCGAATTTCCGCCAGCGTTTTGCAGTCAATGCACAGCGTAGCGGTTGGGCGGGCTTCCAAACGGCGAATGCCGATTTCCACGCCGCAGGATTCACAAAAACCGTAATCTTCCCGATCAATCTGATCGATAGTCTGGTCAATTTTCTTGATCAGCTTACGCTCTCTGTCGCGAGTGCGCAGTTCCAAGCTGAATTCTTCTTCCTGAGTCGCCCTATCGCTGGGGTCTGCATAGTTGGCCGCGTCTTCTTGCATATGGTGCATGGTGCGGTCTACTTCTTCCATGAGCTCTTGTTTCCAGTCCAGCAGGATCTGTTTGAAATGCTCCAGCTGAGCAGGGCTCATGTATTCTTCGTTGTCACCAATTTCATACGGAGTAAAATTCGTGAACTTACCAGCGCTACCCGCTTTTTCATTTGGCATATCTTCTGCCTCGTCTAGTCACTTCTCAATACCAAGTAGTGTAGGCTCCCGCGCCCGCACTGGACTCATATTTGCTAATATTCGCGATTTGTCAGGATTTAAGCGAGCGAAACATAGCAGATAACTGAACTGATCGCCAACCCTTATTTATTTCAAAGTAGTCCAATTTAATGCGATTGCTATTTTCGGTGTTTATCAGTGCAAATAAGGAGTCATTTTTTGAAAATCGATATAGTTCCAACGCCCGGACGATTGCTGAAACGTTACAAGCGGTTTCTGGCGGATATCCAGCTTCCCGATGGCGCTGAGCTGACCATCCACTGCCCGAACACGGGGGCGATGACGGGGTGCGCTGAGCCCGGAAGTCTTGTGTACTACAGCGACTCCGGCAATCCCGCCCGCAAGTATCGACATACTTGGGAATTGGTGGAGACCCCAGCCGGAGAGTTCGCGTGCGTGAATACGGCGCGTCCGAACCAACTTGTGGGTGAGGCGGTTGACGCCGGCGTGATCAAGGAATTGCAGGGATATCCTTTAAAGAAGGCTGAAGTGAAGTTCGGGGATCAGAACAGCCGGGCTGATTGGATGCTTTCCGGTTCCTCCGAGCTTCCCGACTGTTATGTAGAAGTGAAAAACGTCACTCTTTGCTTGCATGGGCGTGGATATTTTCCCGATGCCGTGAGTACCCGCGGTCAAAAGCATTTGGAGGAGCTGATGTCTGTGGTGAGAAATGGAAAGCGGGCCGCACTGGTATTTTGCGTCAACCATAGCGGTATTTCCGTAGTGAGTCCCGCCACTCACATTGATGCTCGTTACGGGGCTTTGCTATCGGAAGCTATAGAGGCGGGCGTGGAAGTGTTGGCGTATAAATCGGAGATTACGCCAGGGGAAATAAGACTGACTCAAAAATTAGAGGTAACGCCGTTTGATTCAGAAGCGTTCTAAATCTGCGTCAACAGGGCAGATATAGAAGCGCCATTCGTCGTCAGCGCGCTCCATTTCCAGTCGTTGAAGAGATTGTCCCTGGCACGGGCCGCTGATGCACTCTCCAGAGTGGATCAAAAACAGCGCGCCGTGTGTAGCGCAGTGGATAAATTGCCGGGCTTGGTCGAGAAACTGGTCCGGCATCCATTCCAGCTCTATGCCCAAATGCGGGCAGCTGTTGACGTAGGCGAACAAGGCGTTGCGTTGCTTAACCACAAAGACACTGTTGTCGGCTAACTGGAAGCCGCGGCAGGCGCCGTCCGCCAACTGATCCAGCTCGCGCGCCGGTACGCCGCCCAGCAGTTTTCGTGACGCCATGAAATAGCTAGAGCGCAGCGGAATCGCCAGTCAGGCGGCGGTTCAGATCGTTGATGGTCCGAGCCATATTTTCCAATAAATGGAAACAGGTCTCCGGGTGAGCGTGAATCAGGCTGACGAACTGGGTTTTTGGCACCGCCATGACAGTGCATGAATTTCCCGCCACAACGGTGGCGTTGCGAGGGGCGTTGGTCAGCGCGGCGATAGCGCCGAAAATTTCCCCTTCATGCACTTCACCGACTTCCTGTTCATCGATAAAGACCTTCGCATCGCCCTTCATCATGGTGTAGACGTTGTCTGCTTCTTCACCCTGGCGAATGATGACATCCCCCGGCTTGTAGCGAGTAAACCCGGCCTGAGGGCGGTGTTGTTCTTTACTGATATCGCCGTAGGAGTGGCTGAAAAGGGTCATCAGACCGACGACATAGCTTTGCCATGTGTTAGAGAGTTGCTGGTTTTCTTTCATCAGTTCCTGAAAAGCGACGGGAGAAAAGCAATCCAGCTCTACTGGGTCTTCACACACATAGCTGACAGTCGCCGCTTTAATGCCGCCTTCAATACCAGCGACATCTCCGGGTTGAAGGATATAGGCGACCCGGTTGTCCATGACGGCCGAGAGCATCCCGCGTCGCACCAGGCACAAGTGGCCGCGGGGAATGCGCGTGAACAAATCTGTGCCGGGGTAGAGTTCTATATTGTTCGGGCTGGGAGGAAGCAATCTTTGCAGGCTGCGCGCGGAGCTGTTTACATATTCGAGCAGGCCTTCGACGGAGGCCACGTGTTCACCAAGTAAAAACATAGGTCCGGTTCCGGTTCAACGACGGTAGCGTAGGCGCGTGCCATGGGTGACTGACATAACAATTTCGTCTGGAGACAGCTCTTCAGGAAAGTAACAGCCTGATATTTTGGTGCTGGCGATGCTGGCTCCTTCCAGATCCGCTTTGCGGAAGTCGATGCCGCGCAGATCCGCTCCTCGAAAGTACGCGCCTTTAAGATCCAGGCCCGATGCGTCAAGGCCTCGCAAATCCAGGCCGCGAAAGTCGCAGAGTTCAAAGCTGGGAACAGGGGTGGACTGTTTCTGCTTATTGAACTCATCGACCTTTTCAGAACGAAGTAGTTGATAAAGAGAGTGATCTATTATCTTGACCCGTTCCATTGACCTGCACCTCCGGAAAGAATTCTGCGACTTGGCGGATAAGGCCGCCCTGAGTAAACGCTAATCGGGGCGCCGTGACAATAACGACGCATAATCGCAGTATAGACAGAGGTTTAAGTCAAGTCATGTAGTCTTCCGTAACAAAACGGAACGATAAAACGACGCAATAGCAATGGATATGGGTTGAGTCAGCGCAGCTTAAGCTGCGCCGAGACGTTGCACTAACTTTTCGGTCAGAGTCTGAATGTCCTCTGAGCTATCGGTAGCAACCACTAACACGTGAGGCAGCTCGTCTTCCTGGAAGGGTTCATCCCGGGTGAGTTGTTTGTGCATGACTTCCACACCGGCTTCAGCGGGGTCGTCGTTCTTTTCCTTGCGACGGTTTAGACGGCGCTCGATTTCATCCAGAGGCACCCGGCAGTCCACTACTGCGAACGGAACGCCTTCCTCTTCCGCGACTTTTTCCATTTGTTGACGTTGATCATAACGGAGGAAAGTGGCGTCAATGATCACTGCTGCCCCGCAGTGCAACAGGGCGCGGGCGGTGTCAGCGAGATGGGAGTAGGTTTTAATTGAGGCGTCTTTGTTATAGATGCCTTGGTCACTGCCGGAGGCGCCAGTGCTGTCGAGATGAGAAAAACCGAACAGGCGCTTACGCTCGACGTCCGAACGTAGGCGAATGGCGCTCAACCGCTCCAGCAAACGGGAGGTGATGGTGGACTTGCCTGTGCCGGAAACGCCATGGGTAATGAGTAAAAAGCGTGTGGGAACATCCATATAGCTTTCCGCCAATTCCAGGTACTTACGGTATTTGCGCACCTGCTCCGCCTTCGCCTCCTCGCTCAATCCCGGCGCGCCAAGGGTAAACAGCGCCACTTTGCATCTCACCATTGCGCGATATGACTTATAGAAAGGCAGTAACTCAGCGCCGGCGTAGTCGCCGGTAATTTCCAGATATTTATTCAGAAACCGGTAGGAGAGGTGCTTCATGCCCCGATCTTCCAGATCCATCATCAGGAAGGCGAGGTCGTTGTAAACATCTGTCCAGCGAAAGTCTTCGTTAAACTCGATGCAGTCGAACAGAGTGACCCTGTTTTCAAACAAGGTTACGTTGCCAAGATGCACGTCTCCGTGACATTCCCGCACAAAGCCTTTGTCTTTGCGTGACTGCAGAAATGGACGCAGGCGCTCGTAAGTACTTTGCGCCCAGCCTTCGATGTATTCCAGTTGTCGCAATTCCGCCGCGTCAGACAACATCGGGCGGACTTGGTCGAAGTTTTGTTGCACTGGCGCAAAAACTTGTTCGGGATCGCCAAATTCACTGCTGCTGTCGGCGACGGCGGACTCTTGCATGTGGAAATCTGCGAGTTGCTGGCTGAGGGCGTCCAGATAGCGGGGCAGTTTATCTGAATCATTGGGTAGTTTGCTGAGCAGATCGTTGGGGTTGAACTGCTTCATTTTGACTGCATATTCGATTACGTCGCCATTGCCGTCGATGGAGGGTTTCGCCTCTGAGCCGGTAATTCTGACCAACCCCAGGTAAATCTCAGGAGCAAGGCGACGATTGAGCCGTAGTTCTTCCTCGCAATAGAAGCGGCGGCGCTCCAGATCTGTGAAATTAAGAAAGCCGAAATCCATGGGTTTCTTGATTTTGTAGGCGTATGGCCCGGTCAGGATGACCCAGGAGATATGTGTTTCGACGAGTTGAAACTGTGTGACGGGATGTCCATAGACTGCCGGATCCTGCAGCGCTTTGATTAAGCTCTCGCTCACGCGTCGCTCCTTCTTATTTAATATTGCGAGGGTTTCATGCCACTGATTGCTGAAATTGGTTATGATAACCGCCGCGACCGCCCGAAAAACAATCATCTGGCGCACATCTAACATCCTGAAACAACGCGTTTCAACGAGAATAAAAGGCAGCCGCGCCAGCAGACTAGAGCTTAAACCATCTACATTCCCATGTCGAAACCTAAAACAGCCCGCAAGCCTGCAAATAAGCGGCCCGGCAAGAAAAAGACCGCACCAAAAAGACGCATCCTTTCCATCCTTTTTAAAGTGACTTTGGTTCTCTCCGTCTTACTGGTGATTTGGACCATTTATCTGGATGCGACCGTAAGAGAGAAGTTTGAGGGTAAACGCTGGCAGCTACCTGCCCAGGTGTTCGCGCGTCCCATGGAGTTCTTCCCTGGTCAGAACTACACCCGAGGGCAGGTTGAGGAAGAATTGAAGAGTCTGGGGTACCGGCGCACGGATCGCCCTGGACAGCCGGGAACCTATTCCATGCCTTCCAGCGCACTGGAAGTGTACAGCCGTTCGTTCAAATATCCCGATGGGGACCAGAAAGCACAGAAGTTCCGCCTGGACTTCGATGGACAGGGCATTAGCCGCGTGAGCGCCGGCGGAACGGATACGAACTGGGCCAGACTTGAGCCCGTGCTCATTGGCGGCATATATCCCGCCCAGCATGAAGACCGCCTGTTGGTGAACCTCAAGGAAGTCCCAGATAGCCTGAAAAAGGCGCTGGTGGCGGTAGAGGATAAGAATTTCTACTCCCACTACGGCGTATCGCCTCTATCCATAATGCGGGCGACCTGGGTGAATATCCGCGCTGGGCGCGTGGTGCAGGGCGGCAGCACCTTGACGCAGCAGCTGGTGAAAAACTTTTACTTGTCCAGCGACCAGACCATCTGGCGCAAGTTCAACGAGGCTATTATGGCCTTGCTGCTGGAATGGCATTACGAGAAAGATGAAATTCTGGAAGCCTATTGTAATGAGATATTCCTGGGGCAGGCTGGCGCACGAGCTATACACGGCTTCGGAATGGCCAGTCAGTTCTACTTCGGTGTACCGGTACAGGATTTGACGCCGGAGAAATCCGCCCTTCTGGTGGCAATTGTTAAAGGCGCTTCTTACTACAACCCGCGTAAACATCCTGAACGTGCGCAAAAGCGCCGCGATTTGGTGCTGCAGATGATGGCGGAAGGCGGGGTGATCTCTAATGAGCAAAGCGTCGGCTTTAAGAACCGCCCCTTGGGTGTGGTGGCGCAGCCGCGTTATTCCGACAGCATGTATCCCGCTTTTATGGACCTGGTCCGTCAGCAGTTGGATAAAGACTATCGTGAAGAGGATCTGCAGTCAGAAGGGCTGCGGATCTTCACTACCCTTGATCCTCTGGTTCAAACCCAGGCTGAGTCGGCCTTGAGTAAAACGGTGAAAGGGTTGGAGCGCAATAAGGCCAACCAGGGGCTGCAAGGCGCTTTGGTGACCACCGCGCTGGATAGTGGAGAGGTGGTAGCGCTCGTCGGCGGCAAAGATGCGCAATTCGCCGGCTTTAACCGCGCGCTTGAGGCGAAGCGGCAGATTGGCTCTTTGATTAAGCCGGTCATCGCGCTCACGGCTTTGCAGGAGAAAGACAAGTACACATTGGCGTCGCCGATTAAAGACGAGGCGTTTTCCATCAAGTTTGAGAATGGCGATGTGTGGTCTCCGCAAAACTATGACAAACAAACCCACGGCGAGGTGACCTTGCAGCACGCCCTGGCGCATTCCCTGAACTTGGCCAACGTTCGCTTGGGGCTGGAGCTGGGCGTACCGGCGGTATTGGACCAGGTGCGCAAGCTGGGCGTGGAGACGGATGCGGCGCCTTATCCGTCGGTGCTGTTGGGAGCATTGAATCTGACGCCGCTTCAGGTCGCTCATCTCTATCAAAACCTGGCTTCCACCGGTTTCGATACGCCTTTACGGGCAATTCGCGCAGTGACAAAACCCGATGGTGAGTTGTTGACAAGATATCCCTTTGATACTCATCAGGTTGTTGATCCCGCAGCGACTTATTTGCTCCAATACGCCATGTTCGACGTCATGCGCGAAGGCACAGGGCGACGCGTATATCAGCGCTTTCCGGAAGACTACTCTGTAGCGGGTAAAACAGGCACCACCGATGACTACCGCGACAGTTGGTTTGTCGGTTTTAATGGCCAATACCAGACGACTGTGTGGCTGGGTAAGGACGATAACAGCGTGACTCGCCTGACAGGAGCCTCCGGCGCTTTGGAAGTCTGGATGAACCTGTATCAACGACTGCCCCAAGTGTCCTTCATTCCCACCACGCCGGAGACGGTGGAATGGGTGTGGGTGGATAGCGCCACAGGTAAAAAGTCGGACGAAGGGTGTGACGGTTCTGTCGCCATGCCTTTCCAGCGTGGTAGCGCGCCTGTCGAAGAGGCCGTCTGCGTCGGACGAGATAATGCACTGCAGCGTTGGCTGCGTAGCTGGTGGGATGGTTAATACCGGGGAATAATAATTATGCGACTGCTGAATAGAGTTTGTGTGCTGGGAGTCTTGGCGGTGATGACCGGATGTGGGGTGAACCCCTATCGCAGCAATACGACGACGGAGACTGGTCAAGAGACGGCGCAGCCGTCAACGCCCGCAACCGAAACTGCTGCGCCGCAGCAACCTGATCGTACGGGGCGGCCCGTATCGCCTCCGGTGCGTATTTCCCGGGTGGAGCCCACGCCGGCGGCTCGTCAGATGTTGGCGAATGCCGAGGCCGCCGCTCGCGAAGGGCGCTATGATCAGGCGATGCTGATGGTGGAGCGGGCGCAACGTATGTCGCCGAAGGCGGGCGATGTTTATCTGATGATGGCGCGCCTGCACTATGATCAGCAGCGCTACGCCAAGTCTGAGCAATTGTGTCTGAAGGCGCTGTCTCTGGCGGGAGACGATAAAGCTTTCAAGGAATCCGCTATGTATTCGCTGGATCAAGCGCGCCAGGCGCAAGGCAAATAAGCCGGCGTTTGTTTGGCGTAAATAAGAAAGGGTAAACGCTAGCTGTTTATCCTTTGATCTGGTTGATCTGGTTGATCTGGATTGAATCGAAAATAGCGGCGGATCTCTCCGCCGCGCAAGAATTACATTGAAGCAAACAGACTGGAGGCGGCATCCAGCGTCGCTTGGATGTCCTCGTCGGAGTGCGCAGCGCTGACAAACCCCGCCTCATAAGCGGATGGCGCCAAGTACACGCCCTTATCCAACATGCCGTGGTAGAACTTGCGGAAACGCTCCAGGTCACAACGGGTGACTTGTTCAAAACGGGAAACTTTCTTTTCTTCACTGAAAAAGAAGCCGAACATGCCGCCAACCTGATTAATGGTCAGGGGGACGCCCGCTGCTTGCGCGCGTTCTTGCAATCCTTTCGCCAGGGCTTCAGTTTTGGCGGCCAGTGCGTCGTAAAAGCCCGGCTCGCTGATCTTGTTCAACATAGTCAAGCCGCAGGCCATCGCCAGAGGGTTGCCAGACAGCGTGCCAGCCTGATAAACCGGTCCCAGTGGCGCTATATGCGACATGACGTCGCGGCGGCCGCCAAATGCGCCGACCGGCAGACCTGCGCCGATGACCTTGCCTAGCGTGGTCAGGTCGGGTTTGACGCCATAAACCTG
Organism: Hahella chejuensis KCTC 2396; assembly: GCF_000012985.1. Lineage (NCBI taxonomy): Bacteria > Pseudomonadati > Pseudomonadota > Gammaproteobacteria > Oceanospirillales > Hahellaceae > Hahella > Hahella chejuensis. Next base: position 6,385,538 of record NC_007645.1, on the reverse strand, counting down.
CTGGGCTCCACCCAGAGCAACGCGGAAGCCGGTCATGACTTCATCGAAAATCAGCAGAGAGCCATGCTCGTCACAGACGGCGCGCAACGTCTCCAGAAAGCCGGGTTCAGGTGGAATGCAATTCATATTGCCGGCGACAGGCTCAACGATAATCGCGGCGATTTCATCCCCGTGGCGGGCGAAAACCTCCCTGACCATGATTGCATCGTTGTAAGTCAAAGTGAGAGTGTGCTCAGCCACGCTGGCGGGAACGCCTGGTGAGTCGGGAATGCCAAGAGTCAGTGCGCCGGAACCCGCCTTCACTAATAGCGAATCGGCATGGCCGTGATAGCAGCCTTCGAATTTGACGATTTTGTCTCTTCCGGTAAACCCCCGCGCCAGACGAATGGCGCTCATCGTGGCTTCAGTGCCGGAGTTCACCATTCGCACCATTTCAATGGAGGGAACCAGCTCGCACACTTTCTCCGCCATATCGATTTCAATGCGGGTAGGGGCGCCGAAACCCAGGCCGTTGGCAAGTTGGCGCTCCAGAGCCTGACGCACGTCGGGATGGGCGTGCCCCAGAATCATCGGGCCCCAGGAGCCGACATAATCGATATAGCGCTTGCCGTCCTCATCATACAGATACGCCCCTTCGCCTTTGCTGAAGAATACCGGGGCTCCGCCGACACCGCGAAACGCCCGCACCGGCGAATTGACGCCGCCGGGAATATGTTGCTGGGCCCGGCTGAAAAGTTCTTCTGAGATAGTCATGCCTGTTCCTGTATCTATGGCTTAAAAAGGACAAATTATTCTGCGCATTGTGGGAACTCCGGATGGGGAATGCAAATGCCGGAAATCCTGCGCTTAAAAAGGACGCACCACCACCATGATGACTACGCCGACCAGCACCAGCACAGGGGCTTCATTGAGCCAGCGATAGAAGACATGGCTGCGTTGGTTGCGGTCTTCTTTGAATACTTTTAACAGATGACCACAGTAAAAGTGATAGCCGATCAGGGCGATGACCATCGTCAGTTTTGCATGCATCCAACCTTGGGCCAGATAACCTGAGAAATTGTATGATAACAACCACAGACCCAGTGCTACCGTTATGACCATGGATGGCGTGGCGATGCCCCGGTAGAGCTTGCGCTCCATGATTTTAAAGCGCTCCTTGCTGATTTCATCCTCGCTCATGGCGTGATAGACGAATAAGCGCGGCAGGTAAAAAATGCCAGCGAACCAGCACACCATGGCGATAATATGAAAGGCTTTTATCCAAAGCATGCTGTGCTCCTTGTTCTGCTTGATCGCATAAGTAAATGTTTATTTGCTTTTATATTGATAGTAGGACTCTAAGTCCGCGCGAGTGATCACGCCTATAATGGGTTTGATCAATGGGGCGGTCGTGCGTTCGACATAGAGGGCTTCTACCCCGGTCGCGTTTAGTCGGTCCAGCGCCTCTTCCAGCGTAGCCTGGACATGCAGAGACGCGACGTCTCGTCGCTGGGCGGGGATACTGAGCAAATCCAGGGACGCTTCTCCGGCGTTAAACTCGGGCTTGCCTTCTTCTTCCGTCAGATAGCGGGCCAAATCCGCAGCCGGCAGAATGGCGCGCGGGCCGCCCTCACTCTCGATGATGATCCAGCGCGGCTCTGTGCGCAGCAGTTCTTTCGCCTCTCCCCAGACTAATTTCTGTTGTGAGCGTTTGATGCTTCTTTCCATAATGGCGCCGACCGCTACGCGTCGCAGAGCCAGAGTTAGCGGCTCCGCACGATAATCCAACCCCTGTAATTGCAGGATGGTTAGAAACACCGAGCGCTGCCGGAAGTAGTGGGAAGCGATCAAGCTGGACACGATGATGATCAGCATCGCAGGGAGAATGACGTTGGGATTTCGCGTCAACTCGATTACCGCCATGATAGCGGCCAAAGGCGCTTGTAGAACGGAGCCCATCATCGCTCCCATGCCCAGCACAGCGTAAAACCCTGGCTCCGAGGCAAGGGTTGGCATTAGCATGTTCGCCAGAACGCCGAGCGCCCCCCCGAGAGTGGCTCCGATGAACAGGGTGGGACCTATAATCCCGCTAGGCATACCCAAACCAATGGTAGTAGCGGTGACTAAGAGCTTCGCCAGCGCGATAGCCAGAAGCAGTAGAAAGCCGATATTGCCGGCGATAGCGTCATTTACAGTGTCGTAACCAATGCCCATGATCTGAGGCAAGGCCAATGCGGCCAAGCCGGTCAAGAACCCTGCCGCCAATAATCGGCAAAGAATAGGCGTCTTCACCTTTTCCATGGTTTGACTGATGATTTTGACGAACAGAGCCGAGCACATGCCGATCAATATGGCGACGGCGACAATGTAAGGCAGTTCCACAAGAGAGTTCAGGCTGAAGTTTGGAACAATGAATGCCGGGTCATTGCCATAGATAGGCTGAGACACGACGGCGGCGGTCACTGCCGCCAGAATAATCGGCGTAAAGCCATTGATGGTGTATTCCAGCATGACCACCTCCATCGCAAAGATGACGCCGGCGATAGGCGTGTTGAAGGAGGCGGACACCGCTGCAGCGGTGCCGCAACCCACCAGCATGCGGATACTATTGTTGGGTAGCCCCATCCACTGGCCCAACAGACTGGAACTGGTGGCGCCAAGGTGCACGGCTGGACCTTCCCGGCCTGCGCTTTGCCCGGTCGCCAAGGTGGCGACGCCGCAGAAAAACTGCAGTAGTCCGCTGCGAAGGGAAATATAACCCTGATGATAGCCCAGTCGCTCCATGACGTGAGTGACGCCGACTTTGCGCTGTTGCACGCCCAGGCGCATCAGCCATAGGGCGAGAATAAGCGCCCCGACAATCGGCAGGCAGAACTGCATTAGGGGCGTTAATTGTTCGAAGTTCTCCGCGCTGTCGCCAGGCAGAAGGTAGCCGAGAGGAAGTTCAATCGCTGCTCGAAACAGCAGAATCACTACGCCGGTGGCCAACCCGGATAGAAAGCCCAACAGCGCCAGTTGCGGCAGCGCCTCATAGCTGGCGACGCGGCGGCGAAAAGACTGAAAGAGCAAGTCCAGTTTGAGAGCCAGCGCGGAAACCTGTTGTTTTTGCGTTTTCTTCCCGTTTGGTTTGAGCACAAACCTCTCCCATTCAAACTTGTTGCTGAGTTTGCTCGGCAGGTGATGCAGCCATGGCTACAGCCAGAGGGTGGAATGTAATAGCGCCGCCCGCAATTCAGGAAAGCTGACTCTGCGCGGGTGTTGGAAAGCTGCTAGTATAGCGAATTTATTAGAGTATTGTCCGACGCAGCTGCGGCTGTGCGGGGAAAATTGGTTCGGCATTTAGCGGAGGTCAGTAAGCTCGTGGTTAAAATTGGCATTGTCGGCGGCACTGGATATACCGGCGTTGAGTTGATCAGGTTACTGTTGGCTCATCCTGAAGTGGAAGTGGCGGTAGTAACGTCGCGAGGAGACGCCGGCGTTCCTGTTGCGGAAATGTTCCCCAATTTACGCGGCTTCACAGACTTATGCTTTAGCGCTCCTGATGTCGAAGCGCTGTCAAAGTGCGACTTGGTGTTTTTCGCCACCCCCCATGGCGTCGCTTTGGAAATGGTTCCGCAATTATTGGCCAAAGGAACGCGGGTGGTGGACTTGGGCGCGGATTTCCGCATCCGTGACGCGGAATTGTGGAGTCGTTGGTATGGGTTGCCTCACACTGCGCCTGAAGCGCTGGCTGAAGCCGTTTATGGCTTACCGGAGATGAACAGGACGGCGATCAAATCCGCTCGGCTCGTGGCTAACCCAGGATGTTATCCTACTGCAGTCCAGTTGGGCTTCTTGCCTCTGTTAAGCAAGGGGCTGGTGGATACGCAACGTCTGATCGCGGACGCCAAATCCGGCGTGAGCGGCGCTGGTAGGCAAGGCAAAGTTGCTAATTTACTGTGTGAAGTCAGCGAGAGCTTCAAAGCCTATGGCGCATCAGGGCATCGTCATCTGCCGGAAATTAAACAGGGGCTCAGCCTGGCGGCTGGAGCGCCGGTCGGTCTGACGTTCGTGCCTCACCTCGTGCCTATGATACGAGGCATAGAAGCCACTTTGTATGCGGAACTGAAGCAGGATAGTGACGATCTGCAAGCGCTGTTTGAGTCGTTTTATGAGAATGAACCTTTTGTCGATGTGATGCCATTCGGAAGCCTGCCTGAGACGCGTTCAGTAAGAGGCTCCAACTTGTGTCGCATCTCGTTGCATAGACAACCTGAATCTAACGTGGTGATTGTGCTCTCAGTGATCGATAATCTAGTGAAGGGCGCAGCGGGCCAGGCCGTACAAAATATGAACATTATGCTGGGGTTGCCGGAGACGGCGGGATTGAATCTCATCGCCGCATTGCCTTGATCTTGCTCTGAGCGCCCACTGAAGAGGCGTATTTCAAGCCAAATGCGTGACAGTGTTTGGCTTGCTACCTAAATTCACAAAAAATAACTTTGCCGACAATGAGTTAGTAGAGAATACTAAGATGGCGCGTAAGGTTATGGACACTTCAGAATCGGTATCAATCGTCAATGTCTACCAATGCAAACGAAAAACTGGTCGTCGTACCTTACCGCCCGGGAGAAACGCTTAAAAAACGGGCTCTGGCATGGCTGGCCATAATTATAAGCATTACCGGCGGCATCGCCATGGGGTGGTATTTCTCTGACCTGAGAAAGGAAAAGCTTGGCTCTAAAAATCAAGAACTCAACCGGATGTTGGTCATAGCTGAGAGGCGCGCCACTGAGTTGGCGCAACAGGTGGCTAACCTGGAGAGGGGAAAAGCGATCGATCAGGCCGCCAGCACCGATGTACTGAAGACTATTCGTGAATTGGAAAGCGCGAATTTGCAATTACGTGAAGATATCGCTTTCTACAAAAACATCATGGCTCCCTCCGATGAAGATACTGGTTTGCAGGTTCAACGGATGGAAATTCGTCCTACACGGGAAAATCGGAGGTTTCAGTATAAACTTGTATTAACGCAAGTGGCTGACAACAAAACCTACATCCAGGGCGTTGTGGCGGTAAACCTGATCGGGGTGAAAGGTGGCGAAAAGGAGATATTGCCGTTGCGGGACGTCGACGGAGCCGAGGAGTTGGGGGTTAAGTTCAGATTTCGTTATTTCCAGGATATTGCTGGAGAAATGGAATTGCCGGAAGGCTTCGTTCCTGAGCAGATTCAGGTGGTGGCGCAATCAACCGGGAAAAAAGCAACGAAAATAGAAAGAACCTTCGATTGGAAGGTCGGGGAGTAAGAATGTTCGGGAAAAAGAAAACCAAATCAAAAAACGTTAATGGCGGGCACTTCGATACGCTGATTTCTCGCAGTACTGAAATCAAGGGCGACTTGCAATTTACTGGGGGGCTGCATATTGACGGTAAGATACTTGGCAAGATTAAGGCCGACACGACAGATGAAGACGCCATTGTGCGAGTCAGCGATGTCGGCGAAGTGAACGGAGACGTCATTGCGCCGCACATCATAATCAATGGAAAAGTGAACGGCGATGTTTACTCCTCGGAGCATATCGAACTGGCGCCGAAAGCTTCTATCACTGGCAACGTGTATTACAATTTGATTGAAATGGCGATGGGCGCGGAAGTGAACGGAAACCTGGTTCATAGCAAAGAGAGCGTTTCAGCCGCCACGGTCACGGCTACGGATAAATCCGAACAGAAGAAAGCGGCGAAAGAAGATAAAAAAGCAGGTAAGCCTCAGGGCGACGCCAGCGATCAACCTGAGCTGATTAACTTGGCCAGTCATTGATATAGTTGACCGATTAAGTAGGATAAATAGATAATTCACGTTGTATCCTACTTTTAATTGCCGAGTATAGAGCGCTTGCAACGAGAGTTGCGGCGGGAGGAGCTATGAACGTCGCTGAGACATATGAACCAACCCCTATAATCTTCACTGATAACGCTGCGGCGAAGGTGAAGTCTCTGATTGAGGATGAGGGGAACGATGAGCTGAGCCTGCGTGTGTTCGTCACGGGGGGCGGCTGTTCAGGATTTCAGTATGGTTTCTCCTTTGACGAAGCAGTAAACGAAGACGACACGATTGTTGAAAAAGACGGCGTGCGTTTAGTTGTGGACTCGCTTAGCTATCAATACCTTGTCGGTGCGGAAGTCGATTTTCGTGAAGGATTGGAAGGCGCGCAGTTCGTTATTAAGAATCCGAATGCTTCGACCACTTGTGGTTGCGGCAGCTCCTTCTCTATATAAGGGTCAGATATATGCAGTTCAGCCGCTATTTAACGTTACTGTGGCTGACTGTTTTCTCCCTCTCGCTACCAGCAGCGGAAAGGCCGGAAACCAGCCCCGCTATCGCAACGGATTCTTTGAGCTATCTGGCGAAGATAGAGCTCCATACGCCGGAAGAAATTGCCGAGTTGTTTGAACGGGCTTCTAAACTGCTGGAGGGCGAGAACGGCTACTCTCTTGGCAGTCCTATCGCTTTTGTCCTGCATGGACCGGAAGTCGAGTATTTCGCCAAAATGAACTACCCGGAGTTCAAATCTATCGTGGATAAAGCTGCGCAACTGGATGCTTTTCGCGTCATTGACGTGAGAGTGTGTAACACTTATTTGCGCATTCATAATATTGACCGTAGCGCGTTGCCTCCCTTCATTGAGATCGTGCCTTATGGTCCCGCGGAAGAGAAAAAGCTGAAAGAGAAAGGATACGTGGACTTCTAGTCTATGCTAATCAGCGCTGGCTATCAGGCGGGGTAAATCGCCCCTAATATTCTCTCCCCTTGAGCGCGAGTCACTGCTGGGATGTTGCCGGGTAATCTGGCTAATGTTCTCATCGCCAGCCAGGCGAAAGCCATTGCCTCCATGAAATCCGGGTCAATGCCTGCACTGTCTGTTCCCTTTACCAAAATACCAGGGAGGTGGCGGCTAAGTCTTTCCATCAAAAAGAGGTTGTGCGCGCCGCCGCCGCAAACAAACAGGTGCGTGAGGGTATTAGTGTTTAGGGCTTCGCAGATCGTTTGGGCCGTTAGTTCAGTTAGTGTCGCCAGAATATCTCTGTCATCAACGGATGCTGTCTTTTGCAGGTTCGCCTGTAGCCAGTCATGATTAAATAGCTCTCGTCCTGTGCTTTTAGGGGCGGAAAGAGAGAAGAATGGCTCCTTTTTCATTTCTTGCAGTAATGCGTGATTTATCGATCCCGTCCTTGCTATTTGACCGCCATGATCGCAATTCTGTTGGAAAGCTTGTGAGCACCAAGCGTCCATAAGAATATTGCCGGGCCCACAATCAAAACCAACAACTGCGTTAGCTTTTTCCGACCATTGAGTGATGTTGGCGATTCCACCGATATTAACGACAGCGCAATTGGGAAAACGATGCTGCAAAACATGCATATGGAATGCTGGCGCAAGAGGCGCGCCTTCGCCGCCTGCAGCAATATCCCGACGCCGAAAGTCCGCAATAACGGTAATTCCGGTTTTCTCCGCGAGGAGGCTGGGGTTGCCGAGCTGGCATGTATATGGCCAATTTATCGCTGGGCGATGCCTGATGGTCTGACCGTGACAGCCGATTGCGTGAATGCGGCTTCTATCGATATCGGCGCTCTGAAGTAGGTCGTTTATAGCTTCAGCATATAGCAGAGTTAGTTGACTTTCGGCTGCGAACAACTCGTCTGGACGCCAACTGTCGGCGACGGCAAGGTGATGAAGCTTGTATTTCAGATCAGAAGGGAATGGAGTGAAGGAGGTTGCGATGGTTTCAGGAAGCTCGCCCTGGAAGCTCGCCAGGGCCGTATCCACGCCATCCAGGCTGGTGCCGGACATGAGTCCGGCGAATATTTCCCGATCTTTCATAGGTCTGCGTTATCGGAACTTAGGCTGTCCCGCTTTGCGACCTGATAACTGTCTGAGTAGGCTTGCAATTGGGCCAGGGCCGTTTGGGCCTGCTCCTTGAAGCGGGCCATTTCATTACCGGCGACAGGCTGCGCATGTGGGAACTTCACTGTTACCGGGTTTTTGTGTACGCCGTTGACGCGGAACTCATAGTGCAGGTGAGGTCCTGTCGCCAAGCCTGAGCTGCCTACATAACCAATAACCTGCCCTTGGTTAATGCGCTTGCCGTTTTTGATGCCGCGAGCGAAGCCTTTCATGTGAGCGTAGAGCGTAGTAATGGACTGGCCGTGTTGCAGAATCACTACATTGCCGTAACCTCCCTTGCGGCCCGCGAAAATCACCTTGCCGTCTCCACTCGCCTTGATAGGGGTGCCGCGCCCAGCTGCGTAATCTGTTCCTTTATGTGCGCGGAACTTGTGGAGAACGGGATGCTTACGTTGCAAGTTGAAGTGAGAAGAGATACGGGCGAAATCTATTGGTGTGCGTAAAAATGCCTTTTTCAGGCTTTTTCCATCTGGGGTGAAGTAGCCAGTTTTGCCTTCCTGGTCTTCATAGCGCACTGCAGTAAATGTCTCGCCTTGGTTTGTGAACTCGGCGGCGAGAATGTTGCCATTGGAGATCTTATTGCCATCCAGGAAAAGCTCTTCATAAACCAGTTTGAACGAGTCTCCACTGCGAATGTCCAAAACGAAGTCCACATCCCAGCCGAAAATGTTCGCCAAATCCATAATAAGGCTATCAGGTAGCCCAGCATTTTTAGCGTCAATGAACAGGGCTGACTTAATTACGCCTTCCGCGTAGGCGGTCTGAACATCTGGTTTAAGTACGACTTTCTCCAGCTCGAATTTATTCTCAGCAGTGGCGTTGATCAGCCAGTTCTCCAACTGGCTACGGTGAATACGCAATGCGCTAAGTTTGTTTTCCGCGTTGAATGCAAAGTCCAGCTTTTCTCCAGGAAAAATCTGAGTCCACTCTTTGCCAGGGATGTCGTTCACCATCTGCGCCAGCTCGGCGCTGGAAGCGCCTGCTCTTTTAAACAGAGCGGATAGGCTGTCGCCGTTTTTAACCTCAAACTCGTTCCACGCTATTTCGGGTTCGGCTGCAGCAGGAGCGGGCGTCTCTGTGGCTTGCTCTACTGTTGAGGGAACTAGCGGTTTAATCTTTGCTGATGCGCTGTCTTCAGGTAAATCTGCGAGAGGGCTGCTGGAGTCAACTTGGCTGGAAGGCTGGCCATCTAAAGGAATGTTTAAAGTAATGCGGCCTGCCGCCGCTTGCTCAGATGGGCTAAGAATGAGCGCTGATCCGAGCATAGATCCTGCGGCCGCAACCGCCAGGAAATGTATCCGTGAAAGCTTGGGTAATATTTTCTTAATTAACATCAAAGGTTAAGTCCAGATGTTTGTAAAAAACTTTAACTAGTGAGTATAAGCGTTTTTGGAAACTGTGCATATATCAAACAGTTTGGCTGGCGAAAAATGCTGCTATACTATCGCGCCCCCGGGTCATATTAAAGCCGTTGCCTGGTGCTGCGTTCGTGACAAGGGTCATGATTATCGATTACTAAGTGTTAATAGCGTAACAAGTTGCAAATAGGGCGTCTGTAATGCCATCTGTAGAAGAGTCTTTAGCGCTGATAAAGCGCGGTGCGGAAGAAATTATTCAAGAAGAAGGATTGATCGAGAAATTAAAAAGGGGAGAACCGCTCAGGATTAAAGCGGGCTTCGATCCGACTGCGCCTGATTTGCATTTGGGGCATACGGTTCTTATTAATAAGCTACGTCAATTCCAGGATCTGGGGCATCAGGTCATTTTTCTGATCGGTGATTTTACAGGGATGATCGGAGACCCCACGGGCAAGAGCGCCACCCGCCCTCCATTAACAAAAGAAGACGTAGCCCAGAATGCTCAGACTTATAAAGAGCAGGTGTTCAAAATTCTGGATCCGAAGAAAACAGAAGTTCGCTTCAATAGTGAGTGGATGGATAAGCTCTCTGCGGCGGATATGATTCGCTTGGCTGGTCAGTATACGGTTGCGCGTATGCTTGAGCGTGATGATTTCCACAAGCGGTACCACGGCGAGCAGTCAATTTCGATTCACGAATTTCTTTACCCGTTAGTGCAGGGTTACGACTCTGTTGCTTTGCGCGCCGACGTTGAATTGGGTGGGACTGATCAGAAGTTTAATCTATTGATGGGGCGTATGCTGCAGAAGCACTACGATCAAGAGCCTCAAGTGATCATGACCATGCCAATCTTGGAAGGTTTGGATGGCGTGCAAAAGATGTCGAAATCTCTAGGTAACTATATTGGCGTTAATGATTTGCCTGGGGAGATGTTCGGCAAGTTGCTTTCTATTCCTGACGAATTAATGTGGCGCTACTTCGAACTCTTAAGTTTTCGGGATATGGCGGAAATTGAAGATTTTAAAGTGCAGGTCAACGCTGGAGAAAACCCTCAAAACATCAAACGGCTGCTTGCTGAAGAGATTGTTGCTCGTTTTCATGGTGGTGAGGCTGCGCAGAGTGCGCATAAATCAGCGGGCAATCAAGTTAAGCTGGGAGAGATCCCAGAGAACGTTCCTGTCGTTCATTTAGAAGAAAGCGATGACCAAACGGAGTTTTCCATATCTTATATTCTTCGTAGAGCCGACTTGGTGAAGAAT